>NZ_JBWXUW010000001.1:0-400736 GCF_059901425.1 Fructilactobacillus sp. X2R1C3 | reverse complement strand
TTATTTGTTGTTATTCTTTTTCAAAAGAATTAAAAAGCGAATTGACTTCGCAAATGTTTAATTTTAAGTTCTACAACCTAAAATTACCTTACACTTGTAATCAAAATCTTGTTCAGTTTTCAAAGATCTACTCTGACGCAACGTCGTCTTATTATACCTCAACGCCGCATGTAATAATATACCATGTGGTTAATTTATTGTCAATAGAAAGGTTTGACTAATTTTAACCAAATTGTTTTGGCGCACTTAACGACAAGAACTACTATACCAAGGAAACAAAATTACGTCAAGACTTTTTTACAAAAAAAGCATTTAGATCTCTATCTAAATGCTTTTTCTAATTATTTTAGTTCAGGAGCATCAGTATGATACATCGGAACCGTGGACTTGCCACCATTTTGATCAATTAAATCAGTTTTACGTTCTTTGTCAGCCTTATCCAACTGTTCCATTGCATTCTTCGGCTTATAATTATAGTCTTTTCGATCCACAGGCTTAAATCCCTTAGGATGATAGAAACGAAGTAAATCACCATAGATAACTCTATCAGAAAGAGACAAATCACTAGTTACATAGTTCTGAATTCCATCTACTTCCTGTTGTTGTTGCTTATCCGGCTTAATAACTTGACCCGTCTTAGAATCATAGATTGTTCCACCAACCTTAGTGTATTTAGGAGTTACAAAATCTCCATCCCTAAATGGAACAATTTGATTAGGATTATTCCCTAACAAATCATGTCCAAACTGGATCATATCATCATTCTTAATTCCTAATAAATGAAGTAGCGTTGGTAAGACATCGATTTCTCCACCATAAGTATGATCAACGTGCCCATCCAAATTATCAGCATGGATCATAAATGGCACCTTCTGAAAGTTAGCCAAATCATAGTTATTAACCGACTTTTTACCTAACATCTTAGCAATTGCAGGACGATGATTATTAGAAATCCCGTAATGGTCACCATATAATACAATGACACTATTCTTCATTAATCCCGTTGCCTTGAGATATTGTTCAAACTCACCAAAAGATTGATCTAAATAATGAGCCGTTTGAACATAAGGATCAACGGTACTATCCCCCGTTTTAAGAGCAGGGAAAGAAACATTTTGTTTATCTAATTCATAAGGATAATGATTAGTCAAAGTGATAATTTTGGCATAGAACGGCTGTGGTAGCTTTTCAAGATATGGAACTGAATCTTTAAACATAATCTTATCTTTCATTCCATATCCAACATTATACGAAGGTTTCTTCTTATAGTAGTTACTATCAAAGAAGTACTGATATCCCCAAGACTTATAAGTATTATCTCTATTCCAAAAGCTCGGAACGTCTCCATGAAAGACAGCCGTCGAATAACCCTTTTGGTCTAAGATTGCTGGAGCCGCCTGGAACGTATTCTGCGAACCATACGTAACCATCGCAGATCCCTGGGGCAACCCATACAATGAATTTTCAAGCATCATTTCAGCATCTGAAGTCTTACCTTGAGCAACTTGATGGTAAAAGTTATCAAACGAAATCGTATGCTTATCACTATAAAACTTATTAATATTCGGAGTAACTTCCTGTCCATCAACTTTATAGTTGATTAAGAACTGTTGAAAACTCTCCAAATGAATAATAAAAACGTTTTTACCCTTTTCTTTCCCAAAATATTTAACGCTTGGATACGTCTGATGTTGATTAATAAACTTCTTGACACTATTTAAATCTGAAGCTTTAGCCTTTGCTCGCGTGGAACTCTCTTGGTGAGTTTGATATGCATTAAAAGCAGCATATTCATTCAAGCCCAGATACTTAACGATATAATTATTATCAAACGTCCGAGTTAAAAGACCACTCCGGTCCGAATTAGCGAGAGAATATTCTCCCCCCATAAGCAAAACCGAAAGTAAAGTAATTCCAATGGCGTAGCGATACTTAAAGGGACGGTAATCGATTTTAATAATCCTGAAGACTAACAGTAAGATTAAAATCACAACATCCAAATAAATCAAAAAATCCGTTGGATGAAGAATTTCCATCATACTCTTGCCCAAATTATTTTGGACGTCTCCGGTTCCTTTAATAATACCAATTGACAAGAAGTCAGAGAATTCTCGATAATATAAAACATTAGCAAACATCCAAGTCGACTGTAGAAAATCAATTATTAGCATCAGCCAATAAGAAAGCTTGCCACGAAAGTACAAAGCAATCCCAAACAAGAGCAGTCCTGATGGAATTGGATTAACAATCATCAAAAAAGTTTGCATGCCACCCTTAACGCCCAAACTAAAGTCGACGTTATAAACAACCAGAGTAGTTATCCAATACAAAACAACTACCAGCACAAAGAAACCGATAGTAGTATTAAAAAAATTACGAATGCTTTTTAATATTCGAGACATTCTAGCTTCCTCCAAAACTCTTATGACTTTCGCTTTTTAATATCTTCCTATTCTTTTTCTTTTGCGCCTTTTTACTTGGCTTCATCACTAAGGCAAAGGCTCCCAAAATCAAACCTAAGTAATACGTAAGAATCCGCCACAGGATCATCGCAAGTACCAGCTTACTCCCATTAGTAATATAACTTCTAAAAATCATCTCAAAGCTATACTCAGCTCCACCTGCTCCTCCAGGAATTGGAAAAATCGAGATGATCATCACAATCAAAATGTGGAGACTGGTTACCATTACCACATTAGCATTGGTATAACCTAACGAAAGCATAATAAAGTAAGGAATTAAGTAATAAAAAAGCAACTGAAAAAAAGTGATTATGAATATTTTAGCCATCAACTTCCCCTGGTGACCAATTCTCACACTCTCTTTATAAAAGTTATCAATCTTCTTATTTAATGTATTTACTAACTTATAAAATGTAGCATCTTTTACAAACCATTTCACTGGTTTGATACAAATATTAACAAATTTTTTAGTAAATGAATGCCAATACATGATCATAAGTAGTGAAACAATCACAAACATGTGAATTCCAAATCCAAACACAACAAACCATGCCAGAGCGTGCATTTTGTCAATAACGTAGTTAAAACCGATTATTAACGCAATAAAAAAATTAATCACTATCATGGCTTGGTAAACAACAAATTTCATCAATAGTGCAGAACTAGCCCGACCACCATCAACTCCTGATTGAATTAAAACAAATAGTTGAGCTGGCTGACCACCAGATGAAAACGGAGTGATCCCATTAAAAAGTTGCTCCACTAATGGTACCCGAATTGCATCCCGAAAAGTAAAATTTGAATCACTATTTCGAACTAACATGTACGTAATCACGGACTCAAGAGCAAAATAAAGCAAAATGCACCCTAAAGCAACTAATAACCACCAAGGATTAATTTCAACAATATCTCTTATAAGAACGCTAAACTTAATATCTCTAGCTGCATACCATGAAATAAGTAATCCAAGGGCAATCATGATAAGTAGTGAGATTTTATTTCTCCTGGACATTCAATTACCCCTTTTTCGCCTGGTCAAAATAAAAATCATGCCAAGTCTTGGCTAGATGATCCTCGGAATAATAATCAGATGCTTTAAGTGATTTTTCAGCATATGCTTTCAGAAGCTTAGGATCATTTAACAACATCTTAAGTTTTTTATCCATTTCAGCCTCATTATTGGCTGAAATGTAATACCCGTCAATAATTTTTTTATACAAAGACAAATCCCGTAACATAACAGGAATCCCGCAGGAAAACGCCTCTAAAACAGACATCGGGAATAACTCATTATACGACGGTAAAAGAAATAAATCAGCCATATTATAATAATTTACTAATTCTTTACGATCCACAATTCCCGGAAAACTAAGATTTTGAGGTGGATTATCAACCAATTCTTTCAACTCAGAATATCCAGCTGTCATTTTGCCAAATGAAAATCCCCCTGCCCAAATAAATTGAACGTTGGGATTTTGCACTGCTAACTTGCCAAAGTCAAGAACACCCTTTCTGGTCTGAACTTGACCGGTTCCGAGCACCGTAAACCGTTTTGTTCGATAACCATAACTACTTCTAAGAGCTTCCTGTTGGTCTTTTGAAACCGGATAGAACTCTTTTTTACTTACAAAATTTGGAATGTATGTAATTTTCTTTTTATCAATCCCATATTTTTCAAGTTTGGGTATAAAAGTTGGATTTACGACGACAATATGATCCATCCGTTTATAAAAGGCAATTACATACTTATAAAAAATTTGTCGAAATGGAGTAGGAATTTTTAAACTCCCCTCAAGCGTTTCCGGCAAAAAATGAACGTAGCCAATCTTTCGTCCCCGTTTTTTTGAAAATGTAGATAAATAAAACGTTGGATTAATAGTGTGGTAATGACTAATATTCGCTTGATTAAATTTATTAATCTCAATGTCAAACTCGTTTGGAAAATGTTTCTTTAACATCTTAATTAACTCAATGTATGCACTACCAACTCCCTGCCCTTTTACTTTGTCAGCAGTTGAAAACATATCGATCTTTAACATCAACAAAACTCCTCAGTCAGATGTGTTAGTTTGCTTAGCTTTAGTTCGATCAAACTCCTTAATTATATCATCATAAAAGCTCAACATCTGATCCACAAAATATTCAGCTGAAATTTCATGTAATTTTTCTTCACGAACATTTTTTGAATCGGGGTATTCACCACGATGTTCCAAATAATCAACCGTTTCAGAAACAAACTTTTCTTCTGACTCAAACGTCATTCCAATTGATTTATCATCAATTAAGTCATCGGTGTATGGACTTCTTGCCACTACAACTTTGGTGCCAGCAGCAACTGCTTCAATGTATGTTAACCCCTGAGACTCTGAATTAGAAGTAGAAACAAAAACATCTGCCATCCGATAATAATCATTGACATGATCATTATTAATTTCCCCGGTGAAAATAACATGGTCGTTAAGTTTCATATCAGACACTTGCTTCATTAAATCATCTTCGGCAGGTCCTTCACCCACAATTACAAGCATGGCATTCGGAACTTGATCCAAAATCTTAGGTAGTGCATCGATCATTTCAGAGATGTTTTTTTCATAAGCAACTCTACTAACGGAAACCATCAATGGGGTCTCATCACTGATGCCCAATTTTTTTCTAATATCAATATGATCATTTTCTTCATAATGTTTAACGTCAATCCCCGTAGGAATAATTCGAATGGGACTTTTAACCCCATAATCAGTAAGCTTGTCTAGAACACGCTTACTTGGTGCCACCACACCGTCCATGTGGTGGCAAAAAGCTAACATCATTTCTTTTACGTGAACTGGTTTTAATAATTTGCCGTTAGCAACATAGTGCAAATAATCTTCATACATTGTGTGATAAGTGTGAATACAAGGAATATTCAAATTCTTAGCAACAAACTTCCCGATAATTCCAAGTGAAAATTCAGTTTGGGTATGAACAATATCTAGTTTTAATTGTTTAGCAATTTGATAAGCCTGAAATATTCCTCTGACAGCAATTCTTCTTTCGGTAAAAGAAATAAAGGGAACACTTGAAAAACGATAAATGTCTTTTTCATCATCATCATTTTTTTCAACGTTAGGATCAGTTGTAGTAAAAATATAGACATGATTTCCACGCCTTTCCAACTCATCCTTTAACGTTTTGATTGACGTAGCAACTCCACTAACTTGTGGAAAGTAAGTATCTGTAAACAAACCAATATTCACGTTGTTTTCCCTTCTCTCTTTAACGTTAAACAAATGTAATTATATGGGTTTCCCGCATGGTTTGCAACTTTGTGCCAATCTGTTCAAATCTTAA
Organism: Fructilactobacillus sp. X2R1C3; assembly: GCF_059901425.1. Lineage (NCBI taxonomy): Bacteria > Bacillati > Bacillota > Bacilli > Lactobacillales > Lactobacillaceae > Fructilactobacillus > Fructilactobacillus sp. X2R1C3. Next base: position 394,944 of record NZ_JBWXUW010000001.1, on the reverse strand, counting down.
TAACTTATCTAATCTGGTATTTTAAAATAAAATCATTAGTCATATGATTAACGTCACTAGTAGTACTTGCATTCTTAATAATATTATCTGATAGTTTACTTGCTGACTTAGAATTAATCTTACTAATATAAGCCCTAGTTTTTAAGATTTGGGATGGAGTGGCTGACAATTCATCAACTCCTAACCCAATCAAAAAAGGAATTACCTGCGGATCACATGCGACCTCACCACAAACGCCAACGGTCTTAGAAGCGTTATGGACGATTCTAACGACTCTTTCAATTAAGCGAAGCACAGCTGGATCACAAGCTTGGTACAAATAGGAAACACGGTCGTTTAACCGGTCAACGGCAACCGTGTATTGAACTAGATCATTAGTTCCAATGCTTACAAAGTCTACTCTTGAAATAATCTTATCAATCATAATTGCCGCCGCTGGAACTTCAATCATCGTTCCTAACTGAACTTTCCCGAGTTTAACTCCACTATCAATCAAATTCTGGCGTTCTTCAGTGTAAATCGAAAGCACCTGATCCAGCTCTGAGACCGTCGATATCATCGGAAACATGATCCGAATTGGCCCATAAGCAGAAGATCTAAGGAGTGCCCTGATTTGGGTCCGAAAAACCTTGCTTTCACCTAAACTATAACGAATGGCACGATAACCAAGAAAGGGATTCGACTCATTATGGGAAATATTAGGCAAATAATTAACTAACTTATCTCCGCCAACATCCATTGTCCTAAAAGTTAACTGCTTTCCCTTCACCTTTGAAACAATGTTTTTGTATATTAAAAATTGTTCGTCTTCATTAGGAAGATGGTCAGAATTCATGTAAATGTATTCGGTACGAAATAATCCAATTGAATCAGCCCCAACTTCTAAAGCATTATCAACCTCGTTTTCGTTACTAACATTAGCACCCAATAGCAGGGAGTGTTCATCCAATGTTTTGGTCGAGCGACCCTTGAACTTTTCCCATGATTTTTTTTGTACTCTAAATTTTTCAAGTTTTGTCTGGAATTTCTTGACTTCATCTGAATTGGGACTTGCAATAACGTTGCCATTACTTCCATCCACAATTAATTGTTCACCATTTTTCAAACGCTTTAGACCGTCCTGTAATCCTAGTACAGCTGGAACATCCATACTTCTAGAGATAATGGCTGCATGAGAATTCTTGGTGCCAACAGCTGTAACAATTCCCTTAATGTTTTTCTTTTGAACTTGTGCAATCTGAGTTGGAGAAATGGAATTAGCAACAATAATCACCGGCTGGTTAATTAGTGACAGATCCGGAGTGTCGACTCCGAGTAGACGTCCCAAAAGTTGGTCGCGGATATCTTCAATATCATGAACCCGTTCCCTTAAATACGGATCATTCATATTCAAAAAAATAGCTGCATATTGATTGAATACACGATTCAATGCAAATGCAGCATTCTTTTTTTCTTCTGTTATGACTCTTTTAACTTCATCAATCAACTCTGGATCAGATAAAACTTCTAAATAAAAATCTAAAATATCAAGATACTTTTTAGCCATAGCACTCCTATTACTTTGTTTGATTTTTATAATAGTAGTTTTTGTATCTTGAAACGTTTTTTTAAGGCGTGCTTTTTCTTCGTCTATACCCAAAAAGGCATCTTTATTAAAAGTTAAATCTGGCTTAGTTAAACAATAAGCTTTTCCAAATGCGATCCCATCACTAACACCAATACCTTTAAAGGTAGTCATATTAGTCGATCAATCCTTCATCTTTCATGGTTTTAGCAATTGCATCAAGAGCTTCTTTAGCATCGTCACCATCGGCTGAAATGGTAATATCAGCACCTTGGCCAACTCCTAATGACATGACACCCATGATTGATTTTAAGTTCACAGATTTATCACCATATTCAAGACTAATATTTGAATCAAATTTGCTAGCAGTCTGAACTAACAAAGTTGCTGGACGAGCATGAATGCCAGTTTCTGCCGTGATTTTGAATTGACGTTTCTCCATAATGAACGCACTCCTTTAATCGTTTATTTAACTCTATTTACAGTTTAAGAATATCAATTTATCATCTAAAAAACAAGTAATTATCATAAATCGCTTACATAATTGTTATGACGCTAATTTTCAGACGAATAATGATAGGTTAAAATGCCCTTTTCGCTGGCTTTTCCTACGATTCTTTTTCGTGTTGGAAAGCTCATAAAAGCCTGTTGAAATTCAGGAAAATCTTTTGGCTCAACCGTCAAATCTTTGATTTTTCCATCCTTTAATTGGTTTAAGAGTTCGGTAAAGTCACTTTCATTTTTATCCATAATTATTGCCTCCTAATCGGTTTCAATGTTACCACATTAAAATAATTTCTAGATCAGTCAAAATACTTGATTGAATGTTATTAGTGCGTATAATATTCATGAATGGTCAATAAAGGTCAGACTTTCGTCTGACAATTTAGTTAAGCAAAAGGAGGCTTAAACTATGGAAGGACAAGGTTCATACGGATTTGGTAGTCTAGATGACTTTCTTCGTGCTATGCAAAATGGCCAAGTCAATGATTATCAAGTTCCACCACAAAGTGGACGCGGCAACGGCCGAAATGGTGCAAAATCAATTCTTTCAACTTATGGAACTGATTTAACTAAAAAAGCTAAAGCCGGAAAACTTGACCCAGTAATCGGTCGTGATAAAGAAACGGCTCGCGCAATCGAAGTTTTAAATCGTAGAGGAAAGAATAACCCGGTCTTGATTGGTGAAGCCGGAGTTGGAAAAACAGCAATCGTTGAGGGTCTAGCTCAAAAAATTGCTGATGGTACTGTTCCAGAAAAACTTCAAAACAAACAAGTAATTCAATTAGACATGGTTTCAATGGTTCAAGGCACAGGTATTCGTGGTCAATTTGAAAAACGAATGCAACAATTAATTAAAGAGGTTCAGTCAAACCGTAACATCATCCTATTCATTGATGAAATTCATGAAATCATGGGTGCCGGTAATGCTGAAGGTGGGATGGACGCAGGTAACGTCTTAAAACCCGCTCTTGCACGTGGAGACTTTCAATTAATTGGGGCAACCACCTTAAAAGAATATCGTGACATTGAAAAAGATTCTGCCCTTTCAAGACGACTTCAACCAATCATGGTCAAAGAACCAACGGTTGATCAGTCCATCAAGATTTTAAAGGGTCTACAAAACCGTTATGAAAACTACCATCTAGTCAAGTATACCGATCAAGCAGTGAAAGCGGCAGCTACCCTTTCCGATCGTTATATCAGTGATCGTTACCTTCCAGACAAGGCAATTGATTTACTTGATGAAACTGGTTCCAGAAAGAATTTAACTTTAAACATTGTTGATCCAAAAACAATTGACAAAGAGATTGACAGTGCTGAAAACGAAAAGAAGACGGCTTTAGATAAAGAGGACTACGAACAAGCCGCTTACTACCGTGATAAAATCAAACGACTTCATCAAAATAAGGATAAGGGTGCTACAAGTGAGAAACACAACACCGTTACCGAAAAGGATATGCAACAGGTTGTTGAAGAAATGACCAATATCCCAGTTGGAGAACTACAAACCAAAGAACAACAACAGTTAAAGGATTTAGCTCCAAACTTAAAGCAACACGTGATTGGACAAGACAAGGCGGTTGACTCAGTTGCTAAAGCCATTAAACGAAATCGAATTGGTTTCAATGGAAGCGGTCGTCCAATTGGTTCATTCCTATTCGTTGGATCCACTGGAATTGGTAAGACTGAAATGGCTAAACAACTTGCCAAAGAATTATTTGGATCAGAAGATTCAATGATTCGATTTGACATGTCAGAGTACCGTGAACCACAATCAGTTGCTAAATTGATTGGTTCACCACCTGGCTACGTTGGTTACGATGAAGCTGGCCAATTAACAGAAAAAGTCCGTCGTAATCCTTACAGCTTGATTCTGTTAGATGAAGTTGAAAAAGCTCATCCAGACGTTCTCCACACATTCTTACAAATCTTAGATGACGGTCGTTTGACTGACTCACAAGGTCGAACAGTTTCCTTTAAGGATACTGTCATCATCATGACTAGTAATGCTGGAAGCGATGCCGAAGCAAGCGTTGGGTTTACACCAGAATCAACTGGTAAAACTCATTCTGTGATGGATAAATTAGGACTTTATTTCAAACCTGAATTTCTCAATCGTTTTGATGACATCGTTGAATTCAATCAACTTTCTAAAGATAACTTGAATCAAATTGTTGATCTGATGATTAAAGATATGAATAACATGTTAGCGTCAAGAAACGTTCACATTGATGTTTCCAAATCGGCCAAAGCAAAAATTGTCGAACTCGGTTACAATCCGTCAATGGGTGCACGTCCACTTCGACGAGTAATTCAAGAACAGTTGGAAGACCAAACGGCTGACTACTTCTTGAATCATCCAGAAACTAATAATCTGGTTGCAGATACGGACAAGAACAACAACATCGTTATTAGTACTAAGTAGTAAAAGAGACCTAGATTAGAATTTTAATCTAGGTCTTTTTTTATTCCCAGAAATGGTAAAATCAATATAAACCATCTTTGGAGGAAAATTATGTTTAATTGGATGAAAAAAATTTTTTCAAAAAATAATCATAACTACAAGCACTCAAAACAGCGCATAAAGCGATCGTTCAGACAAACTAATGTTAACGAAAAAAACTCCATAGATCCAATTGTAACTTCCCCCGCCAATCCATTACCTAAAGAAAAGCATCAATCCATTCCTAAAAAAGAAGTCATCAGAAATCCAAGCACTATTTTTATGGAATTTGTTGATCAAAACGACCTTCAACTAAAACCAACCGAAATTATTAGTGGTACAGTTGGTGACCCAATTAATTTCATCGTTCCCAAAATAAAAAACTACATATTAATTAGTGTTGATGGAATGACTAAAAAAATGCAGGCAAAAAAACAATGGGTCAAGTTTCATTACATCCCTAAGTTAGGCCAACCAGTTAGCGTTTATTGTTTCGATTTTGATTCATTTCGTTTGCTTCTTCCTCCCAAAATCGTGAATGGTCCACTAAGACAACGATTTACATTAAAAGCTCCTATGATTCCTAATTACCAGCTTCACCTGTCGGTTGGTGACTTAAACGGTCAATTCACAAATAAAACCAAAAATATTATCTTATACTACCGCCGTTCTAACTGGAAAGTGGTTCAGTCAGTCAATTATTTAGTTCAAATGAAGATTCCCACCTCCGTTTATGATTCACCAGCGCAAAAGCGAAAATACGATCAAATTTTGCCAGCTGGATCAACTTGGCGAGTCTTTACGGAAATTCGAACTAATCAAGATGATTGGTTAAATCTCGGTGGATCACAATGGATCAAAAAACGATCCACGGTTCGCACCCATAATAATGACAAACGTCTAACCTAAAAAATCCCACTCAATAAGAGTGGGATTTTTTTACAAATTTTTGTCCATGTTATATGTCAATTTAGAGAGTGTAAAACCCTTTTCCATCAATTCATGCATAAACTGATAGGTTCGACTCCTCATTTCTTTGACCAATCGCTGATTCTGATCCTTCAAAAATTCAGATGCATCCTGATCATTCATATTAGCAGCTTGACCCATCGTATCTGATATATGCCCTAAAAATAACTCGTTAGCATGTTTTTTAAAATCACGATCCTGTTGAATAAAATTACTGTAATGAGATTCAACGATCATCGATAGTTTACGATACATCCAGTAAGCACTCTTATCATCCATCGTTAGAGGGGTAACCTCATAACTTGGGTCAGTCTCGTTAACGTTAGCAAAAAATGGAACATATGGACTAAAGGCAGGAATTCCAAAATTTAGCCACATAATTGCTGAACATTTATCACTTACATCGTTTCTAATTTGTAGAACATGTGAATTTTGGGTTCGATTCATTGAGATTGGTCTAAACTGAGTATTCGATTCTTTTGGATCCTTAGCTAATGGATCATATTTGGTTTCGTTATAATGAGAACTCAAAATAAACTCAACATCACTAACTTCAATTTTACGGCTTGCTTTTCTAATAAATGGGAGGTCATTTGAGGTTGGCTCCTGCTCAATCTCAGGATTTAGCACCCTTTGACCATACCAAACCCGAGGTGTGTTGTAATGGTGATCAAATTCATTATGAGTTCCAAAGATATGTCTAAAATTAAATCCCTCTTTATCAGGATTTAACTGGTACTTTTCAACAAACTCTTGTAACCCATCGGAATACATAAAGTTCTCAGGATCATCAAAGTCAACCTGTTGAATTGCAACTTCGTTTGCTACGACCGCATAACAATCGTCAGGAATTCGCTGTGCGACCCAGTGGTGACCAGTAACGATCTCCATGTACCAGACTTCGTTCTTGTCACTAAAAAGGACCCCATTTCCCTCTGGTGAACCATACTTTTTGATTAAATTTCCTAGATAAGTAACTCCATCCCTTGCAGAATTAATGTAAGGAAGAACCATCGATTGTAAAGAATCTTCGGCTAGCCCATGCTGAACAAGCGGATCATGAGCTAAAGCATGCTCGTTTCCATAAACACTTTCAGTGGCACTCATTGCAACATTCTTTTCATTAAATCCACTTTCAGCATAAACGCCTTCTTTTTTAACGTCAGCGTTCGGTGTCATCAAAATTCGGTAACCCGACTTTGGCATTGGGGCAGTAAAACCATTTTGGTTGGATTTCCAAATTTTGTCCTCGTTATGATATGCAGGTTGAACATAAAAACGTTGAGGCGTTAATGGTAAAAAGGTATCATCATTTCGCGAAATCATCGTTGACCCATCAACACTAGCGTCTTTACCAACCATCACACTGGTACAAGCACTTAACTTTTTCATAATTCATATCCACCTTTCACAAAAACTAGTTTATATCGAATATTACGTCAATTCAATCCTAAAGCTTGGCAGTTAACTTGACATCAGGATATTTATCTTTAAACCAGCGTTCTGCAAACTCATTTTCAAAAAGGAATAACGGATCCCCCTTTTGATCCCGTACTAAAATATTTCTAGACGAAGACATCTTTTCGTCCAGCTGGTCAGGGTTAATCCACCGGGCAATTCTATGCCCCATTGGCTCCATCACAACATCTGAGTTATATTCATTTTTCATTCGAAACTGAAATACTTCAAACTGAAGCTGACCGACTGCTCCTAAGATATACTGTCCCGTACTGTAATTAGTGTACAGCTGAATGGCTCCCTCCTGTACTAATTGTTGAATGCCCTTATGAAACGACTTCTGCTTCATAACATTCTTGGCTGAAACTCTCATAAAGAGTTCGGGAGTGAACTGTGGTAGTTTTTCAAATGTAATCGGCTTTTTCCCGGTATAAATGGTGTCGCCAATCTGAAAATTACCAGTATCATAAAGCCCAATAATATCTCCAGCAACCGCTGTTTGAACGTTCTCACGAGTATTAGCCATAAACTCAGTAACGTTTGATAAACGAATCGGCTTTTGGGTACGATCAAGGGTAACATCCATGCCTTTCTGAAATTCACCAGAGCAAATTCGTACAAAGGCAATTCGATCGCGATGACGTGGATTCATATTGGCCTGAATCTTAAACACGAATCCAGAAAATTCTGGTGCTGTTGGTTCAATTTCACTTCCTTGAAGAGTCTTATGAGGACCAGGAGCTGGTGATAGCTTCAAATAAGCGTCCAAAAAAGTTTTAACCCCAAAGTTAACCAACGCTGAGCCAAAGAAGACTGGTGTTTGGTCACCATTGGCAATTTTTTCTCTACTAAATTGATTTCCAGCTTCAGAGATTAAATCCATTTCACTTCGAGCGTCTTGATAAATGCTATCGTCTGCTAGTGAGTTGTCCCTAGTAAGATTGCCATCATCATCTAGTTTAATGAAGGTCTGGCCATCCGCTTCTGGTTTATAAAGTTCAACCCGATGATTATAACGGTCGTATAACCCTTTTAAAATTCGACCAGAGCCAATCGGCCAGTTCATCGGATAAGCCTCAATCCCCAGTACATCTTCCAATTGATCGATTAATTCCATGGGATCCTTGCTATCACGATCAAGCTTATTCATGAAAGTAAAAATTGGAATTCCACGCATTTTACAAATTTTAAATAACTTTTTGGTTTGCGGTTCGATCCCTTTAGCGGCGTCAATCACCATCACGGCAGAATCCACTGCCATGAGGGTCCGGTATGTGTCTTCTGAAAAATCTTCATGTCCCGGTGTATCAAGAATATTAATCCTTTTTCCCTGATAATCGAACTGCATAACCGAACTAGTAACTGAAATTCCACGCTTCTGTTCAATTTCCATCCAATCTGACTTAGCAAAATTCCCACTTTTTTTCGCCTTAACGGTTCCAGCTTCCCGAACAATCCCACCAAAGAGGAGTAGCTGTTCGGTGATAGTGGTTTTCCCAGCATCAGGATGAGAAATAATGGCAAACGTTCTTCGTTTATCGACTTCTTTTTCTAGGTCTGCTTTTTTCATCTTTACTTCCTTTCTGTTATAGATTAATTGTATACCATCAAACAAAAAATCCGGAAAACTCCGGATTATTTTTAACGAATTTGTTGCATTACATAATTAATCGTCTTAATCGAACTAAGTCCATCGTTAATTCGACAGAAGCGATTGTAAAATTGCATAAATTTAGGATCGTTTTCAACGTTTTTGTCTTTTAAATCAGTTGAGATGCCCTTCATTAACTCATCAGAATCATAGACGATCCTTCCAGGCAAATCTCGTTCATAATTCAAGTAAAAACCACGCAATTCGTCCTTATACACGTGATAGTCATAAGGATAGAACAAAATTGGCCGTTTAAGGTAGGCGTAGTCAAAAAAGACTGAGGAATAGTCAGTTACCAGCAAATCCGAAATTAAATATAAATCAGAAATGTTGGAATAGTTCGATAGATCATAGACGAACCCTTTGTAGTCAGAGACGTCTAATGCATTTGAAATCAAGTAGTGCATCCGTAAAATTAGGACGGTGTCACTTCCAAAGTGTTGTTTGAATTCTTCCAAACTAAACGGTAGCTTAAAGGTATATTTCCCCTTGCTCTCAAACTGATTATCTCGGTAAGTGGGCGCATATAGGACAACTTTCTTGTCCCGTGGGATCCCCAATCGATCCTTAATCTTATTAATATCAGTAGGATTATTCCCGTTAATCAATTCATCATTTCTCGGATATCCTACCTTTAAAATCTTATTTTCATAACCGAAGGCACTCCTAAAGACCTTGGTTGAAAAATCGTTTGGTGAAATCAAAGCATCCCAACGATTAGCTTCTTTAACAAAGTTATCATGGTACTTATTGGTTGTCGTACCAGGCATTGAAACTCGTTCAATATCTAACCCTAATTTCTTTAAGGGTGTGCCATGCCAAGTTTGAACATACGTTACATAGTCTGGTTTAACGACCCATGCAGGAAATCTAGCATTGCTAATCCATACCTTAGCCTTTCCCATGGTACGAACCCAACGTCCCGTATTTTTAATTACATAATTAATGTTGTGGTCTTTACAAAATTGCTTTTGTGACTTTTGAATGGACCAGATAAAGTTAATCTTAGGATGTAATTTTTTAAAAACCTGATAGATAGCATAAGGACTATCACTCACTTGACGTCCACCAAAACTCTCAAACACGATCGTCGTAGTAGCAAATGGTGTATGCCCCCGTTTAAACAACTTCCTTAAGCGCAAACGATTAACTTTACTTAATAAGATTTTAAACGATTTCCACAAATGCTTAGATTTCCCGTAAAACTTAGTAAGTCTTTTTGTAGGAGACGGCCGTCTTCTTTTAATAACACGAAGTTGACCTTGCTTTCCCTCTTTTAATACTAATTCACGATTATCACCTAACGAAGAGACGGTTTTAAATGATGAAAGCGAAACATCCATCACCAATCTTTGCTGAAAATGCTTACCATGATAATCATACCTGATATACAAACGATATGTATCCTCATCCTTTAGCTCTTTAAACGGAATGGTAATCGCAAAAATCCCCTGAAACGGTGAATCAGTGATCGGATAGAGCCGTTCACTTTGATCACTTGCTTGCTTAATTACAATTGCCATCTGATCAAGTTTTTGACCGTCAATGTGGTTAAACCCCGTTAATCGTAAATTACCGCCACCAAGCAAATTAACCGAGTTCATCACAAATTGCTTTTTGGATCGGTTCGTTCTGACATAAAAGACCGCCATGCCAGAAGGGTCAATCTCATATTGATAATATGCGTTTGACCCCATCCGCCGAACGGCGCTTACATATTCACTTTCAACTTGGATAAGGGTCCGGTTGTCACGATTCCCACACGAATAATAGAGTTGCCATTCAAATTCATCCTGCCCCACAGAGTCAAAGTGAAATTTATTTGGATCAATTATAATTGCTGCTTCATTGCCACTTACGTCCCTTTTAAGAATGGGAACGGTGATTGAGGCTAAGCTTTCTTTTTCAATCAAAGTAACAGTTGCATCTTCATCAGCGTAACTAGGATTGATTAATTCAAATTCAATTTTCAACTTTGTTTGTTTTGGTATAACGTTAGAAAGTATTGCTCGCATTATTTCTCCTTAATAGTTGAAAATCACGTTTTTACCAAGATATTCAGAAAAGTTAACCATATCATCCAAATCGATAAAAATGGTAGTCTCATTGCCTTCAGCATACTTATTAACTAAGGCAACGTTAAATTCTGACATATCATTATAACGGCTCGCATTGCCATAGTCTGAAATGACATATGATCGAGCATCTGAACCCTTAGACAAATACTTCAAATTACCTAGACTAACATCATAATCGATTAAATCACTAGTTGGTCTAGCAATCTTTAAACTTGTTTTTGGAGGTGAAACAACCGAAGTTTTACTAAGATAAAAAATCCGAGCTGTTCCGCCGTCACTTTGATCCACCCGGCATGCCACGTCACCACGTTGATTTAAAAATTTAATTACTTGATGTTCCTCATTAATCCGTTTGAAAACGGCAGTAGCGTTATCATGATTGTCATAATAAATCGTTTTACTAACGTGGGGCCCGTCATAAAAGATCACTTTGAATAAACCTGATCCAGCCAAGATTTCCTTTCGTTCAGCTTGAACCACCCCATTATGGTCACTGTAGACTTGAACGGGCTGGCCTCTAACCACTCTGTCGTGAACGTTAAATTGGGTTAAATCATTATTTACATCATGATTCTGATCAGAAATACCATGTTGTTTACTAAAAATGTCACACAATTGGATGATTTCTAATCGCGTTTGCTGATGAAAAGAATCAGCTAACTTCCTAATCAAAGTGGCCACGTACTGTGATTGATCGTAGTTTAAAATGGAAATTACAACTTTAATTGAATCACCATCATCGATCATTCTTTCCAGTCGTTCTTTAAATCGGGGCTTTTCAGCTCCATGAACTGAAGTTACTAAAAAAAGTGCTTGTTTCATTTTGCTCCCCTTAAACTAAAACATTCTAATAAATAAAACGAAGAATCCTTGGACTTAAACTAATCTTTCCAATCCTTTTGGCTCGTGACACCTAAATCAGACTTGATCTTAGACGTTGAAATTCCTTGGGTTCGCGGCAGATAAATCACTTTACAATACTCTTTAAGAAAGTCAAACTTACCATTCCAATCGTCACCCATCACAAAGATATCAATCTTATGATCTTTAATATCTTGAATCTTCTGGTTCCATCCCTTTTCAGGAATTACCTCGTCAACGTAGCGGATAGCGTCTAAAATGTACTTACGATCCTCATAAGAATTATAAGCACGTTTCCCCTTTACGGCATTAAACTCATCCGTCGAAAGACCTACCGTCAATGAATCACCTAATTCACGAGCACGTTTTAATAAACGCACATGACCCTTATGAAGCAGATCAAATGTGCCATACGTAATTACTTTCGTCATAATATCTCCTGTCAGAAGACTTTAATTAATACTCCTACTTATCAACAATTAAATGTTAGCATATCTTCCATTATCGTCAATAAAATTCACGATCAATAACCAAAGTTTAATTTGTCTCATCTTTTGATGAATTAGTGGAGTTCGAATCGTCATGTTGAACTAACCAAATATTGTAACAATATTCAATCACAACCTTTGCAATGGCATAAACTGGAATGGCTAGAATCATCCCAAACAACCCAGCAATGTGGCCAGCTGCAAGTAAAATGATAATAATGGTTAGTGGGTGAATCTTTAACGATTTCCCAATCACATTTGGGTACACCAAATTTCCATCAATTTGTTGAACAATAATGACTACCACAATTACCCAGATAACTTGCATAATATTATCTGAAAAGGCAACAAAAAGTGATGGAATGATTCCAATGTATGGACCAACGTACGGGATGATATTACATAATCCGGCGAAGACCCCAAGCAAAAGAGCATACTTTTGGCCAATCAGAAAGTATCCTAAAGTGGTAAACGTTCCAACAAACAGACACTCAATGACCTGGCCACCGATGTAACGTGAGAGGGTATGATTCATTTTTTTAAGTAACGTTACCGTTTGTTTTCTGTGGTGTTTGGAAAGTCCGGGAGTTAATTTTTCAATGCTTGGAAGTAGTTTATTTCCATCCTTTAACATGTAAAACAGAATGACAGGAACAGTAATTGCCGTGATAACCACGTTCGTGGCCATTGAAATAATCGTTCCCGCACTATTCGTCAAATTAGCTAGAACTGTTTTCAAATACGATGAATATGAGGACTGAATCTTGTCAACAATGGGACGCCAGTCCACTTTTTTCAAAAATCCATAACGCGTGATTTTAGTTAGTAATTCCTGCCCTTGTTTAGCAAATTCAGGCGCTGCCCCTACCATGTTAGCCACCTGAGTAATCAACCGTGGTACAAATGAAAACGCCATGTAAACAATAACCCCAATCACAATCAAAAATACAATCGCGGTAGCCCAGGTACGATTAATGTGTTTTGTTTTTGTGATTTTTATTTTCATTAGGAGGTTAACGATCGGATTCAACATGTAATACAAGAATCCCGCTAACAAGAGTGGAACGAAGATTGTTGACACAAAAATTACAATCGGCGAAAAGACAAAACTAATTTTGGAACATAAATAAACGATTCCAACCGCAATCAGAATCTCAACCGTCCAAAAAAATAAAGCCGAATTTTTAAATCTATTCATTTGATTCACTCCAATTAATTTTCTTTTGTGTCCAAGAATTGATCAATATCATCAAGATCAAATCCCTTTCGATATAACGACTGCTTGGCTTTCTGACGTCGACTCATATCATTATACTTTTTATACTTATTCCAAGCCTTGTTACCTTCTTTATCAAGCAACTCATTTTGATGATCGGCATCACTTTGAAAGTCTAGTTCACTAATAATTGTATCAATATCATCAAACGAGTATCCCTTTCGGTACAAAGTCGTCTTGGTTTTTTGAATCCGCTTGTTAAAAGGATAGCGCTGATTATGAGCAAAGATTTTTTGGGCCTGTTTTTTACCATTTTTCAGCGTCATTTCGCTCGAATAATTAACTGAAATTGCCTCATTTATGTATTCATCTGCAATTCCTTTTTGTTTTAAATACCTTGAAACGGCCATGGGGCCTTTATTCTGTTGTTCAACAATTCCCTTGACGTAGGTATCAGCATAATGTTCATCATTAAGTAGATTAATCTGTTCTAGTTTTTCGATCGCTTCATCAACTGCTTCAAGATTGTCTGAATATGATTTTAACTTATCTCTAACTTCTTTTCTTGAACGAGTCTGATACGAAATAAAATCAATAGCCTTATTATATAACTTTGAAACATCGTCCGCCGCCTTAATTTTGTCAATCTCACCTTGGCTTAGCTCAGATCCCTTGAAGATTCCAAACTGAATCATTACTTCTTCACTCACAGGAAAAGCATAATGATCATTGACGTATACATTATATCTTCCCGGTCTTTTTTGAGAAACAATCTTAGTGATCTTTAATTTATTTGCACTTTGCTTATCCATCAGCGCTAACTCCCATCAAATTAACAATTTGAAACTATTCTGATATACTTATTTGAAAACACTAAAAAGGAAGTGGTTTCACTCATGCCAAAAGCACACGTGATTTACGCCACCATTACTGGCAATAACGAAGACGTTGCTGATATCGTCACCGAGGGACTTGAGGACCTTGGCGTAGATGTCGAAGAAACTGAAATTTCTCAAACTGACGCGGACGAACTTAAAGATACCGATATTATTGTGATATGCCCATACACCTACGACGAAGGAGCTCTGCCTGAGGAAGGAATGGACTTTTTTGAAGATTTAGATTCACTAAACTTAGAAGGAAAAGTCTTTGGAGTGGCTGGTTCTGGGGATGTTTTCTATCAAGAATATTATAACGTTGCCGTCGATGTATTTACCAAAGCCTTAAAGGAAACTAACGCTACTCAAGGAGCTAAAAGCGTCAAAATCAATCTTGAACCTGATGAAGGTGACATCAAAGTTCTTGACCAGTTTTCTCGTGAACTAGTGAAAGCCAGTGAAAAATAATTTAGCAAAAAACATCACCACTTAATTCTGGGTGGTGTTTTTCTTTTTGGAACGAAATTTACGTGCACTAGAAATAATAGACCGAACGGATCCGTTTGTTGATTCAATGTTACCAGTAAAGTACTCTTGCATACTGGCATTAATAACGGCGCCAAACATCAGCACGAGTCCAATAAAATACAGCCACAACATCACTACTATAAAAGTCCCTAACGTCTTATAAGCGGTAATATTTCTAAAAAAATACTCAATGATTAGCGAAAAGGCTTGTGACAAAATCATTAAGCCAAGCACAGATATCGCTGAGCCTAAAATCGTATAACGAATCTTAGTTTTAACGCTTGGTACAAAATAGTACAAAAGCATCACAACTATGAAAGATACGGAAATAATAAATGGAATCCGAATGTATGCAACCACTTGCGTTGCAATGGTTGAAAGATGCAGAATTGGTCTTAAGTACGTGATAATTTCTTGACCAAACCCCTGTAAAATCATTAAAACAATCAACAATAGTACCAATAAAAGCATCCACACAAAAGAAATTAACCGATTCATGACGGCATTCTGAGTATCGGCTACGCCATAAGTTCGGTTAACCGTTCGTTGAAATGCAGCCATCGCCTGACTAGCTGACCAAATTACCAGTAACAACCCGATCGATAAGCTACCACCACTATTATTATTATCAAAAGCCGACTTAATCATGGGCAAAAGCATTGTATAAATCGATGATGGAACCGCCGTTCTGATATACATTAAGATATCATTAGGATCTCCGTGTAAAAGTTTAATGATGCTACCAATCATGATTAATATTGGAAACAGTGATAAGAGGGAATAATACGCCAAAACGATGGCAGAATCAGAAACGTTCCCCATCTTAAAATGTTTCATAATTAACTTAACAAATGAAATTACTTTTTGGTTTGTTTTTCGTTCCACAAGCTAGGACTCTCCTTTAAAAGTTGCCTCAATTGCAGATAAGATTTGCTTAGCTGCCGTTCCATCCCCATAAGGATTATGAGCATCAGCCATTTTTCGGTAATCATCTGGATTATCAAGTAAATCCACCATCGCATTTTTAATGGCCTTAGGATCAGTTCCAACTAGTCTCAAGGTGCCCGCTTTAACTCCTTCGGGTCGTTCAGTTGATTCTCTAAGAACCAAAACGGGCTTCCCAAGTGAAGGTGCTTCTTCTTGAACCCCGCCAGAGTCAGACATGATAAAATAACTTCGAGCCGCCATGTTATGAAAATCAATCACATCTAAGGGTGCAATCAAATGAATTCTAGAGTCGCCCTTAAAAATCCGTTGGGCCATCTTTTGAACCACGGGATTAAGATGAACCGGATAAACAACATCTACATCAGGATGTGAATCAACCACCTGTTTAATTGCCTGAAACGTTTGTTTCATCGGTTCACCTAAATTTTCACGTCGGTGCATTGTAAGTAAGATAATCCGGTGACCGTCATCAATATCATCTAAAATTGTATGATGGTAATTATCACTCACCGTTTGATGAAGGGCATCAATGGCGGTATTTCCTGTAACAAAGATGCTCGATTCAGGATGATTTTCCCTTATTAAATTCTGTTTACTTAATTCCGTTGGTGCAAAATACAAATCTGCTAAAACATCGGTTAATTGACGACTCATTTCTTCGGGGTACGGCGAATACTTATTATGAGTACGAAGCCCTGCTTCAACGTGCCCTAACATTTTTTTGTGATAGAAAGAAACGACTGAAGCGGCAAACGTACTGGTAGTGTCACCATGAACCAGGATAATATCGGGATTCGTTTCAGAAATAATCGGTCCTAACTTAGCGATCACAGAAACAGTAATATCTCCGAGTGTTTGATCATTCTTCATAATGTTTAAATTATAATCAGGAGTGATTTGAAAAATGTCGAGCACCTGCTGCAGCATTTCACGATGTTGACCCGTGACCACTGTGATTGGTTTAAATTTGTTTCGATTTCGCTTCATCTCTAAAATAATTGGAGCCATCTTAATGGCCTCCGGTCGAGTTCCAAAAACAATCATAACTTTAATTGGTCTGGTCACATTTAATCCCTCCCATTTGACTAGTACCTTAAGTATATCAAAAGATTTACCTAATTCCGATGCCAAACCACTTTAAATAATGATAAAATGATATTAAACAATCTGTAAATAATTGGTAATGTATTTTTAAATTTAAAAGTTTAATTGCCAAGTACTAAGGAGTAATTAATTTTGGAAAAAATTAGTCTGATTGTTCCTTGTTATAATGAACAGGAATCAATTGAACTTTTCTACAAAACTGTGGAAAAGGTTTTTGCACAAATGAATAAAGACGGTGAAAAGTATGAGCCTGACTATCTTTTTGTAAATGATGGATCAAGCGATAATACCTTTAAGATCATTAAGGATCTTCACGAAAAACACCCTGACACCGTCCATTTCATCTCATTTTCAAGAAACTTCGGAAAAGAAGCTGGGATGGCTGCTGGGCTAAGAAATGCCAAAGGCGATTACATTGCACTAATGGACGTTGATCTCCAAGATCCACCAGAACTACTTCCTAAAATGCTCAAAATCATTCAAACCCAAGATTATGATTGCGTTGGCTGCGTCCAAACAAGCAGAAAACAAAATCCAGTTCGAGCATTCTGTTCTTCGATGTTCTATAAGGTCATCGATAAAATGTCAGACGTTAAAATTAAACCTAACGTTCGAGACTACCGCTTAATGTCTCGACGTTACGTCGATGCTGTAAATGAATTAACAGAATACAATCGATTCTCAAAGGGTATCTTTGCTTGGGTTGGTTTTAACACCAAATACTTAGAGTATCAAGGAGTTCCGCGAGCTGCTGGAGAAACTCATTGGTCTTTCTCACAATTGGTAGAATACTCGATGGAAGGAATTATTGATTTCTCGGATGCCCCACTAACCTTTGCCACTTACGTTGGGATAATTTCATTTTTACTCTCCCTCGTTGGGATTGCTTTTGTCGTTATCAGAGCATTATTCTTTGGAGGCGCAGTATCTGGTTGGCCTTCTTTAGTATCAATTATTCTCCTAATCGGTGGAATCCAACTCTTCTGTTTGGGCATTCTAGGAAAATACATTGGAAAAATTTATTTAGAAACAAAACACCGTCCTCAGTACATCATTAAGGACGAAGCATAGTTTAATCGAAAACCGCCTATAACTTTATAAGCGGCTTTTTTATACAAAAAAAGACTTCACATAAAGTGAAGTCTTTTTGAATTTATTAACTAATCTAGAACATTCCCAGAATTCCATTCAGAATCAAGACCATTATCAGCCCCACAACTGAAATCACGGTTTCTAGCACCGTCCAAATTGAGAAAGTTTGTTTCATAGTTAAGTCAAAGTATTCTTTAAACATCCAGAATCCAGCATCATTAACGTGTGATGCGGCAAGTGATCCAGCACCAATGGCTAGTGCCATCATTACCGGGTTAACGTTCAATGAAGACATCAGTGGCATTACTAGACCAGCAGCGGTCATTCCAGCCACCGTCGCTGAACCCAACGATACACGAAGAATAACAGCGACTAACCAACCAAGGATGATTGGAGATAATGATGAGTGCATCATGATGTTCTTAACGGCATCACCAACACCACCATCAATCAAGACTTGCTTGAAGGCACCCCCACCACCAATAACCAATAGAAGCATGGCAATTGATTTAACAGAGGCTTCAATACTCTTAGAAACGTCACTCATTTTCTTACCACGATGGAAGCCCATTGACCAGATGGCAAATACTAAAGCAATTACCATGGCAATCATTGGGTTACCTAACATCGAGATAATGGCATCAAATCCTGATGGCTTAGCAACGGCCTTCCCACCATGGAAAATTAACTGATAAATAGTGTTAACCGCCATGAAAATAGCTGGTAATAATGAAGTCAAAACCGAAAGACCAAAGCTAGGAGTTTCGTCTAACTTGTATTCTTTAACTTCACCAAAAGCTGGCAGGCTCTTCTTGACTACGAAAGCGCTTGGCACAAACTTTTCGGCAAACTTCGTAAAGACAGGACCCGCAATTAAAACGGCCGGAATTGCAACAATGATACCAAAGAGCAATACCTCACCAATGTTAGCGCCCAAGGCTGTTGCCACAGCCGTTGGAGCAGGTTGTGGTGGTAAGAATCCTTGGGTTGCCGACAAAGCGGCAGCCATTGGAATTCCTAGATAAACAAATGGTACATCGGCTTCAAGGGCAACTGCAAAGACGATTGGGGTAAGTAATACCAATCCAACTTCGAAGAACAATGACATTCCGATAATGAACGAAGCAATCACGATCGCAATCTGTAACCGTTTCTTTCCGAACTTGTCGATCAGAGTCTTAGCGATTCGATACGAACCACCAGAATCAGAAACCAAACGACCGATCATGGCACCGAATCCGAAGACAATGGCCAATTCACCTAATGTACTACCAATACCAGTCTTAATGGCATCGGCAATTGATGCTGGGTTCATTCCTAATCCAAGCGCAACTAAAATAGCTGTGATGATCAAGGAAACAAAAGTATTTAGCTTAAGTTTGATGATCATGAAAAGGAGAAGTGCGATTCCTAAAATCAACACTATGAAGGGCATGTATGACATTTCTTTTCCTCTTTCCAATTATTAAATTAAAACAACGCTATAAATTAATTGTATACGGTTTCATGCTAGTTTTCAACACCAACTTTTAAAACTTAAAAAAAAGAGACACTTAAAGTGTCCCTTTTTTAGTGAAATAAGATTTTAGATAAAACTTGTAATGACACCACCAAGAATGACACAAATCATTCCAAGTGTGACGAATACTAGTTCTTTCTTCGTCTTGTGTTCGTGAAGAACTATGATTCCACCAAAGGTTGAAATAACAACACACATCTGAGAAATCGTAAATCCAGTGGCAACTCCGTTTAATTCAGTCGAAATTAGATAGAAGAAGGCACCAAATCCGAACAAGAATCCGGTAATAATATTTTTATATGAAACAGCTTGTTTAAACGGATTAACCTTGGTTTTATAAGCACTAATAATAACAAAGATCGTTCCCATGATGACCATTCCGATCGTCTGGGGTAGAAATGCTGACCATCCATTGGTATTAGCAATCCTTGGAAAATCAGAGTAGCCGATATATCCAAACATCCCAATTACTAACAGAATTAAACCATTCCGTGTATGCTGGGCGGCATTCTCTTCAGCTGTCTTAGGTTCATTACTGCCATTGTCCTTCAAAGTTGTTAGTAAAACCCCAATGATAATCAAAATAATTGATCCAAAACCAGCTAGCTTGGGAATTAAGCCAGCCCATTCACCAAAGAAGATCACTCCTGTAACTGAAGTACCAACTAACTGCAAACCAGTTGAAATTGGCATCGTTCGCGATACACCAATTTGAGTGAAGGCCATGTACTGAGTCATTTGACCAACTGCCCAAGCCATCCCGGAAAGTAAACACCACCAAAAGTCCTGCATGGTGATCACCGGTTGCTTAAAAATAAAAACAAGTATGGCAATGATTAATGCACCATATGTAGTTCCCATCAACTGATTAACTGGCTTACCACCAATTAACCCAGTTGCAATAGGAAGAAGACCCCAACCTAACGCTGGGAGTAAAGCAATTAAAATATTCAATATAATTTCCTCCTAAAATGTAAATCCTTGTAGAACCCATTATAATCGCCCATAAGCCCAAAAATCAATTAATTAATTGTCATCAGCAACATTTGCCCAAATAAAAAACACCTCATTTAGATGAAGTGTTTTAACGTTTAAAAATGACCCCACTCAGACTCGAACTGAGATCGACCGCTTAGGAGGCGGTTGCCCTATCCAGTTGTGCTATGGGGCCAAAAACATTTTCTATTCTATAACGAATAAAAAATTTAGTAAAGAAACAAACTAATGGTGGTTTTTATGACTACTTGGCTTACCCTTATTCTTTTGTTTTCGTTTTCGGTGTTTGTTCTTTTTAGGTTTAGACTGAACGGACTCACGGGTTTGCTTTTTCTTTGCCGCTTCTCTTTGTTTAAGCTCTTTTTGATGTTCTAACTGTGAATCATCAATGTGATCAACGATCTCACCATTGAAGTAATAAATTGGTTTTAATTCATATTCACTATTATCTAAAACGTGTTTTAAATCACGAAGATCATGATCATCTCCAAAATTAATTACTAGCCCTGGTTCACCCATTCGACCTGTTCGACCCACGCGATGAATATAGGTATTCAATTCATTTGGCAAATCATAATTAATCACTGCTGGTAACTTAGCAATGTCAAGTCCTCTTGCGGCCACATCTGTCGTTAATAATAATTTGATTCTTCCCAACCGAAAATCATCTAGCGCCTTTTTGCGGCTCTGTTTACTTTCACCTGCAGCTAATTTTTGTACTTTGCCATTTCCCTCGTGTTTAAAGAAATTAAAAGCACGATTAAGCGTATCAGTCTGATTAAAAAATACTAATGCTTTAAAACCTTGCATTTTAGATAACCGATTTAACATCTCATTGCGTTTGACACGCGAAATTTGGAAAAGACCGTGAGTTACCTTACCTCTTGTTTGATCAACATCCCTAACATCAATTATATCAGCTGATTTACCCATCTTTTCTTTTAAATGATACAAAACATCAGTATCCGTAGCGGAAAAATAGGCTGCCTGAGCGTCTCTTGGCACTGCGGCAATAATATTTTTAACCTGGTCTAAAGAGGTATCGTTCAACAAATCGTCAGCTTCATCGATGACCACCGTGTCAACATCATTGACCTTCAGTTTGCGTTCGTTAATCAGACTAAGAATTCTTCCGGGGGTCCCAACAACAATCTCGGGGTGTTTTTTTAACTGTTCCTGTTGCCGTTTAACGTTTGCTCCACCAATTAAAGGCAAAATTTTCACTTTAAAAGGAACCGCCCAATCCCTGATCACACCGGCTACTTGCATTGCAAGTTCTTGAGTTGGTTCAATCACAATGACCTGCGTGCCAACCCCCGGCATCGAATTAGCCAAAATTGGCATTGTAAAAGCCACGGTCTTGCCAGAACCAGTTGGTGATAATGCGACAATGTCATTTTCACCCTCAATCATTGGTGCATAAACAGCTTTTTGGATGGGCGTCTGTTCTTTATATCCTAATTTTTCAAAACGTTTAACAAATTGTTCGAGCACACTATTCTCCTATTTGTAAATAATGAATTCCAGCACTATCAGCAAGACGTCCCATTAAAGCATTAACTTTCTGCATCAAATTCAACCCCGCAACGTATCGATTTTCGTAGACAGGATTCCCTGGATGATTTATGACTTCAGCAAAATCATTTGCTTCTGGAATCATCGGATTGTCGGTATAAAGAGGCGAAATC
The DNA here is from genome assembly GCF_059901425.1 of Fructilactobacillus sp. X2R1C3. Classification (NCBI taxonomy): domain Bacteria; kingdom Bacillati; phylum Bacillota; class Bacilli; order Lactobacillales; family Lactobacillaceae; genus Fructilactobacillus; species Fructilactobacillus sp. X2R1C3. Next base: position 372,959 of record NZ_JBWXUW010000001.1, on the reverse strand, counting down.
TCACTTTCTTTGCCTTCATTCATTAACTTAGCCGCCGTAAACTCACCAGCATTATCAACTAAAACGGTTTGCTTTCCACAGTAGATTTCTGATTGTTGATACGAAGTTGTCACCTTACTAAAGTTTAAAGTAACATCAAAAGTACCATAATTTAAAACAGCCACTCCACCACCATCGGCTCCCGTTTCAATAAACTTTGGATAATACATCTGGGTTCTTGGTAATCCAAACAAAGCAACGGCATCATATACGGGATAAACTCCTAAGTCTTCCAAGGCTCCGCCACCAAATTTAAGGTTAAAGACATTTGGAGTCTCACCACTAAGCACCTTATCGTAGCGAGAAGAATATTTGCTAAAAGTAAATTCTGCCCCATCAATTTTAATGTCATCAATTTGATCTTGAACCGCTTTAAAAGCGGGCATGTGAACGTTTCGTGCTGCTTCCATCAATCGTGCTTTGGGATGTTGTTTTAAAGTATCAATGGCAGACTGGAATTGATATGGTCCAATAAAAGCAGGCTTCTCTACAATGACATTCTTGTCGTGCTTAAGCGCATCAATGACCTGTTGGTAGTGAATGGCATTTGGTGAAGCAATATAAACTGTGTCGAATTTGTCAGATTCGAAGAAAACCTGTAAATCATCAAAAATGTTGTCACAATCATTTGGCTGAGCAAACTTGCGTGCCGTATCTAATTTTCTTGAATAAACAGCGTTCAACTTATACTTACCAGTACTAATGGCAGCATCAATAAACTTTTGTGTGATCCAGTTAGTTCCAATTATTCCTAATTTAATCATTATAGTTCTCCCATTGCATTTCTTCATTATTTACAATATTTACCTGACCAAGATACTGATTCCACTGCTTCTGATTCCCATTAAAAGCCACAGAATCAAAACTCCCCTTCTGTCCATCAATGTTCAAATGATCAGCAGAATTCATGTTGATAAAGCGCACGTGTGGTTGTTTTGCATCGCCCTCACTATTCAACCAAAAAGCAGCATGTGGAATTGATTTAAACTCTTGGTACATCTTCTCGTTAGTATTAATAATAACAGGTCGATCGTATCTCTGGTACAAAAACTGAACGAATTCATTAATCCGCTTCTTTTGTTGCTTTAAATTTACGTTGTTTTCGTCGTATGGATAATAGTATTGAACTTGAATGACGATTGGAAGCGTCCCGGTATTATCTTTGACTTGAGTTGTAAAATTACTCTCCTGGTCCTCAATACTACTCTTAAATCCGTAAGTATGATAAACCCCAATCTTTAACCCTGATCCCTGACTGCGATTGTAATTATTGTAAAAATTATCGTCAGCAAAGCTTGCTCCTTGAGTAGAACGAATGTACACGAACTTTTGACCTTTCTGTTTAAGTGCCGTAAAGTCGATGTACCCATCGTCTTGATTTACCGTCACACCTTGAACTGGATACTTTTTCAAAAGTAATTCGCGATCACGATTTTTATGGGCAAAGTACATCCAAATGGAAATAACGATAACTAGTAGCAGTAAGCTAACCAGTCCAATTAATGCCCACCGGGTTAATTTTTCTTTTCTTGCTTTTTTTCGAAGGTTGGACCGGTTAATCTCAGTCATTTGGACCTCCTCAATTATTTCTTATAATTAGTATAATTATAAATCAATATTATCACTATTTATTGATATTCGCTTGAATTCAAACGTTGATTTCAATATAATGAAAGCGTTATAAGTAGTATAATTTTTTTACTCGATCACTTGATAAAGTTGGCATAGAATCTGTCATAGAGTGCATCAACTAGCATGGAAGGGAAAGATTATAATGGAAAACGTAATTGGGGTCGACATCGGAACTACAAGTGTCAAAACCGTTTTATACGATGACAAAGGTGAAGTTAAGGGTTATTCAAACGATGGATATACTTTGTATCAAGACACTGCCGACATGGCAGAAGAAGATCCAGAGGAGATCTTCTCAGCGATGATTCAAGGTCTACAAAATGTCCTTAAAAAAGTAGACCCTAAAAAAGACACCATCAAGGGAATTTCATACTCGTGTGCGATGCACAGTTTGATCCTCTTGGATGAGAACCACAAGCCACTTACCCGCGCAATCACTTGGGCAGATAATCGTGCCGTTGAATACGCGGATAAATTAAAAGAAAATGGCATTGGAATGGAACTTTACAAAAAGACTGGTGTTCCAACCCATCCAATGACTCCACTTGTAAAGGCAATGTGGCTCAGAAATGAAAAACCTGATTTGTTTAAAAAAGCCCGTTATTTTGTTGGTGTTAAAGAATACATTAACTACAAATTATTTGGGGTTCTAAAAGAAGACTATTCGATCGCTAATGCAACTGGTCTATTCAATATTTTTGACATGGACTGGGACGATGAAGCATTAAAAGTTGCTGGCATCAAGCGTGATCAACTGCCTGAATTAGTAGACACCACTTATCAATTAAAGGGCTTAAACGAAGAATACGCCAATAAGATTGGAATTGATAAAGATACACCATTTATCATTGGTGCTTCTGATGGTCCCCTGGCTAACTTAGGGGTAGATGCCATTAAACCTGGTGTAGTAGCTGTCACAATTGGAACTTCTGGTGCCGTTCGTGTCGTTAACGACAAGCCAACGATTGATCCTAAGGGTCGTGTATTCTGTTACTACCTAGCTAAAAATATGTGGGTTGTCGGTGGACCCGTTAATAACGGTGGAATTGTCTTCCGTTGGGTTCGTGATCAGCTTTGCTTGCCAGAAAAAGTCACTGCCGAACAGATGAATATTGATGCTTACGATCTTCTAACTGAGATTGCTTCTAAGATTCCAGCAGGATCCGAAGGGTTAATCTTCTTACCGTTCTTGGGTGGTGAAAGAGCTCCGATCTGGGATGCCGACGCTCGTGGAACATACTTCGGTTTGACCAGAAAACATACCCGTGCCCACATGATTCGATCTGCTCTTGAAGGAATCGTGTATAACCTCTACACCGTTATGTTAGCCCTTGAAGAAGTTGTTGGCGAACCAAAGAGTATTCAAGCAACTGGTGGTTTTGCTCGTTCAGAACTTTGGCGTCAAATGCTAGCCGATATCTTTGAACAAGACGTTAACATTCCAGAAAGCTTCGAAGGTACGGCTCTTGGAGCTGCTACCCTCGGAATGTACAGTTTGGGTATGATTGACAGTCTTTACGACGTCAGCAAGTTTGTTGGGGTTACCAACACTCATAAACCAAACCCAAAGAATTACCAAGCTTACCGTGAATTGATTCCAATTTACATTCGCCTAAGTCGTCATCTTCAACCAGAATACAAGAACATCGCTAATTATCAACGTGAACACGAAAATGATTGGAAAACTGGTCCAAAAGACGAAGACTAAATCAATAACATTAGAAAAGCATCCAACTGGATGCTTTTTTATTTTATGTACTGACTTCGATTTGGCCCCATGCTATAATTAATCATTACGCAAAAGGAGTGGATCAAATGCCTCAAAGCAACTTAAAGAAAAATATTGGAATCGGTGCCGCCCTGTCAACTGTCATGGGAACCGTGATCGGTGCTGGGGTCTTCTTCAAAACCGCGAGTGTCGTATCTAACACTCATTCTGTCACTCTCACCATCCTAGCGTGGGTTATTGGCGGTCTTTTAACAATTTGCGGTGGACTAACGGTTTCAGAATTGGCTGCGGCCATTCCTAAAACTGGCGGAACCATTCAATACTTAAAGTACACTTACGGACCGTTAACCGGATTTTTACTGGGATGGGCTGAAATCCTTGTATATTTTCCGGCCAACCTAGCGGCTCTCTCAATTGTTTTCTCCACTCAACTAATTAATTTGTTTCACTTATCAACATCACTCTCAATTACCATTGCAATTATTTGTGCATTAAGTGTTACGTTAATTAACCTTTTAGGATCAAAAGTAGCCGGAAGGGTCCAATCTTTGACACTAATCGTCAAATTAATTCCTATCTTTATCATTGTAATTGCTGGACTATTACTTCCGGGTCACGTTGACGTATCTTTTTGGCCCCCAATCCAGAACCATGGCTCCACTAACCTCTTAACTGCTTTTGGTGGCGGATTACTGGCCACAATGTTTGCATACGATGGCTGGATCAACATCGGAAGCATCGCCGGCGAAATGAAAAATCCCCAAAGGGACCTGCCTAAGGCTATTATTTTGGGTTTAACTTTTATTATGATCATATACGTTTTGGTAAACTGGGTTTTCTTAAAAAATATGCCACTTGATCAAATTGCTGGGAACCAAAACACCGCCTACGAAGTTGCCATGAAACTATTTGGTGGCATTGGCGGAAAATTAGTGACCATTGGTATTTTAATTTCCGTTTATGGCGCTATGAATGGTTACATCTTAACCGGGATTAGAGTTCCGTATGCAATGGGTAAAGACGATCAATTACCATTTAGTAAATACTTTGCAAAACTTTCTAAACACACTGCTACCCCCTATATTTCAGGATTATTTATGTTTATGATCGCTGTCATTATGATTTTCATGGGTAGTTTTGATATGCTAACTGACATGTTAGTTTTCGTGATGTGGATATTTAACTGCCTTTTGTTCGTTGCTTTATTCATTTTAAGAAAACGTGAACCGGAATTAGTTCGCCCATATAAAGTACCGTGGTATCCAATTGTCCCAATTCTCGCATTAGTCGGAGGGATTTTCATCTTAGTTTCAACGATCCTGACCCAAACCGTTTTGGCTATCATTGGTATCGTAGCCACTTTAATAGGAATTCCAGTTTATTATTGGCATAAAATGATGAAAAACAAAACTTCAACTGAAAAATAAAAAGAATCTAGCTCGCTAGATTCTTTTTATTTGCCTTTTTCCAATACTGTTACACTTTCAACGTGTGGTGTTTGTGGAAATTGATCAACTGGCTGAGTAGGTTGTTTAATTTCATAGCCACCATCAATTAAAGCCTGACAATCTCGTACCAGAGTAGCTGGATTACACGAAACATATACTAATCGTTCTGGCTTCATCTCTAAGACACTAGCAATAAAGGTTGGATCGATCCCCTTTCTTGGCGGATCAACCACTACGACATCTGGTCGAATACCCTGTTCTGCCCATTTTTTCATCTGATCTTCAGCCTTTGCAACCACAAAACTAACGTTATCAATATGATTTAATTTAGCGTTTTTTCTGGCATCTTCAATTGCCTCAGCAACCACATCAACTCCATACACATGCTTAACTTTTGGTGCCATTGCCAATGAAATTGTTCCAATCCCGCAGTACGCATCAACCACCACATCATCTTGCGATAATTGTGCCTTATCGATGGCCAAAGAATAAAGTTTTTCAGTCTGAACCGGATTAACTTGGTAAAACGACATTGGTGAAATCAAAAACTTGGTGTTTAAGAGTTCATCCTTGATGTAAGCTTTACCTGATAACAGGATGTTCGTGTCCCCCATCAATCGATTCCCATGAGAATCATTGACATTTTGAATTAAGCTATCTAAACCAGGCAACTGATCATTAATGGATTTAATAATTTCGTCTTTATGTGGCAAGTTTTTACCGTTGGTAACCAAAACCACCATCATCTCACCGGTTGCTTTTCCATAACGGACCATGATATTTCTGATACAACCCTTGTGAGTTGCCTCATTGTAAGCACTAACATGATAAGTTCGTAAAACATCACGAACCTTAATAATGGCATCATCGATGTGAGGGTCTTGAATGTAAAAATCTTCAATTGGAATTAAGTCATGACTATGGCGCCGATAAAAGCCCGTTTCCAGTCTACCATTTAATTTTCTAACCGGAATCTGAGCTTTATTTCGATATTTTGATGGATTATCCATCCCAATCGTTTGAGCAACCTCAACTTTTAAATGATCCTTCTTAAACAATTCCTCAATCTGATGTTGCTTAAACTCTAATTGTTTCGGATATGCAAGATGTTGTAATGGAGCAATTCCAGACTGCGTATACCGTCGATCAATTGCTTGAACTCGATTGGAACTCGGCTCAATAATCTTCTCTAATTTTCCAAAGGCGAAGTTCTTTTTAACTTTAATCACCTTAATCTGAACTTGCTCTCCTGGAAGAGCATCTTCAATAAAAATCGGAAAGTCGGAAACCTTACCAACCCCCATTCCTTGGTAAGTCAAATCAATCACGTTTATAGTGAGGTTTTGGTTTTTCTGTACTGGAGCTTCTTTTTTAGTGCTCATTTGTTCTCCTTACTAAAAAGTTTTGCCGTTACCCGGCAAAACTTATTTTTTACTATCATACGGAAGTTCATCGACTTTTCTGACGAACTTCTTTTCAACATTTTTGACCTGTGGCGCAACACTAGCAGACTCACTGATATCATCGGTCTTAAGGTTGGAATAAATACTAATTCGCTGTTTTAAATCAACAAACTTCATCGGAGCATCACCACCGTATTCACCATCAAGATTAATCTGTAAACGACTATCATCCTCAGGAAAAGCCTCAAATGTATTGGTCTTTTTGTATATAATCCTAGGATCATCAATGTGACGGCCGCCATTAAACGCTTTAGCAATTAATTGCAACATTTCAACTAAATTACCAGTTTTAACGATAATCATGGTAAATTTACCATCATCCATGGCTGCGTTTGGGACAATTTGCTCAAAACCACCCACTGAATTAGTCATCGCTAAAAAAAACATTGAAGCTTTCCCACGATATTCTCCACCATCATATTTTAACCACATCGGAACCGGCTTCACATTTGGCAACATTTCTGCTCCCTTTACTAGGTATGCAAGATATCCAAAAATAGTCTTTAAATCAGAAGGAACATTATAAGTTAATTCTGTCATAAAGCCACCGGCAGCGATATTAATAAAATAATTTGTTAATTCATCATTATATGCTTTACCAACGTCCATTTTGGAAACATTGCCCTTAGTGATTACTTTAGCAGCCTCAACGTAATCATCCCTTGGAATATGCAGTGCACGCGCAAAATCATTGGTAGTACCAGCGGGAATGATTCCTAATTGTGGACGGTAATCACGTGGAGCAATCCCATTAATCACTTCATTGATGGTTCCATCACCACCCGCTGCAACGATTAAATCAAATCCTTCTTCAGACGCACGGGCGGCTTCATCACGTGCTGAATGTGGTTTTGGGGTGGTCGCAAAAGCACTGGCTTCATATCCACCATTCTCCAAAACATCCAAAATATTAACCAACTGCGGTTTTAACATTTCACGTCCAGACGTTGGATTGTAAATTACTCGTGCTTTTTTGACCATTCTTACATCACCCTATTTATCTAAAGAACCTTTCAATAATTTGTTTACAACTTGCGGATTAGCTTGTCCGTGAGTTTGTTTCATAATTTGTCCAACCAAATATCCAACAGCTCGATCTTTACCATTATGATAATCATCAACTGACTGTTGATTGTCCTTTAAGACCCCATCAATAATTGGTTGCAGTTTTTTAGGATCAGATAATTGAACCAATCCTTTTTCTTCAACGAATTTCTTTGGATCTTGCCCTTTAGTAACTGCTTTAAATACTTTTTTAGCCATTTTACTTGAGATGGTATCGTCCATAATCATTTTAATCATGGTTGCCATCGCTTCAGGCGTGATTTTGGTGTCTTCTAAGTTAGCTTGATTATCATTTAGATAAGCATTGACATTATCTTGAAGATAGTTAGCTGCTAACTTAGGATCCGCACCTAATTTAACCATTTTATCATAAAAGTCAGACATTTCTTTGGTCTGAGTGATAACCATTGCATCATAATCCGTGATTCCAAGTTCATTAACGTAACGATCACGACGTTTAGCTGGCATCTCAGGCATGGATTCTTTTAATTCGTTAATCCAATCATCAGAAATACTTAAAGTTGGTAGATCTGGTTCAGGGAAATAACGATAATCATCTTTCCCCTCTTTGACACGCATTAACTCAGTCTTACCCGTCGTTTCATCAAAGCGTCGGGTCTCGGAATTAATCTGTCCTCCAGACATCAACACTTGCTGTTGACGTTGTTCCTCATACGCAAGTGCTTTTCGGACGTAGTTAAATGAATTAAGATTCTTCAATTCAACCTTTTGTCCCAGTTTTTCACTGCCAATGGGACGAACCGAAACGTTAACATCAACACGCATTGATCCTTCTTCCATCTTGACATCTGAAATTCCAGTAAACTGAATTCGTTGTCTTAATCCCTCAAGATAATCGTATGCTTGTTGGGGAGTAGTCATATCCGGTTTCGAGACAATTTCAATCAAAGGGGTCCCTTGACGGTTTAAATCAACGTACGAATACTTCTGTTCATGGGTATTCTTACCAGCATCCTCTTCAATATGCATCTCTTCGATTCCAATTTTCTTCTTACCATTCTTGGTTTCGACTTCAATCCAACCATTTCGAGCCGTCGGCGTATCATTTTGCGTCACCTGATACCCCTTGGGATTATCAGGGTAAAAGTAATTTTTACGGTCAAAATGAGGGTGCTTTTCAATGTTAGCATGCAAAGCCAAAGCCGCCGTTATACCATCAGCAACAACCTGTTTGTTAACAACCGGAAGTGTCCCTGGGTAGCCCCAGTCAATCACGTTCGTATTACTATTGGGCTTGTCCCCAAACTGTGCGGCAGATGGACTGTAAATTTTGGAATTAGTTTTAAGCTCAATGTGGACTTCTAGACCAATGGTTGTTTCAAAATTCATGACTATTTACCTCCCATTTTTGGTGTTTGTTTGTGGAAATCGGTATTTTGCTCAAACGCATATCCCGCCTTGTAAACGGTCTCCTCATCAAATGGTTTCCCCATTAGTTGCATCCCAATCGGAAGACCCTGACTAAAGCCAGCAACTTGTGACATAGCGGGAACCCCAGCCATATTAGCTGGAATGGTTAAAATATCATTCATGTACATTTCAATTGGGTCCTGATCTTCGACTCCAATTGTAAAGGCCGTTACACGAGAAGTTGGACTTAAAATTAAATCATGGTCAGCAAATACCTTTTTAAAATCATTAATGATTAAAGTTCTGATCTTAGCGGCCTGTTTATAATACTTGTCAACATTATCATACGAAAGTGATAAGGTTCCAAGCATAATTCGCCGTTTAACTTCATCACCAAAACCCTCTGATCGCGATTTGATGTACAGTTCATCCAACGTTGTGGCATCGGGTGCTCGATATCCATAACGAATCCCATCAAATCGTTCTAGGTTAGAAGATGCTTCGGCCGTTTGAAGAGCATTATAAGCGGTAACGCCATATTTTGAATTAGGCATTGAAACCCAATCAACCTTTGCACCTAATTTTTTAAACGTCTCTGCGGCATTTTTGATTGCTTGTGAAACATCAGGAGATAACTTATTAACGTATTCCTTGGGAATACCGATTCTCATCCCCTGGACTCCATCTTTAATGTGTTCAGTAAAATCAGGAACTTCCTGTTTTGAACTAGTTGAATCATGTTCGTCATGCCCTGAAATTGCGTTTAAAACTAGAGCATTGTCAAAGACATTTCTAGTAAGGGGTCCAATTTGATCAAAGCTTGAAGCCATCGCAATAAGTCCAAAACGTGATACACGACCATAGGTTGGCTTCATTCCAACAATTCCGGTGAACGAAGCTGGTTGTCTAATTGAACCTCCTGTATCTGATCCAAGTGCAACTGGAACTTCACCGGAAGCAACTGCGGCAGCCGAACCACCGGACGAACCGCCAGGAACTTTGCTGTAATCCCACGGATTGTGAGTGGTTTTAAAGGCTGAGTTTTCAGTTGAACTTCCCATTGCAAATTCATCCATGTTAGTTTTTCCAACGTTGATGGTACCAGCGTTAGAAAGTTTCTTAGCTACCGTGGCATCGTAAATTGAAGTGAAATTTTCTAGCATTTTTGAAGATGCGGTCGTAGGCAATTCTTTAGTAACAATATTGTCCTTTAATGCTAAAGGAATCCCATCTAAAACATTACTTTGATCAATACCACGTTCATCAATGGCTTTAGCATTTTCAATCGCTTTATCATTTAGATTATTAAAAGCATCAATGTTTTGGTCAGTAGTTTTAATGTTACTAAGAGTTTCTTTTACCAAATCAACGGCTGAAACTTCCTTATTAACCAACATTTGGTGAAGTGAGTTAAGATCTTTGTCCAAATAATTCATTATTCATCCTCACTTTCATCAATAATTGCTGGAACTTTAATTAAACCATCTTGCGTGTCAGGAGCGTTATTCAACAAGGCCTTCTGCTCGTGCCAATCTTCGGCCACGTCTTTTCTAGTAACATTGATTCGATCAGTTACTGTATAAGTAGGCTCAATGTCAGTTGTATCAACCTTTTCAAGGGTATCCAACATTTTCAACAAATCATTTAATTGTTGGGTGAATTCAGGTAATTCATCTTTTTTTAATTCAAGTTTAGCTAACCCAGCAATATGTTGGGTTTGTTCTTCCGTAATCTTATCAGCCATTTTATCCCCTCTTTTACTAAATCACTAAATTTTAATAGCTATTAAACACGTGCGAACTGAAGGACTTACCCCCAGCATTCCGGTTCAAATAACTTTGAATTCCATCAGTTGATTTCACGGTAATATCAATTGGTACACTGCCAGGAAGGTATTTCTGAGCAGCATTCTGTAGGTATTGAGTAAAACTGATGATTTCAGTTTGACTATAAAATTGAGTTGTAATGTTAATGTGCATTCCTTGAAGTTGCTTACCCTTGTATTGAGCCTGTGCGGTAATCCCGCTCAAGTTAGGGAAGAAATTCTGAACCTGTGATTTAAATTGATTAAAAGCAGATAAATCATTCGTATTAGGTCCCTTAGAACCATTGGCAATCGGGAACACATATGATTTTTCATTAATTGGTTTCCATGAGTTTACTGACGTCGTCCCCGGATTATTAACCGATGAGGCAAAGAAATTACCACCAGTCAAACTATCGTTTGGAGCTTGCTTATACAATGCGATCACAATTGGAATATTCTTTAATTCTTTATTCTGTCTCAATCGTTTAAGGATAGTATTAGCCATCTCTTTACCTTGTTTCTCAACTACATCATCGGGAATCTTCTGTTGGTACTGACTCCCATACTTCTGTTTAGTGTAGTAGTACACTGAATTGATCCCAAGGCCAATGGTCATACCTTTCATGGTCATTTTATTACCATTTGGAACTAAGAAATCCTGTTCATCCATCTGTTGTAGGTACATCGGGGTTACTTTGCCCTTTTGTTGCGATGGATTTAGTCCCTCAGGATTTTGCTTTGACTTACGATCGAGCCACTTCTCGGCAGTGTCAGTAGAGATGTATTGTCCCTCCTGAAAAACATACTTATCAGTCGAGAAATTCTGCTTGGAAATCCCAAGCAAACCATTCTGAAATCCCTTCAGGTTAAACTGATTATCATTTTGTTGAATGTCAACTCCACGTGATTTACTGGTTTGATAATGTCCATCTTTAATAACACTCTGATAATTCTTACCACCAGTTTCTCCGGTTAATTGTGTATTCTTATTATTTGTATTAGTGGTACTCTTATTAGTACTTCCACAAGCTACTAACATCAACGCGCTAGCCGCCACCATTAAAATTACTTTTAAGCGTCTCAACTTAAATTCCTCCGACTTCTTATCATTCTTTTTGCATTTCATTTTTAAAATGATCTTCATCCCAGACCGGAACCGAAAGAGATTGAGCTTTGGTTAGCTTACTACCTGCATCCTCTCCCGCAATTACTAGGTCGGTATTTTTAGAAACACTACTCGTGACATCCGCTCCATGGTTTTCAAGCCATTCACTGGCTTGTCCCCTAGTTAAATCAACCAACTTTCCGGTCAATACAACTCGTTTCCCATTGAAAAAGTTATCTGGTTGTACTGTCTCTTCATTATTTACATAGTCCATATTAACACCAACATCAACGAGTTCGCCAATTAATTCTCTGCTATCGGCGTTTTCAAAATAAGTATGAACGCTATCAGCAATAACTTGACCAATGGTGTCAATTGAGGCGATTTCTTCGACACTTGATTTCATGAGGTCATCCATGGTTTTAAAGTGGGCAGCAATTAATCGCGCTGCTTTAGCACCAACATGTCTGATGCCTAACCCAAAAAGCAATCTTTCAAGTGAATTACTCCGACTGTTATCAATGGCAGAAAGTAAATTGTTGGCAGACTTATCACCAAACTTGTCAAGAGTGAGCAGTTCATCATAACTAAGGTGATACAAGCTGGCCACGTCTGAAACCATCTTTTTATCAAATAACTGCTTCACAATCTTAGGACCTAAACCATCAATATCCATCGCATTTCTAGAAGCAAAATGATTAATCTGTTCCACTAATTGAGCCGGACACTTCGGATTAATGCAACGTAAGGCAACTTCACCATCTAAGTGGACCAATTGAGCACCACACGAAGGACATTTATCTGGGATGGCGTACGGAACTGAGTCTTTTGGCCTTAAGTCAGGAAGATATCTTTCAACCTCTGGAATAATGTCACCAGCCTTATACAAAACAACGGTATCGCCGACACGGATATCTTTTTTCTCAATGTAGTCCGGATTATGGAGTGACGCCCTTGAAACGGTAGTACCAGCCAGTTGAACCGGATCCATAATTGCGGTGGGAGTGACAACTCCCGTTCTTCCAACGGTCCACTCAATCCTTTTAATCTTAGTATGAACCTCTTCTGGCGGAAACTTGTAAGCAATCGCCCACTTTGGGACTTTAACCGTATGCCCAATTTCCATTTGTAAGGGAAGTGAATTGGTCTTAATCACAATGCCATCGATACCAAAAGTGAGATTATCTCTTGCTTCTGAATATTTTTTAATGTAAGCATCGATTTGATCCATATTGTCAGCCACTTGATAATGCTCATTGATGGTAAAGCCTAATTCTTTTAGTTCCTCTAAAAGTCCACTCTGAGTGGTAGCCTTTAAATCATCATAATTAGCAACGTTATACATAAAAGTACTTAAATGCCGATCCTTAGTAACTTTCGGATCCAATTGTCGGAGACTTCCAGCAGCAGCATTTCTCGGATTAGCAAACGTTGGTTTCCCGTCATTTTGTCGCCGTTCATTTAACTTTAAAAAGGCTTCTTTTCCCATATAACATTCGCCACGCACTTCAATATCAATGGGCCGACTTAATTTTTTAGGGATGGACGGGATGGTTTTCAAATTTTCGGTGATATCTTCACCAATTTGTCCATTTCCTCGAGTTGATCCCTGAACGAATACCCCATGCTCATAACGAAGTGAAATAGCTAATCCATCAATCTTCAACTCACAATTATACTCAGTATCCTTAGGATAATTGTGCTTAAGTCGAATCACAAAATCCTTAAGCTCTTGGGGTGAAAATACGTCACCCAATGAAAGCATTGGAATCTCGTGATTGACTTTTGTAAATTCATTCGAAGTTGCCCCACCAACGTGCTGAGTCGGTGAATCAGGAGTGATAATTGCTGGAAACTTAGCTTCCAGATCCTGCAAGCGAGCATAGTTTCGATCATATTCCGCATCTTCTACGGTTGGTTGATCCTGTTCATAGTACTGTTTTCCCCACTTAATTAACTTTGGTCTTAGTTCTGCGGCCTCTTTTTTTGCTTCACTTTCATTAACCTGATCCATTGGAATCTTAAACAATCTTACCACTCCCTTACTAAGCTATTGAATTTTTGATATGGGTGCAAATGCAGCTAATAGACGTTTAATTCCTTTTTCTGGAAAGGCAATGTCAAGTTCCATATCTTCACCAGTTCCATTAATTTTAACAACAGTTCCAGTTCCCCACGCCTTGTGTTTGACTTTATCACCAATATTCCATGACTTCTTGTCAGCACCAGTTCCTTTAGGCTTTTCGACTTGTTTGTTAGGTCGATGATATGGTTCACTAAAGGATCGATTGGTTCGTTTATTATACTCACTACTGGTGTCAAATGGAGTTTTAGGTCCGGTTGGAATTGAACTTTCATTATCAAGGACATCAGAATTAATTTCATCCATAAATCGTGACTCGGGATTATTTTGCATTCTCCCATATAACATTCGTGAATATGCATTTGTCATATAGAGTTTGGTCTGAGCCCGCGTAATTCCTACATAGGCTAACCGTCGTTCTTCTTCTAACTCACTTTCCTTTTCAGTAGCTCGACTAAGAGGAAAAATTCCTTCTTCCATCCCAACCATAAAGACGACCGGAAATTCAAGTCCCTTAGCAGCATGCAAAGTCATTAAAGTTACCTGTTTAGCCGATTCATCAACATCGTCTTGCGCCGATACAAGGGCCAAATCCGCCAAAAAATCTGTCAAACGACTATCACTACTACCAGTTTGTTCATCATACTTTAAATCAGAATCTTTTGTGACAGAAAGAAATTCTTCAATATTCTCGATCCGTGTTTGTGACTCAAGTGAATTAGTTTTCTTTAGATCTGCCATATATCCAGATTGATCCAAAAGTGCTTCGGTAATTTCCGTAACGGTCATATCTTTTTGCTTTTTTTGAACGTTTGATATGACGTCAGCAAAATTAGCAATGGCATTCCGAGCACGACTGGAGATATTATTGGCCAAGTCAACATTTTGAGCTGCTTCCAGTAGGCTCCATCCATTCTCTGCCGCAAACATTCTCAACTTTTCCACACTCGAACTACCAATTCCGCGCTTAGGAACGTTAACGACCCGTTCAAAACTTAATGAATCACTGGGATTAGCAATGAGGGTCAAGTACGAAAGAATGTCCCGGATTTCCTTACGGTCATAAAATTTATGCCCACCAACCATCGTATATGGAATATTTGATTTCAAGAAAGTCTCTTCAATTACACGCGACTGGGCATTCGTCCGGTACAGAACTGCAAAATCGTTATAAGAATAATGATGTTTACTAACTTCGTCTTTAATCTTGGACACCACGTAATGAGCCTCACTAGCCTCACTTTGAGCACGATAGTACGTTACCTTTTCGCCAGTATCATTTTCCGTCCACAGATTTTTATCTTTTCTCTCAGCATTGTTTTGAATAACGTCGTTTGCAGCACTTAAAATATTCTTAGTTGAACGATAATTCTGTTCTAGTTTCACAACGTGTGCATTTTTATAATCATTTTCAAAATCCAAGATATTATTCATGTTAGCACCACGCCAACCGTAAATGCTCTGATCAGCATCCCCAACCACACACAAATTTTGATACTTTTTGGCGAGCATTGATACTAATTTATACTGTGCCTCGTTGGTATCCTGATATTCATCGACATGGATGTAATGAAACTTATCTTGATAATAATTCAAAACCTCTGGATACTGCTTAAACAATCTAATCGTAAGCATAATCAAATCATCAAAATCGACAGCTTGGTTTTCTTGAAGTCGTTTTTGATATTCGGAATATACCTGTGACACCACTTCTTCAAATGGACTGTTAGCTGAATGTGACTTTTGATAATCTCGTGGAGTCTGTAAATTATTCTTAGCGTTTGAAATGGCACCTAAAATAGCTCTTGGATCATTCTTTTTCGGGTCTAGATCTAAGTCTTTTAAAATTCGTTTTACAAGGGTCTTTTGTTCCCCTGAATCAGTGATAGAAAAAGCACGATTATAACCTAATTTATCAATGTCACGTCTCAAAATTCTCACGCCAAGTGCGTGAAAAGTTGATACCCAAACATCGTCACCACCGACGCCAAGTAATTTACTAACACGTTCCTTCATTTCGCGAGCAGCTTTGTTGGTAAATGTAATCGCCAAAATATTCCATGGCATCACACCTTTTTCCTCAATTAGATAAGCAATTCGATGAGTGAGCACCCTGGTCTTACCACTTCCAGCACCAGCCATAATCAAAAGTGGACCTTCAGTTTGTTCTACCGCTTCTTGTTGCTTATCGTTCATTGTTTTTAGTAGGTCTGTCTTTGACACGTTAACCAATCCTCTCGCTTTGTAAATCCATCATTAATTATAGCAAAATAGAGCCGACAAATTGCCGACTCTTCAATTTTAATAACATTTAATTTTTGGTCCAAATTCCCGTATTCACAATTCGATAAAACGTCTCTTCGACTGAATTGGTTGGAATTAAAATCACTCCAACTACATCATCATCACGTGCATTACTGTGATAATTAAAATAAAATTGCCAGTTTGGTTGAAGAATTCGTTGTCTAAGAACCTGTTCATATTGCTTTTTCGTAAACAAACGAGCAACAACATCACTAATCTTATTAATCTTAGCTAATGGCAATCCTGAAATTGCTCGAAGATGTTGATCATACTCGCTGATATCAGTAGCTAAATTAAACAAAAAACCGGCATTATTAACGGTTGGATCAATGTTTGTAACGTAAATGTTTTGGTCAGCCGTTACACCGAACGATACCTCAAATGAACCAACGTATTTAACATTTTTGCCGATTTGATTAACAATTCTAATCATTTCGTTAATAACGTTAGAATCTGTTTTAGAAGTATCAGTACTTACCGTTTGGAGCATGTTCCCTAAGTAACTAGTTTTAACGGCAGGAAATTGTTGTAAGTCATCTTTAACCGACTTAGTAGCAATAATTGCGTATTCGGAACGATAGGGAACGTAAGATTCAAGGATATAAGGTCCCCTTTTTAACATGTCGGACGCAAGCGCAATATCATTTGATTCATTAATAACAAGTTGTTGATTATTAGTCATGTGTCGTTGAATTGGTTTTAAAATCGCAGGATACCCAATTGAATCGATTGCTTGGTAGATATCTTCCAAATTAATAATAGTGACGTATGGTGACGTATTGACGTTAATTTGATCAAAAAAGGCTCTCTCCATCACACGGTCCTGACTAATCTCTAAAAGAGATTCGCCCTGAGGAACATAAGTATACTTTTCAATTTCACTAATAACCTGAGGATCAATGTCATTTGAAACGTATGTAACTAAATCACACTTTTCAGAAAATTCCCTTAAAGTATCAACATCATTAACGTCACCTGTAAATGCGTAATCAGATTGTCTAGCGATCTCGCTATCTGAATTAGAACTATAGGTAGCAATTTTCAATCCCGCATCGCGGGCCACGTTAACTAATTGCGTGCTACTAAAATAGTCACCAATAATTCCAATTGTGCTTCCTGGGTAGAGTAATACTGAATCCATAGTTTAACCTCCAATAAATCTTTTGTTACATCATTGTTTATCGTATTGATTAAGATGATATTTTTTAATGATTTTAATTATTTTTTCTGCATAAGCTGGGTCCGTTGCATATCCATCGGTACTGAGAGCCTTAGCAGAATCAACGTAATTGTCCGCCGACACAACTTCTTTATATTGCATGGGGTTCCAGTCTGTTCCATGAGCTAGTAAAACAGCATGATCTTCAATTGACTCATCCCAATTATCGTAAACGCGAAAGCTTCCGTGAACCATTGCAGGTGATCCACTCGTATATTCAGTCGTGTTCAAAGTGACACTCTTTTGTCCAGCACCGGCTTTAACACCAAAAAGATTATTATACTTTGAGGCCAAAGTACTTTGGCCCCAATCTGATTCTAAAATAGCCTGGGCAAGAGTAATGCTAGTCAAAATTTTGTACTTCCGTTGCATCTCAACTGATTTCGGTAAAATCTTGTTGATAAATTCCTTATGTTGAACACTAACATTGTTTTGTTCATACCGCGGATTAAAATGAGAATTGCCTAAAATCATCACAGCACCAACGAACATGACTAGCAGGATTAGCACGGTCAGGACATAAGCAACTAATTTGTTTGGCTTTTGCTTCTTTTTCCTAGCCACACTAACCCTCCTTACAAATAAATTTACTGTTTAAATTGTACTACAAAAATGTTAAAAATTGACAAATGTTAATTATTCGTTTATATTTCATTAGTTGAATACAATTGGAGGTGGTCAGTTTGGCAAAGAAACACGATGAACAAACGGAGACCGAAAAATCACCCTTTGAAGTTGGCGATGAAGTATCGTTTAAACTTGAAAAGAATGATTTTACCGGTTATATTGATAAAGCTTACA
The DNA here is from genome assembly GCF_059901425.1 of Fructilactobacillus sp. X2R1C3. NCBI lineage: Bacteria > Bacillati > Bacillota > Bacilli > Lactobacillales > Lactobacillaceae > Fructilactobacillus > Fructilactobacillus sp. X2R1C3. The sequence goes on along the minus strand of NZ_JBWXUW010000001.1, from coordinate 354,893 downwards.
ATAATGCCTTTTTGATTACATTTGAATCTGATGATCCAGAAATAATTGATAAGTATCATAACAAGACCGTTATTAATCACAAAGATCTTAAAATGATTAAGCAAGCTCCACGAATTCAAAAAGATCCTGATGAGGGATCAGATGATGATTCAAAACAAGACGGTGACAAAAAATCATCGGACGCATCAAAGTAACAAAAAGCAGATCGTAATGATCTGCTTTTTTATTTTTGGATTACTTTATTTAACGAAATAATGATAATTGGACAAACAATTGCTGTAATAATCATTTCTATCAGACCGTTGGTTCCAACTACCCCTAATAAGGCATAGATAATTTTATCAACGCTCACATGGTACAGGATTGGGGCTTGTTTTCGATTAAAAATATAAATAAATAACAGCACTAAAATTGTATTGGTCATTGAACCCAAAGCACATGCCATCACAAGTGAAAGCTTATTATTAAGTAATTTTTTTAACCACTTGTAGGAAAAGTAAGCAACTACCGGGATTAGAGCCCGCGGTAAAATGGCCGTAATCGGATTCTCAAAAACAAGTGGAGCAATTGGACTAGTAGGCCACGTAAAGGCCCTTACAAACACAATTACACCCCAGAGCGTGCCAAGAATAAAGCCATCCTTTAAACCAAGCACTAGGGTTGCTACAATCACGGTAATAGGGATTAACGTAATACTTAGTGGTCCAACGGGAATATATCCTAAAATAGGAACAAAGTTTTGAATCAAAATAATGGCAATAAAAACTGACAAAATTGCAATATGATAATTTCGTGTCTTTTTCATTTTAAATTCACCCATTTAATAAAAAAGCGCTCATGCGGACATGAGCGACAAAATATAATCTTCTGATTAACGTTTTGAGAATTGACCAGCCTTACGAGCTTTCTTAAGACCTGGCTTCTTACGTTCCTTCATACGAGGGTCACGTGTTAATAGACCAGCCTTCTTGAGGGCTTCTCTAAAGTCTGGATCAACTTCAAGTAAAGCACGTGCAATTCCTAAACGAACGGCACCAGCTTGTCCTGAATATCCACCACCATTAACGTTAGCTAACGTGTCATAGTTACCAAGTGTTTCAGTAACATTGTATGGTTGTAAAATGATTTCTCTTAAATTAGGAAATGGAATGTAATCTTCAACATCTTTGTCATTGATTACAACTTTTCCAGTACCTGGTACTAAGCGTACACGAGCAACTGAATCTTTACGGCGACCTGTGCCGGTATATTGTACTTTAGCCAATTGTGTTTCCTCCTTAAATTAGGTTCTTAATATCAAGAACTTCTGGTTTTTGAGCTTCATGAGTGTGATCTTCACCTGCATAAACGTGAAGTTTCTTAGCGATTTGACGACCTAATGTACCGTGAGGAAGCATACCTTTAACTGAAGTTTCGATAAGTCGATCAGGTTTCTCTGCTCTCATTTGACCAGCAGTAATTGACTTAAGTCCACCAATGTAAGATGTGTGGTGATAATAGATCTTGCCACTAGCTTTCTTACCAGACAATGCAACTTTAGATGCATTGATTACAATAACATTGTCACCTGTATCTACGTTTGGCGTAAATGTAGGTTTGTTTTTTCCGCGTAAAATAGAAGCAACGACACTTGAGAGACGACCTAATTCAACGCCATCTGCGTCAATAACGTACCACTTGCGATCTACTTCGCCGGGTTTAGCCATATATGTTGTATGCACTTTTAATTCCTCCATGTTTCCGTGTTTGTTCGACACCTAATAAGTTTCCGGGGCTTATCGTGGGGCAAACAATACCAGTTACAATAGTACTAACATTTCCACTGAAAGTCAAATTCATTTTAATCATCTGGATGATGTTTTCGTTTTGAATGTTTTGGATCATCTCCTGGATAATAAACCTTTTTTAAGTACAAGCCATTAGCTGGCATCGTTAAACGGGCCTCGTTTCGATCCTTCACTTTGAATAATCGTTGGATATCATGAACAGGCCGCTTTCCCCGTCCAATCTCCATCAGCACCCCAACCATAATCCGAATCTGATTGTACATAAAACCATCACCATAAAACTCGAACTGCATCTCATTAGTAACTTTATCTAAGTTAGCATCAACCGAGAAAACTGTGCGAACTCGACTTCCCTCCTTTGCACCAGAAGCAACAAAAGACGAAAAGTCATGTTTGCCAACGTAATCATGAATGGCCGCTTCAATCCAATTAAAATTAACGGGAAAACGCCAATGGGCAGTATAATTTCTTTTAAATGGATTGGTAAAGCGCCCCAAATCCAACCGATACAAGTACTTTTTCCCCGTTACATCATAACGAGCATGAAAGTCAGCATTAACCCTTTGCACACTTATTATTTCAATATCCAAAGGACACATACTGTTTAGTCCCTTTAGCATACTTTCCTCACCTAGATCATAGGGAAAGTCAAAATGGGCAACTTGACCTAGGGCATGAACACCTGCGTCAGTTCTTCCAGATCCATAAAGTAAAACATGTTGGCCACTTTTTTGGGCCATTTTGTTAATAATATTAGTTAAAGTACCTTCCACCGTCCGCTGCTTTGGCTGCGTTTGAAAACCAGCAAACTTAGTTCCATCATATGCAAATGTAATTTTATACCGAGTTTTCATCTAATTCCTCACTAAAATAATTACAACCGTTAAAACCATCACGAGCATTAAAGCAACCCAATCAAGGACCGTCCAAGAGACGAGCTGATAATGAGTTCGTTTGACCTCATCAGAGTATCCACGAGCTTCCATGGCATCCGCAAGTTGCTCAGCATGACGAAAAGAAGAAACAAACAAAGGAATAATCAGCGACACTAGGCTTTTAGCTCGTTTCATTAATTTGCCTTTACCAAAATCAACCCCCCGTGCTCTTTGAGCGTTCATAATGTCATTTAACTCATCGATTAGAGTCGGAATAAATTGGAGTGCAATTGAAACCATCATCCCAATCGTTTCAGTCGGAACTTTAACCCACTTAAGCGGTCTCAGAATCGTCTCAACACCAAGTGCAATCATCGATGGACTGGTTGTGATAGTCAAAATAGTAGCAATCGTGATAATAAGGACCAATCGAACAAATATCATGACCGCATTAATAATTCCCGATGAAGTGATGGAGATAAACCATAAATGAAAATAAACCGTTCCGCCATGTCCAAAAAAAACTTGAATCAAGACCGTAAAAATAATTAGCCACAGAATGGGTTTGATCCCCTTTAGAAGCATCTTAATTCGAGAATGGGATAAGTATATCAGTACCAACGTAAAAAGCGTCATACATCCGTAACTGACCCAATTATTGCACATCAAAATAAGCGTAATAATGACAACGGAGCCTAAAATCTTAAATGCTGGATTTAAACGATGAATGAATGAATTTCCAGGAAAGTATTTTCCAAACACAAATTGATCGATTCTACTTCACTCCACTTCGTTTTTGCGTAATTTCGTCAACAACTTCATCAGCTGTTAACGGAATCTTGTTTAATCTGATACCTCGATTAATTAAATCATAGTATATCTGGACAGAATCGGGAAGCGCTAATGAATTTTGATCGATTAACTTGTAATCGCCAAATAATTCCCTGGGAGTTGAATCAGAACAAATTTTTCCATCATTCATAACCACGACGCGGGTAGCGTTTTGTGCCACCACATCCATGTCGTGAGTAACCATGATGATGGTTACCCCATTTTTGTTTAGTTGATTGATGATCTTTAATATCTCAGTCTTGCCGCTAGGATCTAATCCCACCGTGGGTTCATCTAAGATGAGAACGTTTGGATCACATGCAATCGTTCCAGCAATTGCAACCCGACGCATTTGACCGCCAGACAACTCAAAGGGTGAACGTGAATATAGTTCTTCACTAATGCCAACAATCGAAAGCGCCTGAATGGCTCTCTTTTTAGCAACTGCTTCATTTTCGCCAAAATTAAGTGGACCAAAAGATACATCTTTTAGAACATTATCTTCAAATAGTTGTTTTTCCGGAAACTGGAAAATCATCCCGACTTTTTTCCTGAGCTCACTTAGATTATGGTTGTTAGTTTCACTGTTGATTTTAATTTTGCCAACGGTAACACTCCCTGAAGTCGGTTTTAACAATCCGTTAATCATCTGAACTAACGTTGACTTTCCGCTACCAGTCTTTCCAACAACGCCCAAAAATTCACCCTTATTAATCTTTAAACTAACATTACTTAAAGCCTGTCTTTCTGAGGGTAGACCGGGTTGATAAACAAAATCGACGTTATTTAAAATAATGTGCTTATCCATTGACTCATCCCCTCATCATCCATGTACTCGTCAGTAATGTCATATCCTGCATCAAGAAATTTTTGCCTCAACTTCTCACTAAAGGGAAGATCTAAATCCATATCAGCAATTAACTGATGCTTCTGAAAGAAAGCACTTGGTTTTCCGTCAAATACAATTTTACTATTATTAAGTGCTAAGATCCGATCAGATTTAGCCGTCACATTGATATCATGCGTAATGGAGAGAATTGTCATATTTTGCTTTTGATTTAACTGGTTGACAACTCTATGAATTTGTCTAGTAGCCAAGGGATCTAGCATACTTGTTGCTTCATCCAGAATTAAAATTTTAGGATCAAGCACAATCGCTCCTGCAATTGCGACCCGTTGCTTCTGTCCACCAGAAAGACTGCTAGGAATCTCATCTCGATATTCCCACATTCCTACCTTTTCTAACGCCGATTTAACTTTTGGCTTCATCGCATCTCTTGGGACCGCTCGATTTTCAAGTCCAAACGCAACGTCACTTGCTACCGTGGCACCAACAAATTGATCATCTGGATTTTGAAAAACCATGCCGATTGCTTTTCTTGTTTCGCGATCATTACCATGAGAATCCAACTTGATTCCGTCCACCTGAATTTTTCCTTCACTGGGAGCCAGAAGACCATCAATGAGTTTGGCAATCGTACTTTTACCACTCCCGTTCCGACCAATTAATGAAATGTACTCACCCTTTTCACACTGAAAAAAGATATCATCTAATACCTTATGATCATCTTCATTATTATATTTAAAAGAAAGATTGGAAACATTAATGATTGGATTCATGGAATCAGCTCTCCCATTATTAAAATTATGTATAAAAAAATCACTAAAAGATTAAGGCGCATGGAATTGACCACATTCAAGCTAGACTTGGAAAATCCATCATCGTAACACTTTATACCTTTAACCTTAGTGATTCCTATAGTGAAATATTTATTATTCTTAACAAATATCGAAATTATTCGACAAATTGCAAGATTACCATTGGTGCACCGTCACCACGACGAGGCATTGTTTTAAGAATACGTGTGTAACCACCATTTCGGTCCGCATACTTAGGTGCTACTTCGTCAAACAACTTTTGTAATGCACTAGTTACTTTGATACTATCTCCGTCTTCTTTTACATCAGCAATGGTGTTTTGCAAGTAAGCTGCGGCTTGACGACGAGCATTCAAATCACCTTTCTTGCCCAAGGTAACCATCTTGTCGGCTAATGATCTAACATCCTTAGCGCGAGCTTCTGTTGTTTTGATTTGACCGTTAACAATTAAGTCAGTAGTCAAATTACGAAGCAAAGCACGACGTTGAGCACTCGTACGTTGTAATTTGCGATAACTCATAACCGGATATCCTCCTTTTTAGTCTTCTTTACGTAAAGATAGTCCTAATGCTGCTAATTTTTCCTTAACTTCATCGAGTGACTTACGGCCAAGATTTCTAACCTTCATCATGTCAGCTTCAGACTTATCAGTTAATTCTTGAACAGTATTAATCCCAGCACGTTTCAAACAATTGTATGAACGAACTGAAAGATCCAATTCTTCAATTGACATTTCAAGCATTTTTTCTTTATGGCTTTCTTCCTTCTCAACCATAACATTGGCATTCTTTGCTCTGTCAGTTAAATCAATAAATAATTGGAAATGTTGATTTAAAATCTTAGCTGCCAAACTAATTGCATCAGAAGGAGTGATTGAACCATTAGTCCAAACGTCTAACGTCAATTTGTCGTAATCATCACGTTGACCAACACGTGCATCTTCTACTTGATAATTAACACGTTCGATTGGGGTATAAATAGAATCAACTGGTAGAACACCAATTGGCATACCATCGTTTTTGGCTTTGTTTTCTTCAGCAGAAACGTAGCCACGACCTTTGTTGGCAGTCATGTTCATGTGGAATGTAGTTCCGTCAGCAACCGTTGCAATGTGTAAATCTGGATTTAAAATCTCAACATCACTATCAGTTACGATATCGCCCGCGGTTACATCGGCTGGTCCAGTTACATTAATACTCATTGACTTAGTTTCATTGTCATCTGAGTTGATTTTCAAATTAATCTTTTTAACGTTCAAGATAATTTGAGTAACATCTTCAACTACACCCTTTACAGTTGAAAATTCGTGTAGAACACCATCAATTTGGATACTAGTAACCGCAGCTCCTGGTAATGAAGCCAACAAGACACGTCTGAGTGAATTGCCTAAAGTGGTACCATATCCTCTTTCGAGTGGCTCTACAACTATTTCACCATAGTTGTCTGTTTCTTCAATTTTGTGAATGTTTGGCTTTTCAAATTCAATCATTGTAGTCTCTACCCCTTTCAAAACGCATTGAGCAATTTAAAACTTTAACGTTCATTAAATATTAAACTCTACGACGTTTTGGAGGACGAGAACCATTATGTGGAACTGGAGTTACATCACGAATTGCAGCAACTTCCAAACCAGTACTTTGTAAAGCACGAATAGCTGACTCACGACCAGATCCAGGACCTTTAACAGCAACTTCTACTGATTTCATTCCATGTTCCATTGCAGTCTTAGCAGCTGCTTCAGCAGCCATTTGAGCAGCAAATGGGGTAGACTTACGACTTCCACGGAATCCTAATGCACCAGCTGATGACCAAGCAATAGCATTCCCTTGAACATCGGTAATCATAACCAAAGTGTTATTAAAAGTTGAGTGAATGTGTGCTACACCAGACTCAACGTTTTTTCTTGCTTTACGCTTACGAGTATTTTTAGTTTTAGCCATAGAAACTGATAGCCTCCTTCTTTATTATTTTTTACCAGCGATTGTGGTTTTCTTACCTTTTCTTGTACGTGCGTTATTCTTCGTGTGTTGACCTCTAACGGGCAAACCACGACGATGACGCATCCCACGATATGAACCGATTTCTTGAAGAGTCTTGATACTCATAGTAACTTCTCTACGTAAGTCACCTTCGATTGTGTAACCATCAAGAGCTTCTCTGATCTTATCTTCTTGATCAGGTGTTAAATCACGTACACGAACGTCTTCTGATACCCCAGCTTTTTTCAAAACTTGCTGAGCAGTTGTGTTTCCAACACCATAAATGTATGTTAACGCAATAACAATTCGCTTATCACGTGGTAAATCAACTCCGGCAATACGAGCCATTAAAGTCCACCTCCTATAATTTTAATTTGTTTATTTTCCTTGTCTTTGCTTGTGCTTAGGGTTTACTGGGCAAACCACCATCACACGGCCTTTTCTCTTAATAATCTTACAATGTTCGCACATTTTTTTTACTGATGGACGTACTTTCATTTTTATAACCTCCTATATGAAGGGCTTACTTAAATCGATAAGTAATTCGACCCTTTGTTAAATCATACGGTGACATTTCAACGGTTACACGATCTCCTGGCAGGATCCGAATGTAATGCATTCTGATCTTACCAGAAACGTGTGCCAAAATTTCATGACCATTTTCAAGCTCGACCTTAAACATTGCATTAGGTAAAGTCTCTGAAACCTTACCCTCAACTTCAATTACATTATTTTTAGACACGAATAATCCTCCAAAATTACTAAACTCGTAAGCATCACTTACAAATAGACATACAAACTATAATATACCACAACATTGACATTCCAGCAATTAAACGACTTTTACTAATTTAAACTGCTTAGAATTTTCTTAATGTCTTTATTAACGTCTGCAATGTCTTGATCACCCTTAACTGAATGCAAAATTCCGCGATCTTTGTAAAAGTCAATTAAAGGAGCATTACTCTTCTCATTGATTTTCAGACGATTCTTGACAGTCTCAGGTTTATCATCACTTCTTTGATAGAAGACGTGAGCACCGCAAACATCACAAGTACCATCAACTATAGGTTTTTTATATAATTTATGATAAGTTGCGCCACAGTTTTTGCAGATGAAACGACCCGATAAACGTTTGATTAAAACGCTTGGATCAACTTCAATATTAATGACTGCATTCAACTCTTTGCTCATTTTCCTAGTCATTTCCTCAAGACTTTTAGCCTGATCAATGTTTCTAGGAAAACCATCTAACAAATAACCCTTGTCGGTATCAGGTTGTTTAAGGCGATCTTCAACAATCCCACAGGTAACATCATTAGGAACTAATTCGCCCTTATCGATGTATTGTTGAGCCTTAATTCCCATGGGAGTTTTGTTCTTCATTGCTGCCCTAAATATGTCTCCAGTTGAAATATGTGGAATTCCATATTTTTCAACAATGAATTCAGCTTGAGTACCCTTTCCTGCTCCTGGAAGACCCATTAGTAATAAATTCATTGACATTTAAATTCCTCCACTACTTGTTATCATCCGGAGTACTTTGAATAAATCCAACGTACTCTTTTCTCATCATTAATCCTCTAATTTGTTGAATGGTTTCAATAGCAACTCCAACGATAATCAAAAGGTTAGTACCACCTAGTCCAATTGATTCGTTTAAGTTCCAAACATTTTGTGCAATCAATGGAATTAGAGAAACAACACCCAAGAACAAAGCACCAACGGTACTAAGCCTCATCAACAATCGAGAAATATATAACTGAGTTTCACGACCAGGCCATACTCCTGGAATGTAGCTACCTTGTTTTTGTAAGTTTTCCGACAGTTTCTGTGGATTAACTTGAACAAACGCATAGAAGAAAGTAAATACAACAATTAAGAGGGTGTAAAACGCAGCTCCAAGTGGGGTCTGCATGTTAAACAACTTACTTAAAAATTCATACCATCCGGATCCCTGAAAGTTTTTGGTGAAAAACATCAAAATCGTTTGGGGAGTGGAAATAAATGCACTTGCGAAAATAACTGGAATAACTCCAGCAACGTTAACCTTCAAGGGAAGGTAACTGCTGTCTGGTGAACCTGATGTTCTTCTAGTATATTGAATTGGAATTCTACGTTCAGCTTGTTGTACCCAAGTAACAAAGGTAACAATAATCAAAATTACAATAATCAAAGCAATAATAAACAAGGCTGGCTTCCAAATCTCATTCATTGGTGTACCTTCAACGTATTGACGATAAACACTCATAATTCCACTTGGCATTTCAGCAACAATTCCGGCAAAGATGATCATTGAAACTCCCTGACCAATTCCCTTGTCAGTAATCATGTCACCCATCCACGTGGTGAGCATTGTACCAGCAGTCAAAATTAAACCAATACTAATGTAAGTTCCCATTCCGGGATTCTTAACTAGATGAAGACTACTTAAAGCATTAAATCCAGCCGTAATACCAATTGACTGGACAAATGCTAAAACAATCGTTAACCATCTTGTTACCTGATCCAGTTTTTGCCTTCCGACTTCACCTTGTTTTCCCCATTCAACGAATCGAGGAACGATATCCATCTGAAGTAACTGAACAACAATTTGTGCAGTAATGTATGGTGAAACTCCCATTGCAAACAATGAGTAATTAGTTAATCCACCACCACTAAACATATTCAATACATTAACTAAACCTGAGGATGCAACACTTTGCAAAGCTTCCGCATTGATTCCAGGTACAGTAATGTAAGCACCTAAACGGAAAACTGCCAATATAAAAAGGGTAAATAAGATCCTTTTTCTAATATCTTTTTCTTCAAAGGCATTCTTTAAGGTAGTGAACATTAAATCACCTCAGCTTTACCGCCGGCATCTTCAATTGCTTTTTCAGCACTCTTTGAGAACTTGTTAGCTTTAACAGTGAGCTTCTTAGTTAACTTGCCATCTGCAAGAACTTTAACGCCATCATTTGAGCCCTTAATCATTCCAGCTTTAATCAATACATCTGGAGTTACTTCTGAGCCATCATCAAAATTATCTAAATCAGCTAAGTTAACGATCGCTAAAACTTTTCTGTTGAAGTTGGTAAATCCACGTTTTGGAATTTGACGATATAAAGGCATTTGGCCACCTTCAAAACCAACACGAGTTTTGCCACGAGCCTTTTGACCCTTTTGGCCACGACCTGAAGTCTTACCTTTACTACCAAGACCACGACCTAAACGAGTTCTTGATGAACGTGAACCGTTAGCAGCTTTTAATTCATTTAACTTCATTGAATTGCACCTCCCTATCTTTTAAAGAATATTAATCAACTTGTTCAACCTTAATTAAATGAGCAATCTTGAATAGAGCACCACGAGTTGCTTCATTATCAGGTTTAATAACACTACTATTTACTCGTCCCAATCCAAGGGCCTTAACAATCTTACGTTGTTTAGGGAGACGGTGAGCAGCACTATGAACTAAAGTAATCTTTAATTGAGCCATCTTCTAACCCCTCCTTATTATTCGGTTAAGTGATCTGATGAGACACCACGTAATGATGAAATTTCTTCAGCATTCTTAAGTTCCTTAAGACCTTCAAAAGTTGCACGAATTACGTTAACTGGTGTATCAGAGCCTAAACGCTTACTAGTAACATCGTTTACCCCAGCTAATTCCATAACTGATCGAACGGCACCACCAGCAGCAACTCCGGAACCTTCTTCAGCAGGCTTCAACATAATCTTTCCACCGCCAAAACGACCGATAACTTCGTGAGGGATAGTAGTTCCAACGATTGGAACTTCAATTAAGTTCTTTTGGGCACTATCAACGGCTTTTCTGATCGCTTCAGGAACTTCTTGAGCTTTACCAGTACCAAAGCCAACGTGGCCATTCTTGTCACCAACAACAACTAATGCAGCAAAACGTAGTCGACGACCACCTTTAACAACCTTAGTAATTCGGTTGATAGCAACAACGTTATCTTCTAAGTCCAGTTTGTCTGGATTAATAAACTTTGCCATGTGCGTTATATTCCTCCTTTTTTAAAATTCAAGTCCATTTTCACGTGCTGCATCTGCAAGGGCTTGTACACGTCCGTGATATAAGTATCCACCACGATCAAAAACAACATTCTTAACATTCTTTTCAACTGCACGCTTAGCAACTAAAGCACCAACGCTTGCGGCTTGTTCTGATTTGTTGTCTCCGGAAACTTCCTTGTCAACAGTTGAGGCACTAGCTAGCGTTACACCCTTTACGTCATCAATAACTTGAGCGTAAATGTTTTTATTAGAACGGAAAACGTTCAAACGTGGGCACTCAGCAGTACCAGAAATTTTACTTCTAACACGATTATGACGAACTTTACGTGTTTTATTCTTGTCTGGTTTGGAAATCAAAATAGTCACCTCTTATTTTTTATATTGTTAAATTACTTACCAGTCTTACCTTCCTTGAGGGTAATATGTTCATTTTCATATCTGATTCCTTTACCCTTGTAAGGTTCTGGTGAACGGTATGAACGAACTTCGGCAGCAAAATCACCAACATGTTGCTTGTTGATCCCACTAATGTTAATAGTAGTGTTATCTGGAACAGCTACGGTAAGATCTTCTGGAACTTGAACTTCAACAGGGTTTGAGTAACCAACGTTTAGAGTCAAAGTACTACCCTTTAATTGAGCACGATATCCAACTCCAACTAGCTTAAGTGTCTTGTGGAATCCCTTTGTAACACCCTCAACCATGTTGTTGAAGTTAGCACGTGTTGTACCGTGTAGGGCACGTTCTTTGTTGTCATACTTACCAGTTGGAGTAAAGTTCACTTCGTTACCCTTAACTTGCATTTTAATTTCTGGTGAAATTGTAGCATTTAAAGTACCCTTGGGTCCTTTAACAGTTACGTTAGTACCTCTATGATTTACTTCAACACCATCTGGAAGATCAACAGTTTTATAACCAATTCTACTCATATTAACACCTCCAATTCTTTTTTAATTTTTACCAAACGTATGCTAATACTTCGCCACCGACTTTTTTGTCTCTAGCTTCTTTATCAGTAATAACACCATCTGAAGTTGAAATGATAGCAATTCCTAAACCGTTTAGAACTTTAGGAACATCATCTGATTTAACATATGAACGTAATCCTGGCTTTGAAATTCGCTTTAAACCAGTGATTACACGTTGATTATCTTTTCCATACTTAAGGTATACACGGATAACACCTTGTTTATCGTCATCGATGTATTCCACATCGCGTACAAAGCCTTCACGCTTCAAAATTTCGGCAATGTTTCTTTTGATTTTTGATGCAGGAACGTCAACTGAATCGTGTCTTGCCATATTGGCATTACGAATTCGAGTTAAAAAGTCTGCAATTGGATCTGTCATGGACATAAACGTGAAACCTCCTTTTCAGTTTTATTATTTTACCAACTAGCTTTTTTCATGCCAGGAATTTGACCCTTATGGGCAAGTTGTCTTAAACAAATTCGGCATAAGTGAAACTTTTGGTAAACCGCACGAGGTCGACCACAACGTTCACAACGAGTGTAGTTCTGTGTTGAGAACTTAGCTGGACGTTCACTTTTTTTAATTAATGATTTTTTAGCCAATATTAAACCTCCTATTTAGCGAATGGCATTCCGAATTGAGCTAACAATTCATGTGATTCTTCATCCGTATTAGCGGTTGTTACAAGTACGATATCTAAACCTCTAACACGGTTAACATCATCGTAATTAATTTCTGGAAAAATTAGTTGTTCTTTGATACCCAACGTGTAATTTCCACGACCATCAAATGATTTGTTGCTTACACCGTGGAAATCTCGAACACGTGGCAATGAAACATTAACTAACTTATCCAAGAAGTCATACATTCTTTCTCCTCTTAATGTAACTTTGGCACCAATTGGCATTCCTTCTCTAAGACGGAAACCGGCAATTGATTTTTTAGCCTTAGTTACGATAGGCTTTTGTCCAGAAATTAAACTTAATTCATGAACCGCCTCATCAAGGTTTTTAGAATTTGTTACAGCATCACCAACACCCATGTTTAAAACGATCTTGTCAAGTTTTGGGGCTTCCATAACTGATGAATAATCAAATTTCTTAACGAGCGTTGGGAGAATATCTTCTTTGTATCTTTCTTCTAAGCGAGCTGCCATGCGATTAATTTCCTCCTTTCAATTCCAATCCTAGTCGATTGGTTTTTGTGATTTTTTTGAAATACGAACTTTTTTACCATCTTTAACCACGAAGCTTACTTTTGTAGGCTCATTGGTAGATGGGTCGATTAACATTACATTTGAAGCATCAATTGGAGCATCAACGTCAGCAATTCCACCTTGGGGATTGTCTTGTGAAGCTTTTTGATGTTTCTTGATCTTGTTGATTCCTTCAACAACTACACGGTTCTTAGCAGCAATGGTTTTAACGACTTTGCCGTCTTTACCCTTGTCTTTACCACTAATAACACGAACTTTGTCACCAGTTTTCAAGAACATAATCCTGGCACCTCCTTGTTTTCCAATAGTATTAAAGTACTTCAGGCGCTAATGAAACGATCTTCATAAAATTATTACTACGTAATTCACGAGCTACCGGACCGAAAATACGGGTACCTTTAGGACTCTTATCATCGTTAATCAAAACAGCGGCATTTTCGTCGAAACGAATATATGAACCGTCAGTTCTATGTGCAGCAGACTTAGTTCTAACTACCACGGCTTTAACGACGTCTCCCTTTTTGACAACGCCACCTGGTGTTGCTTGTTTAACAGTAGCAACAATCACATCACCGATACCTGCATATCTAACTCTTGAACCACCTAAAACTTTGATAGTCAAAAGTTCACGTGCACCAGAGTTATCAGCAACCTTTAAACGACTCTCTTGTTGGATCATGGTTAGTGTCCTCCCTTCAACTTAAAATCAGAATACGATAGATAAAAAAGCTAGATAATAACTGCCTTTTCAACAACGTCTACTAGACGGAAGCGCTTAGTCTTAGACAATGGACGAGTTTCCATGATGTCAACAATATCGTTAACTTTTGCTTCGTTATTTTCATCTTGAACTTTATATTTCTTAGAATATTTAATACGTTTCCCGTAAGTTGGATGAGTCTTGTAAGTTTCAACGACAACAGTAATGGTTTTGTCCATTTTATCTGAAACCACACGACCTCTGTAACTTTTACGTTCGTTACGTTCTTCGCTCATAAAGTATTAACCTTCCTTTCTATCGTATTCTATTTCTTCAGTTCTTGTTGTCTAAGTGCTGTCTTGATTCTAGCGATTGTCTTTCTGACAGTCTTCAATCTAGCAGTATTTTCCAATTGACCAGTGGCTAATTGAAAACGAAGATTAAACAATTCTTTCTTGTAATCTTGTTCCTTAGCCCGCATTTCATCAGTGGTTAATTCATTAATTTCTTTAGCCTTCATTTGATTCGCCACCTACTTCCTCACGTTTAATAACTCGGGTTCTAACAGGTAACTTCATTGAAGCTAAACGTAAAGCTTCTTCAGCAGTTTCTTTGGAAACACCACCAACTTCGAAAAGAACCTTTCCGCGCTTGACGGTTGAAACCCAACCTGCTGGGGTACCTTTACCTTTACCCATTCGAACACCGATACCTTTTTCAGTATATGATTTTTGAGGGAAAATTTTGATCCAAACTTTTCCACCACGTTTCATATAACGAGTCATGGCAACACGGCAAGCTTCGATTTGTCGGTTACTGATCCAATGTGAATCAAGAGCTTGCAAACCGTAATCACCAAAAGTAACAGTGTTTCCACCCTTTGAATGACCACGCAACTTACCTCTGTGTTGTCTTCTGAACTTAACACGTTTAGGTACTAGCATGCTTATTTCCCTCCTTTTTCAGTTTTTTCCTCCGGTTTATCGGGCAAAACTTCACCACGGTTGATCCAAGTCTTAACACCGATTTTACCGTAAGTAGTATCTGCTTCATTCCATGAATAGTCAATATCAGCTCTAAGTGTATGAAGTGGAACACTTCCGTCTGAGTATCTTTCAATTCGTGTCATATCAGCACCATTTAAACGACCTGAAGATTGAACTTTAACGCCTTTAGCTCCAGAACGCATAACTCTTTGCATTGCCTGACGCATTGCACGACGGAATGCTACTCGACCTTCGAGTTGACTTGCAACGTTTTCACCAACAAGATCAGCTTCTAAATCAGGTTTTTTAACTTCAACAATGTTGACATGAACACGACGTCCAGTCAATTTGTTTAATTCTTTACGAAGACTTTCAACTTCTGCTCCACCTTTACCAATAACCATTCCAGGCTTGGCAGTATGGATAGAAACATTGACACGTTTTGCAGCACGCTCAATGTCAACACTTGATACAGAAGCATCAGCGAGTCTCTTTGCTAGATAGTTACGAATTTTTAAATCTTCGTTTAAGTATGAAGCGAATTTATCGTCGTTAGCATACCATTTAGCTTGCCAACCACGGTTAACGCCAATTCGTAAACCATTTGGATTAATTTTTTGACCCACGTTTATCCCTCCTACTTTTCTGACACTACAATTGTAATGTGACTAGTTCTTTTATTGATTGGTGAAGCAGAACCCTTAGCACGGGGACGGAAACGTTTTAAAGTTGGTCCTTCGTTAACGTATGCTTCACTAACAACTAGATCTTGGCGATCTAAATCAAAATTATTTTCTGCATTTGCTACAGCTGACATCAAAACCTTTTCTACAACTGGTGAAGCACCTCTAGGGGTGAATTTCAAAATTGCAGTAGCTTCTGATACGCTTTTACCTCTAATAAGATCTACAACAAGGCGAACCTTACGAGCGGCGATACGAACAGTCTTTGCAGTAGCTTTTGCTGATGTAACTTGTTGTTCAGCCATTGGTTATCCTCCTTGCTTAAACTGTCTTTTTATCTGCGTCGCCATTTCCATGTCCATGGAAAGTACGAGTAGGTACGAATTCTCCGAGCTTGTGGCCCACCATGTCTTCTTGAATGTAAACTGGGACATGTTTTCTACCATTGTAAACAGCAATGGTGTATCCAATGAAACTTGGGAAAATGGTTGAACGACGTGACCATGTTTTAATTACCGATTTTTTATCTTGATCTTTTTGTGCATCGATCTTTTTTAATAATGATTGATCGGCAAAAGGTCCCTTTTTTAAACTTCGACTCATTATGAAACCTCCTCTGCGATTACTCAATAAATAAATAATTCAGACTACATCTTTGAACCCTTACGGTGTCTAACAATAAACTTGTTTGAACGTGCTTTCTTTGATCTAGTCTTCTTACCAGTTGTCTTCTTATGCCATGGAGACAATGGACTTGGGTAACCAACTGGAGCCTTACCTTCACCACCACCATGTGGGTGATCGTTAGGGTTCATAACAGATCCACGTACGTGAGGTCTTTGACCACGGTAACGAGTTCTACCAGCTTTACCCCATACAACTAATCCATGTTCATCATTACCAACACTACCAATAGTAGCTCGGCAAACTGAAAGTACCATTCTAACTTCACCAGATGGTAATTTAACTAAAGCATACTTTCCTTCGTTACCAAGTAACTGTGCTGAAGCTCCAGCAGAACGAACAAGTTGTCCACCCTTGCCAGGTTTCAATTCAATGTTAAAGATGGTTGAACCAACAGGAATATCAGCTAATTGAAGGGTGTTACCAGCCTTAATATCAGCATCCTTACCAGATTCAACAACGTCTCCGACTTTTAATCCTTTAGGTGCAATGATGTATGATTTAATTCCGTCTTCATAAACGATTAAAGCAATATTTGCAGTTCTATTTGGATCATATTCGATGGTTTTAACGGTTGCAGGAACACCATCATGATCACGTTTGAAATCGATAAGACGGTATCGATGTTTGTTTCCGCCACCACGATGTCTAACAGTCATCTTACCTTGACTATTACGACCACCGCTGTGAGCATTTGACTCAACTAAACTTTTTTCTGGCACGTTAGTAGTAATTTCACTATAGTCAATACTAGTCATATTACGACGGCCATTAGTAGTTGGTTTGTACTTTTTTAGAGCCACGTTATTTCCCTCCTATTCAAAGATTATTCTTCTGAGAAAATTTTAATTTCGTCAGAATCGTTGGACAAAGTAACAATAGCCTTACGACGTTTCTTAGTACGTCCAACATATTGACCTTGTCGCTTTTTCTTACCTTTTACATTCATAATATTAACTTTAACAACTTTAACGTTAAAAATCTCTTCAACAGCATTTTTAACTTGAGTCTTAGTTGCTCGTACATCAACATCAAAAGTATATTTTTTGTCGTCCATTACATCGGTTGAAGCTTCAGTAACTACCGGACGTAAAATGATATCTCGTGCTTCCATTATGCGAGCACCTCCTCTACTTGAGAAAGAGCAGCCTTTGTAATAACAACCTTGTTGCTGTTTAATACATCAAGTGTGTTAACACCCTTGGCATTAATAACTTGCACATTCTTGATATTTCTTGCTGAACGTGCAGCGTTTTCATTGTTATCTTCCAAAACTACTAATGTCTTAGTTGCAGCATCAAGTTTCTTCAAAAGATCTGATAAGTCTTTAGTTTTTGGAGCCTTGTAGTCTAACGAATCTACTACCACTAAATCACCATTGGCAACTTTTTCAGAAAGAACTGATTTAACAGCTAATCTAGTAACCTTCTTTGGAAGGTGATATGCATATGAACGAGTAGTTGGTCCGAAGACAACTCCACCGCCAACCCATTGTGGGGCACGGATGGAACCTTGACGAGCACGACCAGTACCCTTTTGACGCCATGGTTTCTTACCACCACCACGCACCTTACCTCTAGATTTAACACCATTAGTACCTTGGCGTTGTGATGCTCTTTGCATTACGACAGTATCGTAAACAACGTTTTCATTTGGTTCAACGGCAAAAACAGCATCGTTTAAATCAACTGTTCCTTGTTTACTACCATCTTGTTTGTATAATGTTACGCTTGCCATCTACGGTTCCTCCTTTCTTATTTTCTTGATTCGATAACAGAAGTCTTAACTGTTACTAATGATTTATTTGCACCAGGAACGTTACCTTTGATCAATAATACGTTGTTATCAACATCAGCATTAACGATTTCAAGATCTTGAATGGTAACACGGTTGTTACCCATTCGTCCTGGTAATTTCATCCCTTTAACAACTCGGTTAATGATGACACCTAATGAACCGGGACGACGGTGATATCTTGATCCGTGGGTTTCAGGACCACGACGTTGTCCATTTTTGTGGATGTTACCTTGGTAACCATGACCTTTAGTAGTACCCGTTACATCAACGACGTCACCTGGTTTAAATACGTCAGCTTTGACTTCGTCTCCAACTTTGTAATCTCCCAAGTCAACATCTCTGATTTCACGAATGAAGCGCTTAGGAGTAGTTTTTGCTTTTTTAACATGACCTTGTTCAGGTTTATTGCTTAATACTGGACGTTTGTCATCGAATCCAAGTTGAATTGCATCGTAACCATCCGACTTGCTGTTCTTAACCTGTAAGACAACATTAGGAGTTACATCAACAACCGTAACTGGAACGAGTTCCCCGTTATCAGTAAAAACTTGGGTCATTCCGACCTTTTTACCTAAGATTCCTTTTTTAGCCATGAGTACACCTCCGATATTCTGTAATTATTATAGTTTGATCTCGATGTCAACACCGCTTGGCAAGTCTAATTTCATTAATGAATCAACAGTTTTAGGTGTTGGATTCAAAATATCAATCAAACGCTTGTGAGTTAACATTTCAAATTGTTCTTGAGCTTTACTGTACTTAAATGGTGATGCCAATACGGTATATAGAGTTCTGTCCGTTGGTAATGGAATTGGACCAGAAATAGTAGCACCAGTACGTTGTGCGGTTGCCACAATCTTGTCAGCAGCTTGATCTAAAATACGGTGTTCATAAGCTTTCAAACGAATACGAATCTTCTCTTTTGCCATGTTTTTCCCTCCTTCGTCTATTTTCAAAATAAGACTAGCTCCGTGGAAATTACCGGCACATCCTCGCATGGCAAAGCGGCCGGGTGTGTCGCAACCTCCCACATCAAAGCTAAATATTGTACAAATTTTGGACAGTCTATCCCCCAAAACCGAGTACTTAACTATCATACCCGATATTATCTTATTTTTCAAGGCTTCTCATCACATTAAGTATAAAAAAAGTTCCAGAAACTTTTTCAATTTCTAGAACTTTTACAAAAAATTACTTTTCTTCTTTGTTGTTTCCACCATTTTTCTTAATGATGTCTTCTTGGATGCTCTTAGGAACAGCACTGTAATGATCAAAACTCATCACGAATGTTCCACGTCCCTGAGAAGCGGAACGTAAGTCAGTTGCATATCCAAACATCTCTGATAGTGGAACCATCGCATGAATGTTTTGTGCTTTGTCTTGGGCTTCCATACCTTCAACGTTTCCACGTCGTGCGGTAACTTGTCCCATGACATCACCCATGTATTCTTCTGGAACACGAATATCAACTTTCATGATTGGTTCAAGAATAACTGGATCAGCTTTCTTGGCAGCTTCTCTCAAAGCAATAGAAGCAGCAATCTTAAAGGCAGCTTCACTTGAATCAACTTCATGATAACTACCATCATATAACTTAGCTTTCAAGTCAATCAATGGGTATCCAGCTAGTACACCATTCTCCATGGCTTCTTTTAGGCCTTGTTCAACTGAAGGAATGAATTCTCTTGGAACAACTCCACCAACGATGGCGTCTTCAAATTCGAATCCTTTTCCTTCGTCATTTGGTGTAAATTCAATCCAAACATCACCATATTGACCTTTACCACCAGACTGACGAATAAATTTACCTTCAGCCTTAACTGGCTTAGTAAATGCTTCACGATAGGCAACTTGGGGAGCACCAATGTTAGCTTCAACATTAAATTCACGTCTCATCCGTTCAATCAAAATGTTTAACTGAAGTTCACCCATTCCAGCAATCAAAGTTTGACCAGTTTCTGGATTAGTTTCAGCTCTAAAAGTTGGATCTTCTTCAGATAACTTTTGCAAAGCATCATTCATCTTATCCTGATCAGCCTTAGTCTTTGGTTCAACAGCAACCTGAATAACTGGTTCTGGAAATTCCATTGATTCAAGACGTAATGGGTGGTCTGGATCAGTTAAAGAATCACCAGTAGTGGTATTCTTCAAACCAATGGCAGCTGCAATATCACCTGAAAATACTTCTGGAATTTCTTGACGATTATTTGAGTGCATTTGTAGTAGACGACCTACACGTTCACGTTTACCATTCGTAGCATTCAAAACGTATGAACCAGCCTTTAAGGTACCACGATAGACACGGATATAAGTTAAACGTCCAACGTATGGGTCAGTAGCAATCTTAAATGCTAATGAAGCAAATGGCTCCTTATCGTTAGCACGGATGTCAACTTGTTTGTCGTCATCATCTGGGTCAGTAGCAGTGTATGGACGAACATCAAGTGGTGATGGTAAGTAGTCAACTACTCCGTCCATCAACATTTGAACACCCTTGTTCTTGAAGGCTGAACCAGCAAATACTGGGTAAAAATCAAGATTCAAAGTTGCTCGACGAATACCCGCTTTAAGGTCTTCTTGTGAAATCTCTTTACCGTCAAGGAACTTTTCCATCACAGCGTCATCAACGTCTGCAACGGCTTCAATCAAAGCATCATGACGCTTCTGAGCTTCCTCTTGCATGTCAGCAGGAATCTCATCAACATCCCACTCTGAACCTTCCTTGTCTTCATCATAGACGTATGCTTGCATGGTGATTAAATCAATGACACCAGCAAAGTCAGCTTCAGCACCAATTGGCATTTGAACGGCCTGAGCATTAGCACCTAAACGGTCGTGCAGACTTTTAACTGACATATCGAAGTCAGCACCAACTTTATCCATTTTGTTAATGAATACAATTCGTGGAACAGCAAAGTCTGATGACTGACGCCATACGGTTTCAGTCTGTGGTTCAACACCAGCTTGACCATCCAAAACAACAATACCACCATCTAGTACACGTAACGAACGCTCAACTTCGGCAGTAAAATCAACGTGTCCTGGGGTATCAATGATGTTAACACGGTAACCCTTCCATTCAGCAGTGGTAGCAGCTGAGGTAATAGTAATTCCACGTTCTTTTTCTTCTTCCATCCAGTCCATTTGTGAATCCCCTTCATGGGTTTCACCAATTTTGTGGATACGACCGGTATAATACAAGATACGTTCAGTAGTAGTAGTTTTACCGGCATCAATATGGGCAACAATACCAATATTACGAGTTTTGTCTAACGGAAATTCTCGCTTGTTAGCCATTATTTAACTCCTCTCAATCATTCACAATTTCATTATTTTAAAAAAGTGGCTAAATCACTTTAGCCACCCACTTACAGTTAAAAACTAAAAGCTGATTACCAACGATAATGTGCAAAAGCACGGTTAGCTTCGGCCATTTTGTGAGTATCCTCACGCTTCTTAACTGCTGCACCGGTGTTGTTTGAAGCATCGATGATTTCTTTTGCAAGACGCTCGGTCATGGTATGTTCACCACGAAGTCTTGCATAGTTAACAATCCAACGTAAGCCTAAAGTAGTTCTTCGATCAGGACGAACTTCGATTGGAACTTGGTAGTTAGATCCACCAACACGACGGGCCTTAACTTCAAGAACTGGCATAACATTCTTCATTGCTTCTTCAAACACATCAACTGGATCGTTACCAGTCTGTTCTTTAATCATGTCAAATGCACCATATAAAATTTCTGATGCAGTCCCTCTTTTACCATCTAACATCAAATGGTTAATTAATTTAGAAACCAACTTTGAGTTGTAGATTGGATCAGGAAGGATTTCTCTCTTTTGCACTTTTCCTTTTCTAGGCATGTAAAAGTCCTCCTCAATAATAACTTAATTAATTGTCTATTCCTTAGGTTTCTTAGTACCGTATTTAGAACGACCTTGACGACGATCACTTACACCCGCGGTATCTAATGCACCACGAACAACATGATATCTAACACCAGGCAAATCCTTAACACGTCCACCACGAATTAAAACAACACTATGCTCTTGCAAATTGTGTCCAATTCCGGGAATGTATGCGGTAACTTCAATCAAGTTAGAAAGTCTAACACGAGCATACTTACGTAAAGCTGAGTTAGGCTTTTTAGGAGTCATAGTACCAACACGAGTTGCAACTCCACGTTTCTGAGGTGCAGGGTTCTGTGTGTTTTTCTTTTTGTAACTGTTATATCCGAAGCCTAAAGCTGGGGATTTTGATTTAGAAGTTCTAGATTTACGACCTTTACGAACCAATTGGTTAATTGTAGGCATCTAAAAAGTCCTCCCTTTCCTAATATAATATATTTTTTAAGTCCACACATCCAGGCGGTTCTTTTTTGAAGTTAAAAAAATCGCTTAGTTGTTTATAAGCACAATAAGTAGAATACCACGTAGAAAAGGACGTGTCAATAAGACTTCAATTAATTTCCGTACTTTTTGGTGGAGGTTTTGTTGATGATAATTTATTGGTTTATTGTTGGTAGCATCGTTGGATCTTTTATAAACGTTATGGTTGATCGAACCATTACGCACGAAAACTTTGTCTTCGGTCATTCTAAATGTAGTAACTGTGGCAAGTTTCTAAAGTGGTACGAACTCATCCCGATCGTAAGTTACATGATTCAATTCGGAAGGTGTCGGACATGTTCAACTCAATTACCACTTTATTTACTGTATTTTGAGGTAACCGGGGCCACCGCTTTTACTTTATTTCCACCTGTTTGTTTGGATAACATCGAAAATTTATCGCTACTTTTAGTCATGCAGGTTATGGCAACTTTTGACTTGTTAACCTACCATTTCCCTGCGGCATATTCACTTATTGCAGTAGTAATAGCTCTTATAATTTCTAATCCCCCAACAATGATGACTGGAATTTATATTATTGGATATTTAATATTGGTAATAATAAATCATTACTTCCATTTCATTGGTAACGGAGATTTGGATCTCTTTTTGGTCATTTTAATTGCATACGGAATTACTTTTACCAATCTTGTTGTTTTAACCGGATCAATCATAGCAATCATTTACGCCATTTTATTTAAAAAACGTGCGGTTGCTTTTATTCCATTCATATACATTGCCACTCTAATTACATTAATTTGGTTTGCTTAAAGTTAAAAATTAAATTATGATTAATATAATAAGTAAAGTTCTAATATATAGTCGTAATGGGTCGACAGTCTCTACTTGGAACCATAATTCCAAACTATTAGGAAAAAGACCCCAAACTTCTATGTTAGGGTCTTTTTGAATGGGAGATTATTATGAAAGAATTAGAAAAAGCAATCAAAGAGAAGGGACAGGTTCTTCCTGGAAATATCCTAAAGGTCAATTCGTTTTTAAATCATCAAATTGATCCTAATTTGATGTACTCCGTTGGCAAAGAATTTGTCAAACGCTTCTCAAACGATAACATTACTAAGGTAATCACGGTTGAATCATCTGGAATTGCCCCAGCCGTTATGACTGGCTTAGTATTGGGCGTTCCCGTGGTTTTTGCTCGAAAGAAAAAACCATCAACTCTAAACGATGCGGCCTACTCAGCTGATGTATACTCATACACTAAGCAAAAAACTAATCGCATCTTTATTGAGAAAAAGTTTCTCTCACCTGACGATAACGTCTTAATCATTGATGATTTCTTAGCAAACGGCGAAGCCACGAAAGGGATGATTAAGATCGTTGAAGCTGCTCAAGCCAACCTAGTCGGAGTGGGCATCGTGATTGAAAAATCATTTCAACCGGGCGCTAAGTGGATTAAGGAACATGGAATCCACTTAGAATCGCTTGCTCGTATTTCATCCCTTGATAATAACGAGGTCAGCTTTAAAAAAGATTGATTAATATGTATCAAAAAAGGAGCTCATCATATGATGAGCTCCTTTTTTGCTTAACAACTAGTTTTTACTTGAATCTTTTTGTTGCATTTCTTTTTCTACATCACTTAAAGAAGTGACACCCTTGGTATCAGTCTTACCGTCTTCTTCTGGTTCGATGTTTTCATACTTTCCAACACCAGTTCCAGCAGGTAACAATTTACCAATAATAACATTTTCCTTCAAACCAACTAATGGATCAACCTTACCACGAATTGCAGCATCAGTAAGAACACGAGTGGTTTCCTGGAATGATGCAGCTGACAAGAAACTGTTAGTTTCAAGCGCAGCCTTGGTAATTCCAAGTAATACGGGACGAGCCGTCGCAGGTGTTTTACCACTAATCACAGCATCCTTATTACGATCCTTGAAATCATCAATATCCATCAAAGTACCAGGGAGAATGTCAGTGTCACCTGGGTCCATGACACGAACCTTACGTAACATCTGTCTTACCATGATCTCAGCGTGCTTATCGTTAACTTCAACACCTTGTCTTCTATAAACTTCTTGAACCGCAGTTAACAGGTAAGTCTCAGTTGACAAAACATCTCGAACTTTAAGCAATTCCTTTGGATCAATTGAACCTTCATTCAAAGCATCACCACGACGAACCTGATCGCCTTCTGAAACCTTCATGCGGGCTTTAATTGGAACCTTGTACTTCCGGGTATCAGACTTACCTTTAATGGTAACCTCTTTGATGCCTTCAGCAAGATCTTCTTCAATTAATTCAACCGTACCGGTAACTTCACTGATAATTGCTTTACCTTTAGGATTACGTGCTTCCATAATTTCTTGAACACGAGGAAGTCCTTGGGTAATATCTGAACTACTTGCAACACCACCGGTATGGAAAGTACGAAGAGTTAACTGGGTACCTGGTTCACCAATTGATTGAGCAGCAATGGTACCAACAGCTTCACCAACTTCAACTTCATCACCAGTAGCAAGGTTTCGACCATAACACTTCTCACAAACACCGTGAGCAGTGTTACATGTGAAGGCAGAACGAATCTCAACTGAATCAATTCCAGCGTCCACAATTTCTTGAGCAACGTCTTCATCAATCATTTCATTCTTCTTAACAATCACTTTACCAGTCTTAGGGTTCTTAACGGTCTTCATTGCGTTACGACCAAGGATTCTGTCGTACAATGGTTCGATCATTTCGTCTCCTTCGGTAATGGCACGAACAACAAGACCACGATCAGTTCCACAGTCTTCTTCTCTAACAATGACATCTTGGGCAACATCAACAAGTCGACGAGTCAAGTAACCAGAGTTAGCAGTCTTAAGTGCCGTATCAGTCATCCCTTTACGAGCACCGTGGGTTGAAATGAACATTTCCAAAACTGAAAGTCCCTCTTTAAAGTTAGAGGTAATTGGAAGTTCCATGATTTCACCATTTGGTGAAGCCATCAAACCACGCATCCCAGCTAACTGAGTAAAGTTAGAAATGTTACCACGAGCACCAGAGTCACTCATCATAAAGATTGGGTTCTGGGGATCGAAGTTTTTCATTAATTTGTTTTGAATCTCGTCTTTGGCATCATTCCAAACACTAACAACTCGTTCATAACGTTCTTGGTTAGTAATTAAACCACGACGGAATTGTTTAGTGATGGTATCAACTTTCTTATGAGCGTTAGCAACAATTTCTGGCTTTTCCTTTAAATCAGTAATGTCAGAAATACCAACCGTCAAACCAGACTTAGTTGATTTATCGTTCCCCAAATCCTTAATCCGATCAAGAAGTTCTGAGGTTTCAGTAACTTGGTATTGGCTGTAAACTTCGGCAATGATGTCACTTAAAAAGCCCTTCTTAAATGGTTTAACCAATTCAGCGTTCTTTAAGTGTTCATGAATGTCTTCGCCAGGCTTCAAGAAATACTTGTCAGGAACGTATCCGTGCAAGTTAGTTGAAGTTGGTTCATTCAAGTAGGTAAACTTCTTTGGAAGAATTCCATTGAAGATCACTTTCCCAACAGTGGTTACTAAAATCTTATCTTTTTGATCATCAGTAAATGGCTTGTCTGGGAAGGCACTAGCTGGGATACCAATTCTGGTATGCCAATGAACCTTTCCATCACGGTAAGCTAATTCAACTTCGTCTGGGTCGTTGAAAATCATACCTTCACCTTCAGCTCCGGCTTCTTCAAACGTTAGATAGTAGTTACCAATAACCATATCCTGTGAAGGAGTGACAACTGGCTTACCATCTTTTGGAGCCAAAATGTGTCCGGCAGCAGCCATCAATAATCTTGATTCGGCTTGAGCTTCATCAGATAACGGAACGTGAATGGCCATCTGGTCACCATCAAAGTCAGCGTTGTATGCAGCACAAACTAATGGGTGTAAACGCATTGATTTTCCGCTAACTAGAACGGGTTCGAAAGCCTGAATTCCAAGTCGATGCAAGGTAGGAGCACGGTTCAAAAGAACCGGATGTTCCTTAATGACATCAGGGAGAACTTCAAAGACAGCGTCGTCTTGACGTTCAATCTGACGTTTAGCGTTTTTAATGTTAGAAGCTAGACCACGTTTTACTAGCGCATGCATGATGAATGGTTTAAATAATTCCAATGCCATTGATACTGGAAGTCCCATCTGACTTAGTTTCAAGTTAGGACCAACATCAATAACTGAACGACCGGAATAATCAACACGCTTACCTAACAGGTTCTGTCTGAATCGTCCTTGCTTACCCTTTAATAAGTGTGAAAGAGATTTGAGTGGACGGTTACCGGGTCCTGCAACAGGACGGCCACGACGACCATTATCAATCAAAGCATCGACAGCTTCTTGGAGCATTCTCTTTTCGTTCTGAACAATAATGCCAGGAGCGTTGAGGTCTAACAACCGCTTCAAACGGTTATTTCGGTTAATAACCCGACGATATAAATCATTTAAATCAGAGGTAGCAAAACGGCCACCTTCAAGTTGAACCATCGGTCGTAAGTCAGGTGGCATAACTGGAATTGCATCCATGACCATCCATGACAATTGATTCCCAGAAGTAGCAAAGGCCTCAAGAATGTCTAGACGACGTACAGCACGAGTTCTCTTCTGACCAGTTGCTTTTTTAAGCGTATCTTTTAACTCTTTGACTTCTTTATCGATGTCAACATCGTTTAATAAGGTTCTGATTGCTTCCGCACCAATTTCAGCGTGGAAACGATTGCCGTACTCACGCTTTTTGTCACGGTATTCTTGTTCTGAAAGCAACTGCTTCTTCTCCATTGGTGTGTTACCTGGGTCGGTAACAACGTATGAAGCAAAGTAGATAATTTCTTCAAGAGCCCGTGGACTCATGTCAAGAACTAGTCCCATTCGGCTAGGGATTCCCTTGAAATACCAAATGTGGGTTACAGGAGCTGCTAATTCGATGTGCCCCATTCGTTCACGTCTAACCTTTGAACGAGTAACTTCAACACCACAGCGATCACAAACGATGCCCTTGTATCTTACACCCTTGTATTTTCCACAGGCACATTTCCAGTCCTTAGTTGGACCAAAAATTCTTTCATCGAACAAACCATCCTTTTCAGGCTTTAAAGTTCGATAGTTAATCGTTTCTGGCTTTTTAACTTCTCCATATGACCAACTACGAATGGTCTCAGGTGAAGCTAAACCAATTTGCATACTTTTGAATTTATTAACATCAACCATTGGCGTACCCTCCTTTATTATTTATTGTCGTCATTTGTATCATTTTTTGAGTCGGCATCAGATGAAGTTGGAGTTTGTTTCTCATTTTCATCTTTCTTTTCTTTATCCTTCTCATTTTTATCATCTTGTTTTTGAGCAAACTTACTCAATGCGTTCACGTTAACAACATCTTCGTCATCGTCCATGTCACGCAAATCAATTTGTTTGTTTTCGGCATCAAGAACCTTCATGTCCAGTCCCAATGCTTGTAATTCTTTAACTAGTACTCGGAATGACTCAGGAACACCCGGTTTAGGAATTGGATCGCCCTTGACAATTGCTTCATAGGTCTTAACACGTCCAACAACATCATCTGACTTGTAAGTCAAGATTTCTTGGAGAGTGTGGGCAGCACCATAAGCTTCAAGAGCCCAAACTTCCATTTCACCAAAACGCTGTCCACCAAATTGAGCTTTACCACCAAGTGGTTGTTGCGTAACTAGTGAGTAAGGTCCAATGGCTCTCGCATGAATCTTGTCTTCAGCCATATGGTTAAGTTTCAAGTAACCCATGACTCCAACAGCGATTCGTTTGTCAAATGGTTCACCGGTTCTACCATCATACAGAACGGTCTTACCATCAGCTGGCATGCCAGCTTCCTTCAAGGCTTCGGTAATATCTTCACTACGAGCACCATCAAATACTGGGGTGGCTACGTGAATACCAAGCTTCTTAGCAGCCATTCCAAGGTGCATTTCAAGCACCTGTCCAATGTTCATACGTGATGGAACACCCATGGGACTCAATAAGATGTCGATTGGGGTACCATCTGGCATATATGGCATGTCTTCTTCAGGGATGATAACGGAAACGGTACCTTTGTTACCATGCTTTCCAGCCATCTTATCTCCAACTTGAAGTTTACGTTTCTGGGCAATGTAAACTCGAACCATCTTGTTTACACCGGGCTTTAATTCGTCACCGTTTTCTCTAGTAAAGACTTTAACGTCTTGGACAATTCCACCGGCACCATGAGGTACTCGAAGTGAAGTATCACGAACTTCTCGAGCCTTTTCACCAAAGATAGCATGAAGAAGTCGTTCTTCAGAAGATAATTCAGTAACACCCTTAGGAGTTACTTTACCAACCAAAATATCGTTGTCATGAACTTCGGCACCGACTCTGATAATTCCGTCTTCGTCAAGATCCTTTAGAGCATCTTCACCGACGTTAGGAATTTCTCTAGTCATTTCCTCAGGTCCAAGTTTGGTGTCCCTAGTTTCTGATTCATACTCTTCAATATGAATCGAAGTGTAAGCATCATCTTTAACTAGTCGTTCAGAAATAGCAATGGCATCTTCAAAGTTATAACCCTGCCATGTCATAAAGGCAACGGTTGGATTTTGTCCTAATGCAAGTTCACCATTTTCCATGGCTGGACCATCAGCGATAATTTCATCGGCATCAACATGATCCCCAATTTTTACAATCGGAGTTTGGTTATAGTTCTTACCACCGTTAGAACGCATAAACTTCATCAATTTGTACGTATCTAAAGTGCCATTATCACGTCTTACCCTGATTTCTCTTGCGTCAACGTACTCAACGGTCCCAGGATACTTAGCAATCTTAGCAACTCCAGAATCATGGGCTGCTTGATATTCCATCCCAGTTCCAACAAGTGGTGCGTGTGGTCTGATCAAAGGAACAGCCTGACGCTGCATGTTAGCACCCATTAGGGCCCGGTTTGAGTCATCATTTTCTAGGAACGGAATACATGCCGTTGCAACCGCAACAACTTGCTTTGGTGAAACATCCATGTAGTCAACGTTCTTTGAATTCGTTTCAACGTATTGAGACTTATCACGTGCCATAACCTGATCGTCTTGGAAGGTTGCGTCTTCATTTAATGGAGAGTTAGCCTGTGCAATCACGTATTTATCTTCATCGTTAGCAGTTAAGTAATCGATTTTATCGGTAACTTTGTGAGTAGTCCAGTCAACACGACGATATGGAGTTTCGATGAATCCATATTTGTTAACCCGAGCATAACTTGAAAGTGAGTTAATTAGTCCAATGTTAGGACCTTCGGGAGTTTCAATTGGACAGATTCGACCATAGTGGGTGTAGTTAACATCACGAACTTCGTATCCAGCACGGTCTCTAGTGATACCACCAGGTCCTAAAGCAGATAAACGACGTTTGTGGGTCAATTCACCTAACGGGTTAGTCTGATCCATGAATTGTGAAAGTTGTGATGAACCAAAGAATTCTTTAACAGAAGCAACCACTGGTCTAATATTAATTAGTTGTTGTGGTGTTACCGTTGAAGCATCCTGAATGGACATTCTTTCTCTAACAACTCGTTCCATCCGTGAAAGACCAATTCGGAATTGGTTTTGCAGTAATTCACCAACTGATCGAACACGACGGTTCCCCAAGTGATCAATATCATCAACAGATCCAATTCCCTCTTGAAGATCCAAGAAGTAATTGATTTCAGCCAAGATATCTGCTGGGGTAATGTGTTTATAGTCCAGATCAATATTGTCATTACCAATTACTGGAACGACTTTGTCTGGATCTGTATTTGAATATACTTTAATTACTTGAACAGTAACTGGATCAGTTACGACAGCTTGATCGGAAGGATTAAAGGTGTAAGCCTTAAAATCTTTGTTAGCCAAGTACGGCTTCAACTTTTCCATCAATTCTTTGTCAATCACATCACCTTTATTAGCAATGATTTCACCAGTATCTGGGTCAGCTAGGGTTTCGGCCAAAGCTAATCCCATTAACCGAGTCTTCATGCTCAATTTTTGGTTCGTCTTGTAACGACCAACTGGTGCCATGTCGTAACGTTTTGGATCAAAGAATCTTTGGGTTAACAAGTTTCTTGCTGACTCAGCTGTCTTTGGTTCACCAGGACGCAAGCGTTCGTAAATATCCTTTAATGATTCCTCAACACGAGAATCATCGGCATCCTTATGGACGTCTTTTTCAAGGGTAAGTGAGAGACTATCATTAGTATTTCCAAAAATCTCAGTGATTTCATCATCTGAACCAAAACCAAGGGCACGAACTAATTCAGTCAAAGGAATCTTTCTAGTACGATCAATTCGAACGTATGAGATATTCTTTGCATCAGTCTCAAATTCCATCCAAGCACCACGGTTAGGGATCACAGTTGAACTGTAAATTTCACGACCATTTTTGTCGAGATCTTTATGGTAATAAACACCTGGTGATCGCACTAATTGAGAAACGATAACACGTTCTGCACCGTTAATGATGAAAGTTCCTTGGTCAGTCATAAGTGGAAAGTCACCAAAGAAAACATCTTGAGTCTTAATCTCACCGGTTTCATGGTTGGTTAACTTGAGAGTGACGTGTAATGGGGCTGAATAATTTGCCTCATGAGCACGTGCTTCATCAACCGTGTACTTAGGTTCCAATAGTTTATAATCAACGAAATCTAGTGAAAGCTTTCCCTGAAAATCCTCAATTGGCATAATATCTTTAAACATTTGACGCAAACCTTCGTCTAAGAACCAGTTATAAGAATTAGTTTGAATCTCAATCAAATTTGGAAGATCCAATACCTTCTTAATTCTGGAATAACTTCTACGGGTTCTGTGTTTTCCATACTTTACAATGTGTCCTGCCAAGTTATTCACCTCTCCCTAAAATTCCACGAAAAAGAAATGTTACGTTTTTGTTACAAAAAGCCATATTTCTGGTTTTTGAGCAAAAAAAATCCAAAAATAAGATCTAAATCTTACTTTTGGTTCTTATAAACGCCATCACGGACAATAGATCGCAATGACTCATTTCAATTCCCAGTTACATACTCTACATATAATACAAAGAATCAAAGTAAAAGTCAATCAATACGCACAAAAACTCTCAGCAAAATTTTACTGGGAGTTTTAACGTTATTTACTTAGAATTTCTTCTTTAGGATTCTTAACTTCACGTCTATTGATCGTAATCTTGTTTTTATGCGCACCGATCGTAATCTGATCACCAGGTTTGAACTTACCCGCTAGTAAGTCTTCACTCAGTGGATCTTCAACTTTATCCTGTAAAGCTCTTCGAATTGGTCTTGCACCATAAGTTGGATTGTAGCCAACTTCAGCAACTAAATCAATGGCAGCTGGAGTTATTCTAACCTTGTAACCCAATCCATTAGCACGATCAATCAGTTCTTGAGACATTAATTTAACGATTCGGTGTAATTCTGACTTAGTCAAGGAATGGAAGATCACCGTATCATCAATTCGGTTCAAAAATTCTGGTTTGAAGAATTTCTTCAACTGTTCTTGAATCGTGGCCTTCATAGCATCGTAGTTATCATCATTACCGGACTTTTCAGCGGCAAATCCAACGGTGTTCTTGTATTGAAGCTCAGTAGCACCAATGTTGGAAGTCATAATGATAACCGTGTTTCGAAAGTCTACTTTTCGGCCCTTGGCATCGGTTAGGTACCCGTCATCTAGAACTTGAAGTAGCAAGTTAAAGACGTCAGGATGAGCCTTTTCAACCTCATCAAGTAGAACAACCGAGTATGGATGCTTTCGAACCTTTTCGGTAAGTTGACCACCTTCATCGTAGCCAACGTAACCAGGAGCTGATCCAACCATCCGGCTAGTCGAATACTTTTCCATGAATTCACTCATGTCAACTCTGATCATGTCATCTTCTGAGCCAAACATTGCCTTAGCTAAATCCTTGGCAAGTTCAGTTTTACCAACTCCAGTTGGCCCAAGAAACATGAATGATCCAATGGGACGATTGGGATCTTTAAGTCCACTTCGTGCCCGACGAATTGCTCTTGCAACTGCTGAGACAGCTTCATCTTGTCCCACAACTCGTTCGTGTAAAATCTTTTCTAAGTTTACTAAACGCTTCTTGTCAGACTGTTTCAAATGAGTAACTGGAATTCCAGTCCATTCGGAAACAATTTGAGCAATATCTTCAGCATTTTCTTTTAATTGATAATTATGGGTCTTGTTAGCATCATTTTCTTTAATGCGTTGTTTTTGGGTTAAATCAGCAATCTCTTTTTGTAACTTTTGTTCTTGCTTACGAATTGAAACCGCATCTTCAAAGCGCTGTTCCTCAATGGCTTTGTCCTTATCATTTTTAACGGAACTAAGTTTTGACTCAGCACTTGCCAATTTGTCATCTTTTCCGGTTGAATCCAGTCTAACTTTAGCGGCACCTTCGTCCATCAAGTCAATTGCCTTGTCAGGAAGATAACGATCACTAATGTAACGACTAGATAAATCAACGGCCGCATTAATGGCATCATCAGTGATTTGAACGTGATGGTGTTCTTCGTATTTGGGACGTAATCCCTTAAGAATCTTCCGTGATTCATCCTTACTTGGTTCTTCAACTTCAACCGTTGCAAAACGACGTTCTAACGCTTCATCAGATTCAATGTACTTCTGATATTCATCTAAGGTAGTAGCCCCAATGACTTGAACCTGACCACGAGCAAGAGACGGCTTTAAAATATTTGAAGCATCAACTGATCCCTCAGTTCCACCAGCACCAATCAAGGTATGCAACTCATCAATAAAGAGAATGACATTTCCACTATCTTCGACTTCTTTTAAGACCTTCTTTAAACGATCTTCAAATTGGCCACGATACTTAGTACCAGCAACCAGTGATCCCATGTCTAATTCCATTACCCGCTTATTTTGCATATCAGCAGGAACGGATTTATTCACAATCTTTTCCGCTAAACCTTCGGCAATGGCAGTCTTACCAACACCAGGTTCACCAATTAAAACTGGATTATTTTTAGTTCTTCGACTCAAAACCTGAATGACACGACGAACTTCAGAGGTTCTTCCAACCACTGGATCAAGCTGATTATCTCGAGCAGCTTTCGTCAAATCACGTGCTAGTGAATCTAAAGTTGGAGTTTCGCTTTGTTCTGACTCACCATTTGAATTGTTTTCAGAAGCCATATTAGTATCTGCAACCCCCATTTTCCGGATCGTTACTTTCCGGACTTGTTCTGGGCTAACTCCCAGGTTAGTCAAAATTCTTGAAGAGAGCATCGCATCATCACTAGTTAAAGCTAGCAAAATGTGTTCAGTTCCTACTTTGGTTGAGCCATACTGTTTAGCAATCTTCCCAGCTAAAGCTAAAATTTCCTTCATTTTCGGAGAATACGGCAAATACGTGTTTCCATCTACCTTCAAATTACCATATCCAGCCAACTGCTCAATTTCTTCTCTAACGTCCGCCTCGCTGACGGCAAGTTGTTGGAGAGTTTGATAAGCAATCCCATTCTTCTCAATGGTAAGTGCCAATAGCATGTGTTCGGTTCCAACAGCTTGGTGCTGGAAACTCTTAGCTTGTTCTTGGGCAATTACCAAAACATTTTTTGCACTAGGGGTAAATAAATTATGCATATGCAAATCTCCCTTCATTTCTCTTCAAATCATAATCCATAATCAAACTAACACTCATATTTAAGCCGGTAAAGTAAAGCCTCCAGAACACTCGCTCTAACCTGATATTCCATTGCTTGATCAGGCAGTTTAATTGCCTCTTTCTTTAAAATAGCAGCAATCATGTTCTTCTCTTTCTCGGTAATGACTCCATTAGCATATAAGGTGGTTAAAATTGATTCTTCATCCTTCTCGGAAATTTCATCACCGATTGAATCAATCAAACTGTCTAGGACATCCGAATTATCCATTAAATTGATTTTTTCAATCCTGATGTAACCACCACCACCACGTTTGCTTTCAACTAAATAACCATTACGCAACGTAAAACGCGTCTTAATTACATAGTTAATTTGTGACGGCACCACGTCAAAATGATTGGCAATGTCTGATCGACGAATCTCGACTCGTTCTTGATCATTATCACCTAGCATATCCTTCAAATAATCTTCAATAATGTCCGATATATTACGGCTTGCCATAAACTCATCTCATCTCTGACTAATGTTGACTATTATTATACAAAGAAGATTCGTAAATTCCAAGTAAATACTCTTGGAAACCAAGGTAATAAAAAAATCGGGAAAACAAGATTCGAACTTGCGACCTCCACGTCCCGAACGTGGCGCTCTACCAAGCTGAGCTATTTCCCGATGCTTAAATATTAAAAAGTATATAAAAATCGGGAAGACAGGATTCGAACCTGCGACCCCCTGGTCCCAAACCAGGTGCTCTACCAAGCTGAGCTACTTCCCGATGAATGCACCTAGTAGGAGTCGAACCTACAACCTTCTGATTCGTAGTCAGACACTCTATCCAATTGCGCTATAGGTGCATAATTATTAAACGTTCACATTCATCAGCGAACATATATTATTATACCAGAAGTATCCGAGTTTGGGAAAGAAAAATAAAAAAAGTAACCAGAAAAAATCTAGTTACCTTTACCACCACAATAATACGCCCACTACCACGATAATCGTAACGACTAGAATCGAAACATAGAACCATTCGTTCTTTAACTTGGAATCATTTTTGACGTTAATTCGAATGTCGTGACGTTTAGAAACGTGTTTTTTATTATTTAATTTAGGATCATCGATAATTTTTAAGAAGGTTTGTTGGGCAGACTTCCCTTTGGGATGCTTGAACTTAAAGTACTCACCATCAGGCTTTAAAAAGCTCCCATCCACATCATCTTGAGCGTAAATGTCGATGATGTTTAAAAGCTGTTGCTTTAGTTTTGGATCAAGAATTGGCGCCGCTAGCTCGACTCGATTATCCATGTTTCTTGTCATTAAATCCGCAGAAGATATCCACAATTTAGAATCATCCTGAGTGAAGAAGCCATAAATTCGGCTATGTTCCAAAAACTCACCAACAATACTCGAAACTACAATTTTTTCTTTTTTCCCGCAAATTCCAAGTTTAAGACAACAAGCTCCTCTAACAACGAGCCTAAATGGTACACCCACTCTAGCTGCATCGTAAATGGCTGAAATCACTTCTACATCAGTCAACGAATTAATCTTTAAGAAGACTGCTCCCTTTCCAGTTCTTAAATAGCTTTCTTTAACTTCTTGGATCCCATCAATCACTTGATCTTGGATTTGATGGGGAGATGCCGATAACACTTGATAACTTGGCTGAGCAGCGTCCGGAGCCTGTAAATAATCGAAAAACTTCGCTAAATCCTGAACATAGTCATCCTTACTGGTAAAAAAACTAAGGTCGACAAATCCCTTCGCCGTCTGCATGTTGTAGTTTCCCGTTCCAACTTGGATATAGCCCTTTGGATGATCGCCATCTTTTGTTAAAACCAAACAAGTTTTGCTGTGAACTTTCATGTCTTTCTTTCCAAAAATAACATGAACGCCAGCATTTTTCAGTTTTTCAGTCACCTTCAAGTTGTTCTTTTCATCAAACCGAGCTCTTAATTCAACCACAACGGTGGTTTTAATTCCCTTTTGAGCGGCTTTTGCTAGTAAATCAACCACTTCAGAGTGTTTGGAAACACGGTACAGGGTTTGTTTAATCGCAACTGTTTTAGGATTTTCGACCGCTTCTTTTAAGAACTGCAAAAACTGACTAAACGAATCATACGGATACTGGATAAGAAGATCCTTTTGATCCAAATACGAAAGCATTGAGGTAGAAGCAGGCCAAGTTCGTGGGTTAAATTTGGCGTAACAATATTCGGGATAATCAGGCGAATACTTGCTGACGATCTCAAACAGATAAGTTAAATCAACTGGCCCAGGAATCTTAAAAATGGCATTCTTTTCGATCTTAAACTTATCAATAAAATCGTTTAAGAAATCACTATCGGTATTACCATCAAATTCCTCAACTTCAAATCGGGTTACCTTCCCCTTTTCCCTATCAACCAGATACTGACGCATCCGAGAAATTGTTTCAAAGTTATTATCCTCTTTTTCAACATCTAGGGTGGCATCAAGGTCTCTGGTGACTCTAAAGACGACCGTTCCACTAATTTCTTTTCCATTAAAGAGACGTTTGAGGTTATGGTTAATCAAATCTTCAAGTAAGATATATGTGTCAATCCCATTCGACTTAACCGAAACCAAACGATCAAACTTAGAAGGAATGGGAATAATCCGAATGGCTTTTTTATCATCACCCTTGACTAGGACACCAATTGCAATTTGTTTATTGGAAAGAAATTTTAATCCATAATTTTCATAAAACTCTTTAAAAACGAGTGACGGTTGAATTTTTTGAATAAAATATTGATTGACCTGATCCTTCTGTTT
Source organism: Fructilactobacillus sp. X2R1C3 (assembly GCF_059901425.1). Classification (NCBI taxonomy): domain Bacteria; kingdom Bacillati; phylum Bacillota; class Bacilli; order Lactobacillales; family Lactobacillaceae; genus Fructilactobacillus; species Fructilactobacillus sp. X2R1C3. The sequence continues at coordinate 317,880 of NZ_JBWXUW010000001.1, read as the reverse complement.
GTCATTCAGTTCTTCATAGGACTCAATTGAACAAATGTCTTTATCGTTTAACTCTTGATTTAATTTATCGTAATCATTGTATTGGATCTTAAAATTCTCGTTATTACGATCATGAATCTGGTCCAGGATCTGGCTATAGTGAAGCCCCGACTTTTTTTCAATCCCATTATCACTGAGCTCCATTTGTCCCTGAACGCTTGGAACCCTGACACTATAAAATTCATCTAAATTATTTGACCCAATTGCTAAAAACTTCAGCTTTTCCAAAAACGGAGTGAACGATTCAGTCGCTAAATTAATCACTCTTCGATTAAATAAAGTCCAACTCAAATCCCGGTTATAGCATGAGTCAACGTACTCTTCATTTCTCTTCATGTTATTTCAAATCCTTAATAAACGTATCATAATCAATCTCAACTTGTCTCATGTATTCATTAGCGAACTCAATGAATGATTTTTTGACTTTGTCGCTATTTTTTAGGTAACCAATAATCATCGGAAACGTTGGTGATTGACTGTGTGCTCGTGCAAGTAAAATCACACAAACTAACACGTAATCCTTAAAAGCGTCTAAATCCAACTTATTAAGATTTACGGAACCTTTCATATCTTTAAACTGACGAACGTAATAACTCTTATTACTAGTATTAAACCACCCTAAAAATGGGTCCGAGGCAGTTTGAAGAATCAGCTGACAATCAACAATATTTTCACCCAATGAATCATTTTTATTCATACCAATAACGTTATTTTTATAAATTGGAAGTGCTTGTTTAATCTGCAAAACCAAGTAATTATTGTTAGCATCCTCTAGTAAAACTAAAAAGCAAAGGGTTCCAACACTTCCCACTCCCACACTGTGTCTTACAATGTCGACAATCTGGAAGTTAGAGAGAAAGAAACGAATATCACTCTTGGTATGGTTGTAGTAACGATCAAGTCCATCACTAATTTTCTGGTAATCTTTTTTTCCGATGTGAACCGTAACTGGTTCGTTATCAATAAAACGCCGCTCCCCGTTTTTAAGAACGGTTGTATACTTTTCCACCGCGTAGTCAGAAGTACTTCTAAGGGCCTTGTTAATACTCTTAGCGGTGATTTTTTGAAACGATTTTTTGAAATGCTTCTCACCGTCTTTTAATGTACCAAAAATCTTAGAAATATTTCTGATGGAATTAGGCAATGTCAGTTTATCCATAGCGGGAATCTCCGTCATTCTGACCAATGCACTACGATAGGCTTCCAAGACATCCCTTAAAAACGGATTGACTTCATTTTCGATGTCAAATCCTTGCTGTTTAGCAACAAGTAAGGCGCTTACCAGAAAACGCAACAAGTCATCTTCAAAGTGACCTACGTGAGATTCGTCAAAATCATTTAAATCAAACAAAAGTTGGTGCTCTGGAGAACCATAAAAACCAAAGTTACCAAGGTGAGCGTCACCCGCAATCAACAGATTGATATCACTCATGGGAATGGTAGCTAAATCATGATTCATTAGCTCGACGCTTCCCCGATAAAAAGAAAACGGATTTTTGGCCATTCGTTCTCGTTTTAATCCCAGAAGTCCACTAAGTAGCAGTGAATCACGTTCAGTCAAAATTGGCTTAATGTCCCGCTTTCTAGCTTTGAAATTCCGCATGGCTTCCATGTTGGCATCATTACTCATCTTCTCACCAACATGAATTAATTGATCATCATTCATCGAAACGTCATTAAGTAAAGCACTTACGTTATTGAGCCCATAAGGCGATTTTTTCTCGAGTTTCATATCGTTTCTCCTTTATTTGATCAATCATCTTGTTATCGTAATTCTAACTTGTCATGTAACTGGAAATCAACTTATTACCCATATCACAACATTAATTTAACTCTATGATAGCGCTGTCTGAACCGTATTTCTACCTTGAATCGGTATTTTAAATAAAAAGAGAGTCCTATTACTAGGGCTCTCTTACTGTTTTAAATTTTAAATGCCGGGGACCGGGATCGAACCGGTACGGTCATCACTGACCGCAGGATTTTAAGTCCTGTGCGTCTGCCAATTCCGCCACTCCGGCATGATGATAACAAAAAAGCGGAAGACGGGATTCGAACCCGCGACCTCCACCATGGCAAGGTGGCGTTCTACCACTGAACTACTTCCGCATATGCCGACTATAGGATTCGAACCTACGACCTCTTCATTACTAGTGAAGCGCTCTAGCCAACTGAGCTAAGTCGGCGAAAAATCAATGCGGGCGAAGGGATTCGAACCCCCACGTCCTAAGACACTAGAACCTAAATCTAGCGCGTCTGCCAGTTCCGCCACGCCCGCATAATAATGTGTTACTGGCAATGAGCCGTGGCGGGTTCGAACCGCCGACCCTCTGATTAAAAGTCAGATGCTCTACCAACTGAGCTAACGGCTCAAATGGAGGATACAGGGATCGAACCTGTGACCTCCTGCTTGTAAGGCAGATGCTCTCCCAGCTGAGCTAATCCTCCATTGATAGATATCATTGCAATGAAGCGCAACGACAACTATTAAATAATATCATTTTGATGTTTAAGCGTCAAGAACAAATTGGTTACGCTTCAACCATCAATTCTTCTCAAACCAGTCATACAACAAATATTATTATACCGGAATGTCTTATTGATTTCTACTATTTTTGTTAAAATTTTTCATTTTTTACAATCTTCTTCATCCCATGCATATAAGGTTGAAGAACTTCGGGCACATTCACCGTTCCATCTTCATTTTGATAGTTTTCAAGGATAGCGGCAACCGTTCTACCAACGGCTAAGCCAGAACCGTTTAACGTATGAACGTACTGCAATTTGCCGTTCTCATCTCTGTATTGGATGTGAGCTCGTCTTGCCTGAAAATCAAGTGTGTTAGAACAACTTGAAATTTCGCGATACCGATTTTGAGCTGGCATCCAAACTTCAAGATCATGGGTTTCGGCGGCAGTGAAGCTCATGTCACTTGATGTTAGCGTGATGACATGATAAGGAAGACCGAGTTTTTGAAGTAATGTTTCTGCTTGATGCGTGATTTCTTTTAAAGCATCCCAGGACTCTTCGGGCTTAGTAAACTGGACCATTTCAACTTTGTTAAATTGATGCAATCGAATTAAGCCCCGAGTATCTTTTCCGGCACTTCCCGCTTCTGATCTAAACGCCGGGGTCAAGGCGGTGAACTTCACTGGCAGTTTTTCTTCTGGAATGACTTCGTCGCGATAGAAATTAACCAGTGGAACTTCAGCAGTCGGAATCATGGTCAGGTCACTATCCTTAATCTCAAACCCAGCCTTATTTTCTAGGAATTTAGGAAACTGCCCGGTCCCAAACATTGAATCAGAATTAACCATGTAGGGGGGTAAGACCTCGGTGTAGCCAGCATCGGTATTTTGGTCCAAATAAAAATTATATACCGCCCGTTCTAATTTGGCTCCTGCGCCTAGATAGTATACGAAACGACTTCCTGATACTTTAGCACTTCGCTTGAAATCTAAAATATCTAAGTCTTCGCCAATTTCCCAGTGGGGTTTAGGGGTGAAATCAAACTTCCGTGGTTCACCAATTCGTCTTAACTCTTTTGAACCCTCTTCAGTTAAACTAACGGGAACTTCATCAGCGGGAACATTGGGTAAATGAGCCTCAATATCGTGTTGTTCGGCTTTGATAGTCTCTAGTTTTTCATCTAGTTCTTTGATCTCTTTTCCCACTTCTCGCATCCTGGTAATTTGATCATTGGCGTCTTCTTTGTTTCGTTTTAACTGCGAGATTTTTTCGGATACTTCGTTTCGTTCAGCTTTAAGTGACTCACTTTTAACGATCAGATCACGCCGTTCTGAATCTTTTCTAAGTAAATTGTCAATCACTTCGCCAGGCACATTTCGCTCGGCTAGCTTTCCCTTATACCAGTCTGGATTACTTCTAATCAACTTCATATCTAACATTTTAATTTCCTCCCTTAAAAGACACAAAAAGACCCTCGTCATGTTGGGACGAAAGTCTTTTCGCGGTACCACCCAAGTTCCAATTAAGGCACTCGATTAATTAATAACGGTAATTGCCGTGCGGGATTAGCCGCCCGAAATACGTGCTGGAATTTTCAAATGACAATTCTCACCGACATTGTCTCTCTGTGATTCTACTTAATAGGCACGTCACGTTTACTTATTGCGTCAATTATACAATAATCTTCTAAATTATCCTAATACTTCCTGAATTTTGTCAGAAAGTCTCTTTAAAACTTTGGTTCTCGCGTTCGCATCTTCGACAAAATCATACTTATCCCCGTTAATCCTAATTTTGGGAGATAAGTCATAATCCTCGTACCATTTTGAATATCTCTGGTTTAATTCCCGATAGTATTCATACAAACTACTGTCATTATCGATTTGTTCGTACTTTCTTCCACGCTTTTTAATTCTTTTGAGCATCGTATCAAAAGAAATATCAATATAAATCAGTAGGTCCGGCGTTTTCTTATACTTACCGTTAGGGATCGGCTCCATCATGTTCTTTAATAAAGAATCATAAATTTGAACTTCTGTTTCAGTTGCTCGACCAAGGTCAGCGTTTAGATGAAACAGTAATGAATCTTCAAAAATTGAACGATCCATCACGCTGTACTTATCAGAAGAAGCTTCTTTAATGCTATCCAAACGTTTATTTAAAAAATAAATCTGAAGCAAAAAAGCATACTTCTTTGGGTCTTTGTAAAACAACGGAAGAATCTTATTATCATCAACGGACTCGTAATAGGCTGGTGAGTTTAATTTCTCAGCCAATAATGTCGTTAACGTGGTCTTCCCTGCTCCAATAGTTCCTGATAATACAATCATTTATTTGATCCCCTTAGACTAGTTTAAAGAATTTGCAGTTGTAATTGTACCATTTAAAAATCATGAATTTAAGACTGGCTTTCATTCTTTTTAATTTCATCCGTGTAATCTTCTGAAGGTGAGACATCCACTTGATCGAGTGGAATTATATGGGTATGATGAACGAATTTGTATCCAAAGTACAAGATGATAACCAATGGAACACTCATATAGGTGACCGCAATCTCAAATAAGTTAAAGTGGGCAAACGCACCAATATCTTGACCACAAATAACCACGATACACAGGATTAAGGTGATAATCGGTCCTACAGGGAACCAGGTTGCATGATATTTAAGTTCTGAAACCTTGTGTCCTTGTTTTATAAACGCCCTTCTAAATCGATAATGCGAAAGAGCAATCCCGAACCAAGCAATAAACCCAGTTAAACCGGAAGCAGCTACTAACCACATGTAAATCTTAGATCCAAAGATACTGGTCATAAAAGTCAACAACGAAATTACCATGGTTGCTAAAAGTGCTAGCACGGGAATCCCACGCTTTGATACTTTCCCGAAGACCTTTGGAGCATAGCCTTCATCAGCCATCGAATACAACATTCGCGTTGAAGCGTACATCCCAGAGTTAGCTGAAGAAATTACGGAGGTTAAGATGACCGCGTTCATGATACTTGCAGCTCCAGCTAATCCGGCACGTTCAAACACGATCGTGAACGGACTAATGGCAACATCTGAGGCACTTGATCCCAACAAATCGGGACTTGTATAAGGAATGATGGCAGCGATCACAACAATTGCCAGAATATAGAATAAAATGATGCGCCAAAATACTTCGTGAATCGCTTTTGGAACCGTCTCCCGCGGATTCTCTGACTCTCCAGCGGTAATTCCAACTAACTCAGTCCCTTGAAATGAGAATCCAGCAATTACGAAAACACTCAGAATTCCGGGAATTCCGTTGACGAAGGGAGCCTGCTTATAGGTAAAGTTCCTCATTCCAATAAAGTGACCACCCATAATTCCAAAAATGGTCAAAACTCCAACGGCTAAAAAGATAAAAATCGTAATCACTTTGATCAATGACATCCAGAACTCAGTTTCTCCAAACGCCTTGACGGACAAGATATTAATTAACAAAATCAGTGACAGAGCCGCTAAACTCCAAATCCAGCTTGGAAAATGTGGTAGCCAGAATTGCATGACAATTGCTACCGTACTAACGTCAACCGCCACCGTAATTGCCCAGTTAAACCAGTAGTTCCAACCCATCGCAAACCCTAGAGCCGGATCAACGTACTTAGCTGAATATGTAGCAAATGATCCAGAGACTGGCATATTAGTGGCCATTTCCCCCAAACTGGTCATCAAAAAATAAACCATGATTCCCATACATACATATGCTACTAACGCACCACCAGGACCAGCGTTATGAATTGCTCCACCACTAGTCACAAAAAGACCAGTTCCAATACAGCCACCAAGGGCGATCATGGACACATGACGAGACTTTAATCCCCGCTTCACCTGTCCGTTTCCATTTTTTTCAGACATAAATTCTCCTCCTAAATAATTAAGAAGAAACCTAATAACAAAACGACAAAGAAAAAGACCCTCTTGAATAACTTCCAAAAGAGTCCACAAATTCTTACTAATCGTAATCTTAGAAAGCTCTCCGTGCAATACACGACAGTCCTTAATTTATTAAATCAAGACCCAACCAATCATTTACCACGTGATCAGTTTCGGCAACTTTCCCTTTCATAAGCCCTCATCGATTAAGTGAATCTCTGGCCAATTACTGATAAAAGTCGCGCCTCTTCTTAGAATTCATATTTCATTATAGATAAAGTATAAGTGATAAGTTAACGATTATCAATCACTTTCATGAAATTAGTAAATTGTATTCTGAAAAATCCTCGTTATACTTAATTCTTTGGCCCACTTTACGTACCCATATTCACAAATTTGAAGCCATGTATAAGCAATTAAAGCAGCGCCAACGGTATCTGAAGGAAAATGAGCATTCAGGTAAACCCGTGAGATCATCACTAGGAAAAGAACAATTGCTAAAATAGTTCTGATAATCCATTTAGTTGACTGGCGATTAATCATTGGAACCACTATGATCCACAGAACACTAATCACTAGAAAAGCTCCTAAAACATGTCCACTAGGATAACTAAAGCCAGTGTCACCCGGCAAATGCATTGAGGGACGGGGCTTCGCTACGATGTGTTTAATCACGAATCCAATGGCATCTCCACCAAAAACCAGTACCAGCGAAAAGAATGCCGGTATCTTGTACTTAAACCACCACAACAAGATAGCAATTATAAGTATCCACACAATGTCCATCTTGGGACTCGCGACAAAACTAATCATTGAGAAAATGGTTTCTTCAAATGAAGATGGATACCCTTGAATGGTCCCGATTATCATTGAATCTAAAAAACCAACGTATCCAAAACTCATCTTGACTCCAATCGTCAGAATTAACGATAAGAGAAACGCAATTGTTAATTTGTACGGACGACTAACGTCCTTTCCGATCATCATAAATGCCTTACCTCCAAGAATTCATATAAAAAAAGTATAACATAATATCGATTAGCCGATTGAAAGAAGCGCCAAAATCGCCGTGATTGGTGTGATATAATTGCACTATGAATTTTATAGATTGGAGTCTTATTAATGATTCACAGCCTTATTATCATGTTACTGGTAGGAGTTTTTGCGGGTGTGCTAGGTTCAATTCTAGGAATCGGTGGTGGGATGATCATTACCCCGGTTTTAACCATCGGATTTAATCTCGACATTAAATATGCGATTGGTGCAAGTATCATTGCCGTGATTGCCACCAGTTCAGGAGCAACGATCGCCTATCTAAAAGACAACGTATTAAACTTACGGGTAGCCATGTTTCTAGAAATTGCCACCTCCATTGGTGCCGTTGCCGGTGCTTTACTAACTGGAGTGATCAATCCAATCTTTCTCTACGTTTTATTTGGCCTGTTACTCTTCTTTTCCGGTTTAAACATGGTTAAAAAAATTTGGGGAAAACAGGTTCAAACAAATGCAACTAGTGAAGATAAGATCGCAAAAGAGCTCAAACTAAATGGTTCTTACTACGACAAAAACCTAAAAAAACAGATTGACTATAAGGTGACAAACGTTCCAGCTGGTTTAACCGTAATGTTTGGCGCCGGAATTGCCAGTGGCTTGCTGGGAATTGGATCTGGTGCCTTTAAGGTGATTGCAATGGACACCTTCATGAAGATGCCACTCAAACCATCAAGTTCCACCAGTAATTTAATGATGGGGGTCACGGCAGCAGCGAGTGCCACCATTTACTTTTTCAACGGATCAATTTTGCCTCAGATTGCCGTTCCACTGGCACTTGGGATTATCGTTGGAGCAACCGTCGGGTCACGCGTAATGCAAATCATGCCTTCCAAGTTAATTCGAATTATTTTTATTCCCATCCTAATTTACCTTGGCGTTCAAATGATTCTTAAAGGATTTGGGGTGAACTTCTTATCATGAGCACTCAAAATAATGTAAATCAAAGTGAAAAAAATCAAAAAGCTGAAAACATTCGAATTGAACAATTAATCGGAAAAATTATGCGTATCGGCGTGATTGTTTCCGTCATCATCATGATCTTTGGACTTGCCTTGTACCTAATTACCGGAACGACTGGGTTTGGTAGTCATTATTACCTAACCTCGTTTGGTCAACTGCTAAAAGGAATTATTCAATTAAAGCCCTATTCCATCATGATGCTAGGTGTTTTTGCTTTAATCTTAACGCCGGTTCTAAGGGTGGTCGTATCAATCTATTCATTTTATAAAGAACACGATAAGATGTACGTCATCATTACCACCATCGTTTTCATCATTTTGATGATTAGTTTCTTCCTTGGAACGTACCTGCATCTTTAAACAACTCTAAGCCAAAAGCGGAATTAGACAAACTGTCTAATTCCGCTTTTTTTGAATAATCAACTTAATTTAAATAGTCTTCCATCCGACTTAGTGCTTCCTTTAAATCATCACTAGAAGCAGCGTAGGAAATTCGCACGTGGCCCTTACCGGCATCACCAAACGCTGATCCGGGAATTACTCCAACTTTAGCGTTTTGCGCTAAATCTTTGGCAAAACGAACGTCATCATTTCCGTAAGTTGCTGGAATTTTTACGAAGATATAAAACGCTCCGGTAGGATCAATCGGGTCAAGTCCCATCTTCTTTAAACGTGGAATGGCCTCATCACGATTTTTCTGGTATTCGTCTCGCATCGAAAAAGCATCATCCATCCCATTCTTAAGTGCCTCAAGTGCGCCATACTGAGCTGGATCTGATGGTGACGAAACTAAATAACCATGCATCTTATTAGCCTGGGTGATAAATTCAGCGGGTCCAACCGTGAATCCCAGTCGATAACCAGTCATTGCGTGAGATTTAGACACTCCATTAATTACAATCGTTTGATCAGGTAAATACTCTGCCAGTGAATGATGCTTAATATCATAGGTTAACTCACTATAGATCTCATCGGTAATCACAAAGAGCGAATGTTGTTTAAGAATTGGAACCAGTGCTTTTAACTGCTTTGGCGTATATTCAACTCCCGTTGGATTATTTGGATAATTTAATATCAAAGCCTTGGCACTGGGATGCTTTGAGAGTGCCTCATTCAATTCTTTAGGGGTCAAAACAAAATAAGAATTGGACGTATCAATAAACACTGGTTTTCCACCAGCAAAGCGTACTAATGACTCATAAAGTGGGTAAAAAGGCGCCGGGATTAAAACCTCATCGCCAGGATTAACCGTGGCAAGAATCGACGAAGCAAGCGCTTCGGTTGCTCCCATGTTAACCATTACTTCAGTATCAGGATCATACTTTAAATTATATTTCTTTGCCATAAAGTTGCTGATGGCATCTCTTAAGGATTTGATTCCCTTATGAGGAGAATAATGTGAGTGGTTATCTTCAATACTCTTCATCATTGCTTTTTTAACGTGTTCAGGAGTGTTAAATCCTGGTTCTCCCACCGATAGCATAATCAACCCGTCAATATCAGAAATCGACTCCGAAAAAGCTCTAATTGCTGATGGCTGCAGTTGAGTTAAATTCTTGTTAAACCGATTTTGTAAGTTTTCATTTAAAGTAGGCATGTTAATCCTCTTCCTTATCGTCATCGTCAAGAAATTCAATCATTAAATTAAATCTCTTTTGACTAATTCTTCGCCAATTTCAACCGTATTTAGTGCAGCACCCTTTAACAAATTGTCCGCTACGACCCACATGTTATAGGCATCATCATTTTCCTGGTCCGGTCGAACTCTTCCAACGTATGTATCTTCCTTACCGGCAGCGTCGATTGGTTGTGGGTAGAGTTGTTTTTTGGGATCATCTTTAAGGGTTACTCCAGGGGCATCACTTAAAATCCTTTGGATCTTTTCACGACTGGCGGCTTTCGCATCCTTAACAGTGAAATAAACTGACTCACCGTGACAAATCTCTACTGGAACTCTGACACAGGTAGCAGTCACTTTAATATCTCCAGAATCCATATCATTCAGCATGATTTTCTTTGTTTCGTGAATCATCTTCCACTCTTCATGGGTATAACCGTCTTTTTCAAACACATCGATTTGGGGCAAGAGGTTGAATGCCAACGGATAATGTTCCTTTTCACCTTTGACTGGGAAAATGTGAGCATCCATTTTTTTGCCATCAAGGTGTTCTTGTGCTTCATCTTTTAATTCATCAAGTCCACTCTGACCGGCACCTGAAGCAGCTTGATAAGTAGAAACAATAATTTGTTTTAACCCAAACTGCTTTCTAATCGGCTCTAACGCCACTACCATTTGAATGGTGGAACAGTTTGGATTGGCAATGATCCCATGATGATTCTCTAAAGCATCCGGGTTCACTTCTGGCACAACCAGAGGAACATTTGGGTCCATTCGAAACGCACTCGTATTGTCAACCGCAACGGCACCACGCTTCACGGCTTCTGGTAACAATTTTTTGGAAACCGAACCTCCGGCTGAAGCAAGGACTAAATCAACACCGTTAAATGAGTCGGGAGTGGCCTCTTCGACGGTTAACTCGTCGCCTTTATACTCGAGCCTTTTCCCAGCGGATCTTTTAGAAGCCAACAATTTCAGACTTTTAACCGGGATACTTGATTCAGCTAACTTATCCATGAGACGTGTTCCAACGGCACCAGTGGCACCTAAAATTGCGACATTATACTCTTTCATTACTACTTGCCCCTCTATAAAATATTTTCTAATCCAATAACTAACCCATCTAAACCGTCAACTCTTTCAATGGCAACCTTTAAACCATTCATAAATGAATCACGATCAAAGGAATCTTGACGAATGGTGAGCGCTTCACCATCTCCGCCAAAAAGCACCTGTTCATGGGCAACGTATCCAGGAAGCCGAACGGAATGAATCGGAACTCCGTCATACTCAGCTCCGCGAGCACCCTTTAACGTTTCGTCGGTTGAAACGGGTTCTGGTTGTTTCTTTCTCCCCTCACTGATTAACTTTGCGGTATTAATGGCGGTCCCAGACGGAGCATCCTTTTTATCCTGATGATGCATCTCGATCACCTCAGCATCAGGGAAATACTGAGCTGCCTCTTTAGCAAATTTCATTAACAATACCGCCGAAATTCCAAAGTTAGGGGCAATAATCCCACTCACATTTTCATCGTCCGCTAATTTTCGCAGCTCAGCTAGTTGATCATCACTTAACCCACTGGTTCCAATGACCGGATGAATCCCATTATCCAAGGCAAATTTAGTGTTTGGATAAGCTGCTTTTGGAACCGTAAAATCAACCCAAACGTCTACATCTGGTCCCTTAATCTGATCAAAATCGTTATAGACTTTTACGTCTTTAGGTAAATCATAACTTTCAGGGCTTAAATCGCCCGCTTTCGGGTCATATACACCTACCAACTTAAAATCATCATTATTTTCAATCATCTTAACGGCTTTTTGACCCATTGAGCCACGAAAGCCCGCTACTAATACTTTAATCATTTAAGATATCTCCTAGTGAATTGACATCTAGTGCTTTTGCCAATTCTTTTTTCTCATCTTTATTTAGGGTAGCAATTGGTAAACGACAGCCACCCACACTTAAACCGTTAGCATTTAAAGCTGCTTTAGTTGGTGATGGGGATGGATACATAAATAACGCTTGCATCTTTGGTGTTAACCAACGTTGAAGCTTACCAGCCGCTTTGTAATCCCCCTGATCTAAATCATCGTACATTTCCCTTAATTGCTTGCCATAGACATGCGAAGCAACCGAAATGACACCACTGCCACCCAACATTTTCGTTGCCAGAGCTTGAGGATCTTCACCACTGTAAACCAAGAAATCATCTGGAGTGTTGGAAATAATGTACTCCATATCAGGCAGTGAACCGCACTGTTTAATTCCGGCGATGTTATTGTATTCGGATAATTCCACGACCGTTTCCTTATCCATGTTGACTCCCGTTCGTCCGGGAATGTTATAGATGATGATTGGTTTGTCCGAATGATCGGCAACGTACTTAAAGTGTTCCTTCATGCCCCGTTGATCGGGTTTGTTGTAGTAAGGTACCACTACCAAGCCGTAATCAATCCCATCTAATTGCATCACTTTTTGGTTAAACTCAGCCGTTTGTCGCGTATTGTTAGAGCCAGTTCCTGCAATCACTGGATATTTATCCCCAACAATTTTGCCAAATTCGCCGTACAGTTTCATTTTTTCGTCTTCAGATAATGTCGGAGTTTCACCAGTCGTTCCGCCGACCACAAATCCATTGGTCCCTGTATCAACCAAATGTTTAATCAGCTTCTTAAGCCGTGTAATATCAACTTCCCCGTCATCACCAAACGGAGTGACGATGGCCGTTAATAAATCTGCTTTTTCTACCATGATTATGATCTCCTCTACTTTTTTGTTCCTTGTTGCATTCGATAATTCAAAAATCCGATAATAGCTCTACTTCCAATCGCAATTGCCTTTGGATTGGGAGTAAGCGTCGCCTCATGAAGCTGAGACTTGGGGTCACCAATGCCCAACCAGAACATTGTTCCCGGGATTTTTGACAACAAATAACCAAAATCTTCCCCCGTCATGGCGGGCATCGTGTTAATAAAATCAACGTCTTTTTGATTTTCCATGTAATTAATAAAATTACTAGTTAACTTCGGATTATTCTCGACTGGCAAATAACCACCCTGATTCAAGTTGAGTTTAACCTGGCAGTTATAACTTACTGAAATCCCATTAGCGACTTCTTTTAACCGCTTATCAATCAATTCAATCATTTTCTGGGTTAGACCCCGAATCGTTCCTTCAATTCGAGCATGACCAGCGATCACATTTCGAATGGTGCCGGCTTCCATTTTTCCAAAGGTAACGACTCCGCCTTCAATTGGATCAACACTCCTTGATACAATCGTTTGAACCTGATTAATAAACTGACAGGCGGCCACAATCATATCGTTAGCGTCTTGTGGATAAGCAGCATGACCACTTTTACCGATCAGGTCAACGTTGACCTCGGTTGTCCCAGCGAACAGCGTGCCCATCCGACAACCGATTGCCCCAACAGGAAGCTGGGGGTTGTCATGTAGACCATAAAATTCATCTGGATGCCACTTCCCGGTAAAAATACCGTCCTCGTATGCCACCTTACCGCCATTTTCACTTTCTTCAGCTGGCTGAAAAAACACTAACAAATTATCTTGGGGTTGATGAGCGGCATAGTAATTCAGGATACTCAACGCAACCGTCATGTGGATATCATGACCACACGCATGCATCACACCATCATTTTTTGATACAAATGGTAAATTCGTTTTTTCTTTAACTGGTAACGCATCAATATCCGCTCGGTATCCAATGGTGCGCTTGGGATCAGTTCCATGGATCAGCACCAAAATCGCAGTTGGTAACTTTTCTGGTACGTTAACTTCCATATAGTCCGCTTTAAATTTATCAATGACTTCTTTTAGATATTCATGGGTCTGAAACTCATGCATCGCTAATTCCGGAATTTGGTGAAGATGACGATAAATTTCAAGGAGATCATCGTCACTCAACCTAGTCGAGTTATCTGACACATTCATCACTTCCTTAAATCGTCTTCAAGTTTAGTCTTGGACTTGGTCTGCGTGTCAATGTCTTTGATCTTTTTAGCGGGAACCCCGGCAACCATGGTATTGGGCTCAACATCATGTAAGACCACCGAACCGGCTGCAACTACAGCACCCTCGCCAACGTGAACTCCTTCAATCACCACGGCGTTGGCCCCAACTAGCACGTTATCATCAATTCGAACTGGTTTAGCACTCGCTGGTTCAATCACACCGGCCAAAACAGCACCAGCACCGATGTGACAATGCTTGCCAACAATCGCACGACCACCAAGGATGGTCCCCATGTCAATCATGGAATCATCACCAATCTCAGCTCCAATGTTGATTAATGCTCCCATCATTATGACAACATGCTTTCCAATTGAAACTTGATCACGAATAATAGCACCAGGTTCAATTCGAGCGTCCAAATTCTTGGTGTCAAGCAACGGAACTGCCGAATTTCGTGCATCACTTTCAATTTCATAACTACTGATTAATTTTTTATTCTTTTTAAGAAACTTTGAAACGTTAGTCCAGTCACCAAAAATGACACCAGTTTTGTTAGTGGTAAAATTTTCAATTCCTTTCGGAAACTTGATCTTTCCTAACTTACCTTTCAAATAAACTTTGACTGGGGTCTTTTTGTCTGAGTTAGAAATAAATTTAATGATTGACTGTGCATCTAATTGTGCCATCTTCTAGTTCTCCTTTAATTTCTTATCTAAGTGGATCAGGTCCGCATAACTCTCACGTTGGACCGCTAACTGTGATTTACCATCTTCAACAAACACAACGGCTGGACGCGGATTTCGATTATAGTTGGAAGCCATTGAGTATCCGTAAGCCCCGGTGTTAAAGATTACAAAAATGTCTCCCGGTTTGCTCTTTGGAAGAGGCTGATTCTTAATCAAGATATCACCTGATTCACAGTATTTCCCAGCAATTCGAACGGTTTCAACTGGCTTTCCATCAGCATTGCCTGCAAGAGCGCCTTCATAGTCAGCTCCATATAAAGCTGGCCGAATGTTATCGCCCATCCCGCCATCAACGGAAACGTACGACTTAATCCCGGACACATCTTTTCTGGAACCAATCGTGTACAAACTATAACCTGCTGAACCGACGATTGAACGACCCGGTTCAATCCAAATTGATGGAGTTGGTAAATCATCCTCAGTTGTTTTTGCTTTAATCTCATCCACAATGGCTGAGACAAAGTCCTCTGGGGCGACGGGATGTTCTTCATCGGTGTATTGAATGCCAAAACCACCACCAACGTTGATTACTTTTGCCGTGTAATCAAAATCGTCATGCCAGTGCTTCATTACGTCAACAAGTTTATCGGCAGCTCCCACAAAGCCTTCGGGTGAAAAAATCTGAGACCCAATGTGAGCATGGACCCCTTTCATATTCATTCGCCTCTCGGAAAGGACCTTTTGTAAAGCTTCATCAGCTTGTCCTGATGCCAGATTGAACCCAAACTTACTGTCGACCTGACCCGTTTGGATGTACTCATGAGTGTGAGCTGAAATACCGGGGGTAATCCGTAACATCACGTCAATGTTTTTACCTTGCTCTTCTAGCACGTCGTGGAGTAACTCAATTTCATGGAAATTATCCAACATAATCGTTCCCACTCCGTTTTTGACAGCCATCGTTAGTTCGTCTTTTGATTTATTATTGCCGTGAAAACTGACCCGTTCCATCGGAAAATCAGCTTGAAGCGCGGTGTACAACTCACCACCGGAAACTACGTCAATTCCAGCTCCCTCTTGCTTCACAATTTGATACATTCCAACCGTGGCAAACGCCTTACTAGCATAATTAACCGAGTAACTAACTTTACGGTCTTCAAAAACCCGTTTAAATTTTTCAATTTGACTCTTGATCTTACTAACGTCATAAACCTCTAGGGGTGTTCCATATTCTTTTGCTAAATCACTGGCTTTAATCCCACCAATGTACAAATCATGATTCCTTATGTCTTGCTTATCAATAACTGACTTCATCTCGCACCTCTTAAATAATTTATAAAAAAAGATCTTTTTGCTCAGGAGTTGAACAAAAAGATCTAAAAATAATTAATTTGACATTATTTGATCAAATATTCTTGAATAGCTCCCCGCAGAATATCTGCGACAGTCCGCGATTTATTAAATCACGTCCCAGCACCAGTGTCATTGCTCTGACAGAATGCTTCGGCAAACAACCCTTTCACTAACTTCTTCGACGAGTAAATCTCCATTAGCTAATCTTGTTACCTGCAACCTCTATTTAAATTTGTTAAAAATATAACCCATTTTGACCTGTTCGTCAATTAATATCATCTAAATTAATAACTATTTCACATATTTTGGGTTCCAAGATTGATAAATTAAAAATTAATGCTACAATTCAACTTAATTAAATTCTTAAGGATGAATAATTCATGAAAGTAACCAAATTCGGTGGAAGCTCACTAGCCAACGGAACCCAATTTCAAAAGGTAATTAACATCATCAAATCAGATCCAGATCGGAAGGCAGTCGTTGTTTCTGCTCCCGGAACTCGCTTCAAGGGTGACGTAAAAGTTACCGACCTATTAATCGAGTACGCTAACAAAGTTCTTGACCATGAAGATTTTTCTGACGTTCTTAATCAAATTATTGATCGCTATCAAGAAATTGGTGAATCATTTAACGTTCAGACGAAACAAATTAACCAAATTGTCTCACAGTTAAGAGAATTACCTAATCAATCGTTCCCGGATTTTGCTCATTTAATGAGTACCTTTAAAGCTCAAGGAGAATACCTCAACGCACAAATGTTGACGATGATTTTAAACCAACTGAAAATTCCCGCAAAGTTTATGGATCCAAAAGAAATTGGTTTTAAAGTCACCGGCGACGTTGCCGGTGCACAAATCAATCCCGTTACCTACGGAAACATCAGAAGATTTCGTGACGTTAAAGAAAAAATGATCTTCCCGGGATTTTTTGGGGTCAATGATGATAATCAAATCGCTACCTTTTCAAGGGGTGGTTCCGATATCACCGGCTCAATCGTGGCTCGTGGACTTCAAGCTGATTTATACGAAAACTTTACCGATGTCAACGCAATCTATTCGGTTGACCCGCGGGTGGTTAAAAACCCGAAAGCTATCGACGTAATGACTTATAGAGAAATGAGAGAACTCTCGTACGCTGGCTTTTCAGTCTTTCATGATGAAGCCATCATTCCAGCGATTCAGGTTGGCATTCCCATTAACGTGAAAAACACATCGGCTCCTGATCTACCCGGAACCCTGATTGTTCCTGAAAATAAATTTCAGCCAACTCGCGTAATTACCGGGGTAGCCAGTGCCAAGCACTTCTCAGCACTGTACATTCATCGCTACCTGCTTAACAAACAAGTGGGTTTTACCCTTAAGATTCTCAAAATTCTGTACAAATACAACGTGTCATACGAACACATGCCCTCTGGAATCGATGACCTGACCATTATCTTTGATAAGGCCCAACTAAATGACCATATCGTCAAAGAAATTACGAGAGAAATCAAAGATGCGCTTCATCCCGATCAGATTCGTTGGATTAATGACTATGCCATCATCATGATCGTTGGCGAGGGAATGCAGTCTGATAATCACACCATTGAAAAAATCATTCGGCCATTAACTGACAATGGCATCTCCATTCACATGATTAATCAAGGGGCTTCCAAGATTTCCGTCATGCTTGGGACTGACATTAAAGACTCAGACAAAGCGGTCAAGTTAATCTACAGAAACTTCTTTGACAACAACCGACTAATTTATTAGGAGACTAAATTATGACTAAATTACTTAAAGTACACGGATCCGAAAATCAATTCTTTATTTTAGACCAAACTGAATTAAATCAAAAACTAACTGACTCAGAACTTAAAAAACTTGCTCAAACCATTTCAGACCCCAAAAATCACATTTTAAACGGCGCCGATGGGGTCCTGGTGGTTGATTCATCAAATCACCCCAATGCACTGGGAAAAATGCGAGTCTTTAACGCCGATGGTAGTGAAGCTTCAATGTGTGGAAACGGACTTCGGACCGTTTCACGGTACTTGTCACAAAAGTTTGGTCAGGATGCTTTCAAGGTTGAAACCAACGACGCAGATCTAGATGTCACAAAAGAAAGTGACATTGCACCTGGAGTTCCCGCCTTTAGTGTCCAAATCTCACCAATCTCATTTGATGCTAAGAGTCTGCCCCTTGAAAACATCAAAACCCCACTGTTAGATCAGCCTGTCAATGATTTCATTTCTGGATTAGATTATTCAGCGGTCGCAGTACCTAATCCCCATCTCATTAGTTTTATGAGTATGAATCAAGTGAAATCAGACGATTTAGTTAAGTTAGGCAAAATGCTAAACGGAAAAAACAAATACTTTACGGACGGTGTAAACGTTAGTTTTGCTAACGTCATGAATCAAAATGAACTTTTCGTTCGAACCTTTGAACGGGGTGTAGGACTTACAAATGCCTGTGGGACTGGAATGACGGCCACTAGTCTAATTTACGAAATCCTAACTCATGATTCAGACTTTGACGAAACCGTCAATATTTATAATCCAGGTGGGATGGTAAAAACCCACATAAAACGCAGTGGGGTTCACTACGATCTTCATTTGATTGGAAATGCGACTTTTACTAACGAGTTAAATATTAGTGAAAGTGACCTAAGAAACGCCAACCTCGATAGTATTCAAATCACAGATACCGGTGAGGAACAGGATTATCAAGACTTTGTCAAACAGCTTCAAACTAACTAAAAACCACATTGACCTCGGTCAATGTGGTTTTTACTTTCAATTAAGATACGATTCCCTTCAAAAGATGGGTAATGTGAAAGAACAGTTGAATCGCCAACTCGGCTAGTAAGAATCCAATTGCCAACGCTCCTGCAATCATCGCAACTTGCATTAAGTAAACAAACGCTAAGTGCGTGTTTCCCGTTGCAATGTATTTCATAACTTCATAGGCCTGTCCTCCGGGAACAAGCGGAACGAGCGCTGGAATGTTAAAAACGATGATTGGCATTTTTTTGTACCGAGCTGCCAGCATTCCCAAGATACCAATCGTAAATGCCCCAAAGACATTTCCACCAACGTAACCACCAAAGATCGAATTGTAGGTTAAGTACACTAAATAACTGGCAACTCCAACCAATCCACCTAAATTAAGCGCACGTGGTGGAACGTTGATCAAAATTGCAAAACAAAGGGTGGCAACGTAAACTCCAATTATTTTCACTAAAATTTCAATCATAAACACCCCTATCCAAACCACTTCAAAGCAAGTGCCACTCCAAATCCTAAAGCACAGGCTCCCATAATGGCTTCCATTGCTCTTGCTGGTCCACTCACAAGGTTACCAGACATTAAATCTCGAACCGCATTAGTGATTTGGACTCCAGGAACAAGCGGCATCACACTCCCGATAATCATATTATCCACACCACTTCCAAGTCCCAACTTTCTCGCTAGCATGGCTAACATGCCAATTGAAATGGCCGCAGTAAATTCGTTTATAAACTCAACTTTCACGATACGATTCAAATAGTCAAAAATAATCCAACCTAACATCCCGATTAGACAGGTAATAAAGAACACCGAATAATCACCACGAAAAACCACTTCAATGGATCCTGAAAGGACCGCAGCCGCTAACATTTTCATCCAATACGGAAAATAAGTATCTAGATCACTAACGTGTTGTAATTCTTGGTAGAACTGCTCTAGCGTTGTCTTGTGTTCCGCAAAACGTCGCGATAAATCATTCACAGCCGTGATTTTCCTTAGGTCAAAAGCCCGCTTATCAATCTCAGTAATCTGAGTTTCAGAATTATCATTAACGGAAATCATAATTCCAGTAATCGTAATGTAAGTCTTCAAGTTTGGCATCCCAGCATTTCGTGCGATTCGTTTAATGGTGTCATTAACTCGTGTCATTTCTGACCCATTCTCAATCATGATTTTACCCGCTAACATACAGGTCTTAATGACCAAATCACTATAATTACGAAAACGCGAATCTGGATCCAGTTGATTCTTCCCAAACATGCGACTCACCCCTTTTCTTTAATATTTCTAGCATATCAAAATATAAGTAAAAAATCTCATTGAGTTTTCGTTACAAAAAACTATTTTACGAATGGTACCCAGACAGATATAATTAAATTAGATTTGTAACGGTATCATACAGGAGGAAAAATATGAGTGACAATGTAAAGTTTAGTGATTTAAGTGAGCAGGCCCAAAAAAAGGTTGTTAACGATTTTGTTCCTTTCTACATCAAACTATTTAGGAACAACAACTTGGAAGTGATGAGTACTTTTGACGGTGAATCTGGTGTAATTGCCGATTTAAACCGTGAGATCGTTACCCTGAGTAATAATAGTCCACGAGACGTTGTCGCTGATATCATTGAACTTGATTACGATGATTTCGCTAGTCTTTTAAGTAAATTAAGTCAGACTTACTTTGAAAACGGCAATCCCACCACTGATTGGTCAGAATGGTATGTTAACGAAACCAATAAATTAGATCCAGACAGCACTTTATAGATCACTTTAAAATCACAAAAAAACAGTTTCTTTCTCTAGCAGATAGAAACTGTTTTTTTATATGTCTTTGCCGTTATCGTAGAATAAATCATCATGTCTTCCACGGTCAACTTCTGGTTGAATCGTGACATGGTCAATGTGATACTTACCCTTCAACAATTTATTAATCTTATCGTAAATTAATTGAACCTGGTCTAGGGGCATATTTTTCATATTAACGTGAGCCGAAAAAACGATGCTGTTCTCATCCACCATCATCGCGTGGACGTGGTGAACGCTGGTCACCCCATCAATTTTTAATAAATCTTTTTTAATGGCAGCGTAATTTAGTTTGGGTGCACTTTCCATCAAAATGCCAACCGTTTTTTTAATAATGGGCCAACTTTCCCACATA
Organism: Fructilactobacillus sp. X2R1C3; assembly: GCF_059901425.1. Lineage (NCBI taxonomy): Bacteria > Bacillati > Bacillota > Bacilli > Lactobacillales > Lactobacillaceae > Fructilactobacillus > Fructilactobacillus sp. X2R1C3. The sequence goes on along the minus strand of NZ_JBWXUW010000001.1, from coordinate 296,901 downwards.
ATATAAAGTGCGACTAAAACCGTCACAATTGGATCCACAATTGTCCACTTAAAAAGCGAAATAAGAATTCCACCAATAATAATTCCTAACGAGGATAACGAATCACTCAACAAGTGCAGGTAGGTGGCTCTCATATTTAAATTATGTTTAGCCCCCTTATTCAATAAAAAGGCGGAAAAAAAGTTGGCAATGGTTGAAACCACCGCAACTACCAACATCACCGGACCATTAATTGTTTCTGGATGTGAAATTCGCTTAACAGCTTCAATAATTAAGAAAAGCGAAATTAAAATCAAAAACAACGAATTCAGAAACGCCGAAATAATTTCGGCTCGTTTAAAGCCATAAGTATTCTGTTTGGTTTGCTGCTTTTTACTGATTCGATGAGCAATATAGCTCAATACAATTGAAATGGAATCCCCCAAATTATGGAAGGCATCCGAAAGAAGTGACAAACTTCCCGAAAAGATTCCACCCAAAAATTCAAGAATCGTAATGACTGCATTTAATACCGTTACTTCGAAAAATCTCATTCCAGATAATTGATCATTATTCATAATCTTTCTCCTTTAATTCGATTTAAAAAATGTTCCCTGTATAGTGACTCTCTGGCATCTTAGTAAAATCATAAGCCTGAAGTTGCTCGCCATTTTTCAGGTAAGCATGCAAACTTTCTGAGATCATTAGGTTAAGTGGTTCATCCTTTTGCTGAAAAACCACAACGGGCTTTCCCATTTGAACGCCTGCGCCAATCTCATAGGCCGTCCCACTATCAACATTATTACCAACAAAATCAACCACAGCCACCACGGCCTTAGCTGCTTTTAGGTTTTCCATGTCACGATGATAGATCTCGTTTGCCCATGGAAGGGTGAACTGTTCATTTTCAGCATCCTGATGTTTACGTGGCGAATAAAAATCAGTCACCGTTGAGTTTGCTTCTAATGCGTGTTCAACAACTTCAATTCTTTGAATTTGTTCGTCACTAAAAAATGGACTTGCTAAATAAATTTGGGCCATGTTAACTCTCCTATTCTCTGTTTAGTCTTCTACCATTCGCCATTCACCCTCACCAGCTTTTGAAATTAAATTCAAAAAGTGAAGAGCTTCTTTCGCTTGGTCCTGATCGTGTTTATATAGTTCGTTTAATCCGGCACCCGTATTAACTGGTCGTGACAAATCAAATTGACCATTTTTACCCGACTGACCAGTTGCCATTGCTACCACAATCTCGCCACTATCAACCTTAGTAACAATGAAAAAAATGGTAAAATCATCGTCTTTTTTCATGTAAGCAGGCATTGCCCAAATGTCGTCAGCAATTTGCTGCATCTCATAATCTTTGAACTTATAGTCAAGGTGATTCTTCTCATTCACCGGCTTATTAAGTACAAACATCATTTTATCAAAAGATTTTTCACCTAACTGGATGTTATCTTCCATGGAACATTCTCCTTACTGTACTAATTTTATTGTAGCAAACTTTAAAAAATTTACATACTAATTTTTGGAAATCACCTTTTCCATATCATCAGGCAACTTGGCTTCAAAACTTAACTGCCGTTCTTGAAATGGATCAAAGAAAGAAAGTTTATAGGCATGTAACGCCTGCCGCGTAATCCCCCGATCAAGTGAACCATGATAAAGTTCATCACCAAGTAACCGGTGCCCAATTGACGTCATGTGAACCCGAATCTGATGGGTACGTCCAGTGTGAAGTTTAATTTCCAATAATGAGGCATTATTTAGGTCTTTTTTAACCCAGTATTCCGTCTGCGCGGCCTTTCCAGACGCAATTACCTGTCTCGCAAAATTATCACCAATTCGTCCGATCGGTTGATCAATGATCCCATGTTTTTGGGCCATTTTGCCAGAAACGATTGCTAAATATCGCTTATCAATTTCATGACGATTCAATTCTTCATTGCCATAACTATTTGCCAAACGATTTTTGGCAACCAAGACCACTCCACTAGTAAACCGATCCAAACGGGTAATAATGTGCGGTCGTAAATTGGCGGCTTTTTCGTTTACTAAGTGACCCTTAATCCGATTCACCAGTGTATCAGATTGATTGCTTGGACCTGGAACTGACGTTAACCCAGCTTCTTTATTAACCACTAGCCAATTATCATCTTCGTAAATTACATTAATTGGTTCAAAACTAATCGCAATTCGTGGATCAGATAATTCATTTGGAATAAAAACGGAGACAACATCTGCAAAGGAAACGTTAACCGACGGCTTGACGACCTTCCCATTAATCTTAAAAGCATTTTTTGTTCGCTTTAGGTCTGCATACATCCGGTGACTAATCCCATGTTGACCCAAAAAAGCCTTTAGCGATATGGGACTAGTATGAGAACTTTTAAAATTAACCTTCATGGCTTTTACTCCTTTGACCAAAATAAATAAGGCGGTGCATCAACTGCACTGCCCTAATTAAATATTTTTCTGCGTAAGAATTTAATGTCCCATACACCAACGGCTCCCATAGCTAGTAGAATAATTCCACAAACTACAAAAGTTAATGCCGGTTTGTTTGAACTAAAGACTGAATCAATCCCACCTAAAGCAATCGGGGCTAAAAAGATTCCACAATTACTACCAATCAACAAGATTGAAGTGGTTAAGTTCAAAGTTCCCTTGGATGAGATTTCAGTTGCAATGTTTAAAATGTAAGAGACCACAATCGCATCAAGAAAAGTTACTAGGAAAAAGCCAAGCGCTGCACTAAAGAACGAGTGTGATAACCCAATCCATAACTGACAAACTCCACTAGCAATAATCCCGACGGGTAATAAATACTTCTTCAACTTCATCAGTGCCATACTGAAGATTATACCACCAACTAAACCAAAGATTGGCGCAATACTGATAACAACCGCTGACTGTTGCGTGGAGCCAATGCCGGTTCCCTCAATAAATTCAGCAATTCGAACGGTAGCTCCTACATACGTAATCTGATAGCCAGCAAGTAACATGGTCCAGAAAAGAACATCAGTATTAATCTTTGGAAAGTACTTGTTTTTCCGTTCCGCCTGATAATGTTCCACTTTTGGTGGCGAAGGAACAAAGAAGAAGAACAAGATGGCAACCGGAAATGCTAAAGTATAAATTAGAAAGGCACTATGCCAACCAAAATCAACCAGTAATGCACCAGCAACATACGCTGAAATAGCATTACCTAACATTTCAAATCCACTTCTAACTCCCATCAGTTGATTCTTTTCTTTTCCCTTAAAGAAGGTTCCAATCAGACTGACGGCTAGTCCATTTAACAAACCCAGTCCAATTCCAAAGGCAAATCGCGAAATAAGCATTACATAATAATTAGTAACAAAGATGGGAATCACTCCAGCGATTCCACTGACCAATAGCCCGAGTATAACGGTTCTTTTAGCACCAATCTTTTTAGCAATCCAACTGCTTCCAAGCAGGAAGATAATCACTGCTAATGCTGGCATGGTGGCAATTAACTCAATACTTGAATATGAATGCCCCGGAAATGCACGCTGCCATTGTGGTACTTCAGCTGAAACTGACAGTGATGACGCTAAAACTAACGAAACCGCCAACAACGAAAACTTCATCATTGGAGAATACTTTTTCTTTTGTTGATCCATGAACACCCACCATCCCTTGTTACTTAATTTGTTACTTAATGAGTCGATTATACAAAAAAAGAGTGGCAAATGGAAGCCACTCTAGCTTAATCAACAAATTAATTGTTTATTCTTTAATCTTTCCCATGTGAAGGGTGAACGCATTCACAGCCACAATGATGGTTGAAGCCGACATAATCAAGGCACCAACGGCTGGAGAAAGGATAATTCCAATCGGAGCTAAGATCCCAGCAGCAAGGGGCATGGCAATGATATTGTAGCCAGCTCCCCACCAGAGGTTTTCAACCATTTTCCGGTTAGTTGCTCTGGCAAGATCCAAGAAATCAATGATATCTTCTGGATCACTTCTAACCAAAACAACGTCAGCCGATTCGATGGCAATATCAGTTCCAGCACCGATAGCCACTCCAATGTTAGCACGTGACAAACTGGGAGCGTCATTGATACCATCACCAACCATCATGACATCATTGCCTTTGCTCTGGTACTCTTTAATAATTTCTTCTTTGTTTTGAGGGAGGAGTTCTGAACGATAATCAATATCACCCAACTGATGAGCAACTCGCTTAGCGGCCAAGTCATTATCACCAGTGAGCATCACAGGAGTAATGTTCATTCTTCTAAGTGCCTTAATTAAGTCAATTGACTTAGGACGAAGAACATCTCCTTGGGCAATCACACCAAGTACTCTATCATCACTTACCAAATAACTAATTGAATTACCCTGACTAGCAAGATCATCAAATTGTTTCTGATCGTAGTCCAAGTGATTATCAGTCAGATACTTAGCGGTTACAATCTTATACTCTTTTCCATCAATTTGTCCCGTTAGTCCAACTCCTTGAATGGCTTGAACGTTTTTGGCTGGGACGACTGTAACTTGCTCCTTTTTAGCCTTAGCTAGGATTCCAGCAGCTAAAGGATGACTGGAATTAGCTTCCAGATCAGCAAACTTAGTCAAAAGTTCTTCGTTACTCATGTCTGAATCAGATACTACCTCATTGACCTGAAAGACTCCTTCAGTCAAAGTCCCAGTCTTATCCATGAAGACGTAATCCAAACGTTTAACCTCTTCAATTGACTGACGATTTCTGATTAACAGTCCATTTTGAGCGGCAATTGAGGTGCTTCTAGCCACAACTAGTGGGATCGCTAATCCTAAAGCGTGAGGACATGCGATAACTAGAACCGTAATCATTCGTTGAAGCCCATAACTTAATCCGCTTAGAATCGTCCAAACGACCAATGCCAGGATTCCAATGATCAGAGCGCCATAGAACAACCAGCGTGAAACCTTGTCAGCTAACGTTTCCGCCTTTGACTTTTCCTTTTGGGCGGCTTGTACCATTTTAATAACTTGAGCTAAGTATCCATCTTTAGCAGTGGCAGTAACCTTGACTTGCAAACTACCATCACCATTAACGGAACCACCAATTACTTTACTTCCCTTTTTCTTAGTGACTGCCTTCGATTCACCAGTTACTAAAGCTTCGTTTACAGCACTAGTTCCAGAATCAACCACGCCGTCAGCTGGAACTTTTTCACCCGGTTGAACCAAAACAACGTCGCCAGTTTTTAGCTGGTCTAGTTGAATATCCTTGGTTTCTCCATTAGGCTCAACCAAGTGGGCAGTGCTTGGAAGGAGCGCAGCCATTTTTTTAAGCGCATCACCCGCGTTCATAACCGCATCCATTTCAATCCAGTGACCTAGTAGCATAATGACAATCAAACTTGCTAGTTCCCAGAAGAAATTCATCACATGACCGTTTGGATTGATGAAGGTGTTCATGATAAAAGCATACAAACTATAAAAGTATGAAGCTGAAATACCAAGTGTAATCAACGTCATCATCGCCGGAGCATGATTTTTCAACTCATTTTTGGCCCCACTAAAGAATGGTTGACCACCATAAAAGAACAGAATGGTTGAAAGAATCATTACAATCCAATCAGACCCCGGAAAGGTAATCTGAAACGGTAATTTCATTCCCATAAACGGAGAAAGCAGCAAGATGGGAATCGTAATAATCAATGAAATCCAAAAGCGCCGTTTGAAGTTACCCATGTTCATCATGTGGCCGCCGCCCATATCCATTGAACCGTTCCCCATGTTCATGGATCCATGATCCATCTTCATCGAGCCGTGGTCCATTTTCATTTTAGAATTACTCTTCATGTTCATTTGGTTATTATTACCGTTTTGGGGGTTCATATTTTTCATATTATGATCATCATGATTCATATTCATTTTCCCCATTGAATCATGTTTTCCATTGTTCATATCCTTCATTAAAAAGCTCCTTTCTACTGACAATCCATGCCCATATCGCCTGGCAAGCAGTTACAATCCACTTTATCGGGTGCGGTTTTTAACTTTTGTCTCAAAACTTCACCTAACTTGTGAATGTCACTCTTACTAATCTTACTTTGACTAATCAAATCCATAATGGTCTGACCCTTACGCATGTCACACATTTGTTCAAAAAGTTCTTCCGCACTTAGATTCATCGCATTCTGTTCGTTAACAGTTGGCGAATAAACAAAATAACGTCCTTTTTTAGACCGAGTCAACAATCCCTTCTTAACCAATCGACTAAGTAATGTTTTAATCGTGGACTCTTTCCAATCACGTTTTTTCGCAATCGTGTCAATGATTTTTCGTGATGAGCTATCCCCCATCGTCCAAATCAATCGCATAATCTGCCATTCAGCGGGCGTAATTTCTTCAATTTTTTTGGTTTGATCCAAATAATTCACCTCCAACCTACGGTTTACATTTGTAAATTCATTTTTAATCATAATCTACATTTGTAGATTATGCAACCATTTAATCTATTTCTCCATAAAAAAATCGCTCAATCATTGAATTATAACGATTGAACGATTTTTACTTTAATATTTTCTAAGATAAACTTTATCAACAATGTGCCCCTCACCCTTATGAATAATAAGGTTGGCTCTTTCACGTGTTGGTAAAATATACTCATTTAAGTTCGGTAAATTGACGGTTTTCCAAACGTTCTCTGCCATTTTAACCGCCTGTTCCGGTTCCTCTTTTGCGTACTTATAGTAATAATTAGTCGGATCCTTAAAGGCCGTTTTCATCAACTTCTTAAAGCGGTTAAGGTACCAGGTCTCAATTAGTTCCGGCTTAGCATCGATATAGATCGAAAAATCAGTAAAGTCACCAATGTAGAGCTTCTGATGATCAGGAATTTGAAGTGTATTAATTCCCTCAATGATTAAAATATCGGGATTGGTGATGACATCATAACGATGAGGAATAATGTCATACGTTTGATGAGAGTATACTGGCGCTTTGACTTCTTTTACGCCAGCCTTAATCTTAACCAAGAACTGAATCAATGATTCCATGTCATAACTTTCAGGAAATCCCTTGCGATCGAGAATGCCCTTTTCTTTTAAGATTTTAGTTGGATACAAAAACCCATCAGTCGTGATTAGTTGCGTTTTCATGTCCGGTAATAAATCAGTAAAAAGGTATTGAAGTAAACGCGCTGCGGTTGATTTCCCCACGGCTACACTTCCCGAAATTCCGATGATAAATGGAATTTTAGGCGTTTTACGCTTTAGAAAATCACTTTCAGTAAGTTCCCAATCTTGGTAGTGCTTGGAAGCCAGTTCCAATAAGCGTACCAATGGCATGTAAATATCAGAAACATCATCAAGTGAGATCTGATCATTAAAGGCCTTTAATCTTTCCAAATTAGCCTGTGTAATCGGAGCCGATTCATTTGGATAAAACTGCTTCCATTCATTTTTACTGAATTCATAAAAATCCTTCAACAAAATTCACCTACTTGGTCACTAAATCATACTCATCTTTAGGCACGTCCTTGAACGTCGGTGATAACTCTCCAACCGAAATCACATCCAGACGGTGCATCGCCCGACTACAGATTGTGTACACTAACTGGTCATCACGTTCAGTTGGATATTCCGTTTTAGAACCATTCCACATTACAACGGCGTCAAACTCGAGTCCTTTAGCTAAATAAGCTGGAACAATAATAACACCCTTTACTAACCGCTGATTTTCGGTTTGAATCAACGTGGATTTAATCCCATCTTCTTTTAGCTCATCATGAACCCGTCGACACTCGTCTAACGATTTAGCGATGACGGCCGTGGTATCATTTGCTTGATCATTTGCCTGAATCGTATTCTTTAAAACGTTTATTCCATTATTGAAGTCTTTGACAACGTTAATTTTAGGAAGCTCACCACTTCTAGCAAACGATTGGATCTTACTGCCATCTGGGATCAGATATTTGGTAAAATCAGTGATTTGTTCGGTTGACCGATAAGACTTATTAAGTTCAATGACCCTGGTTTTCTCGGGATCAAACATCGTCTTCATTTCCCGCAAAAGGCTATTGCTACTCTCATGAGTAAAGATCGCTTGGTTAAGGTCTCCTAGTAAAGTAAACTTTGCCCTCGGAAAATTAAACTTGAGGTAAGCCAACTGAAATGGGGTATAGTCTTGAACTTCATCGGCAAACAGGTAACGCATGTGAATATCAGGACGTTTCCCAGATATTAAATCATACAAGTAAAGATAAATTGAAATATCAGCATCACTAATTTTGCCATTTTTCAATCGCTCAATTGATTTTTCAACCCCGTCATTCCATTCCTGTTCATCAATTCCGTACTTACTCAAATCGGTAATCCGAGGAACGTTTCTAATCAGATTAACGAACTGACGATTGATACTAACAAACCGACCACGAGTAATGGCCTTTCTAACATTTCTAAAGGCGTTTTGAACAATCTTTTTAGCTAAGAAATTATATTCCTTATCAGGATTATCCATGCTTTCACCATACTTAGCATAAATTGCCTGAAGCTGTTGCTGGTCAAGTCCTTCAATGGTCTCTTCAACCCACTTCTTTTTCATCTCACTACCAATGTGACGATTTAAAATCTTATTAAGTTCTTCCTTAGTAGCTTCTAAACGATTTCGTAAGTTATAGTTCTCGTTAAAACTGTAGTAAATTTCGCTAATATCTTCCTTTGAAATAAATACATTATCTTCAAATTTAATGTCTTTAAACTGAAAGTTCTCCTTATTTAAATGGTGGGCGTACTTTCCAACTAGATCAAAGAAATCTAGGCTGTTCTTAAAGTCAACCACCTTCTGTTGGTGTTTTTCATGGGTTTCTACAAAGCGTTCACCAATGGTTTCAACCTCCAGGTGGGGAACCCGGCGGTTAGTATATTGGTAATACGTCATTTGAACCATATTTTGTTCCCCTAATTCGGGTAAAACTTCATTGATGTAGTCATTAAACAACTGGTTAGGTGAAAATAAAATTACCTGACCCGAATTCAAATTGCCACGATAACGATAAAGTAAGTATGCAATTCGTTGCAAAACCGCAGCCGTCTTTCCTGATCCGGCCGCTCCCTGAACAAAAAGCAAATCAGAATCAGTGTCACGAATGATCTGGTTCTGCTCCTTTTGAATCGTGGTAACGATACTCTTCATTTTGGTATCAGACTGATGACTGAGATTTTCGAGAAGTAAGTTATCCCCAAGGGCCTCGTCTGTGTCAAAGATGGTTTCAATCTTACCGTTCTTAATTTCAATCTGTCGCTTTAACTTTACGTCAACCTTTTGGGGACCAGCTGGTGAATCATACGTCATTTCACCAATCCCACTATCGTAGTAAATACTAGAAATAGGTGCCCGCCAGTCGTACACCAGATAATCGTCTGGATTATCGGTAAATGACGCTAGGCCAATGTAAATGGTCTCGGTGTGCTTCTCGCCTTCTTCGTGAAAATCAATTCGAGCAAAGTAGGGATTTTGGTCCAGCCGTTTTAGCGTATCAAGGTCCCTTGCAGCGTTCTTCCAGCGGTTCTCACGCTCCGAAAGTAATTGTTGTTGCTGTCTAACCGAGACGCCCGTCTCCATCTGTCCACTATATGTACTTGTCTTTAAACGAACATCGTTAAAAAAGTTCTTTTGGATTTCCGATTGGTCACCCTTCGCTTTTTTAATTTTTTTAGCAGCATCGACCTCTGCCATTTCAATTTTGCTTTCAACAAAATCAAGGTGCTTCTGTTCTTCATCTTTAATTGAATTTTCCAACGGATAATCCCTCCTGCTTGCTAAACTTGACTAAATATTCTAACATATTAACTCAGCTGAACAAAATATATAAACCAAGGTGATCGTAATATGGATTCAATCTCATTAGTAATTGTTCTACTTGCGGCCTTAATAACTCCATTAGTGATGGCACGATTCCACATTTCAATGCTGCCAACCGCAGTCGTTGAAATCTTAGTTGGAATCATATTAGGCCCCAGTTTATTCAACATCGTTTCTGACTCAAACATTTTATCCATTCTTTCCAAGATTGGTGTAATTGTCCTACTGTTTTTGAGTGGAATGGAAATCGATTTTTCCTTATTTAAGCCCAAAAACAAAAATCCCAGTGAACTAGAAAAAAAATCAAACCAAACTGCTCCACGATTTTCCTCCGTTCAACTAGCCTTTATGGGTTATGCAACGGTTATCATTCTAGCATTAATTTTAGGATACTTCTGTAAACTAACCGGACTATTCAGTGACTTCTGGTTAGCTTCAATCTTGTTTGCTACCATCTCACTTGGTGTGGTCATCGCAGCTTTAAAGGAAAAAGACGTTACTGGAAGCGCCTTTGGCCAAACCATTCTGTTAATTGCCGCCCTTGGTGAAGTGTTACCGATCTTTGCCTTAACGATCTACGCCTCGGTATTTGGAACCGACAGTAAATCATTATGGCTCATCCTGATTCTATTTGTCGTAGCAGGCTTTTTACTGTGGTGGTTCAAACGTTTCTTCAAGTTTTCAGACAAAATCAATAAGTCAACCACCCAAATTGACATTCGGTTAGCTTTCTTCATCATCGTTTTACTATCAACGATTGCCGTCTTTGTTGGATCAGAGGATATCTTAGGGGCATTCATCGGTGGAATGGTCTACAAATTACTACAACCATCAGAAACCACGAAGGATCGACTCGATTCAATTGGATATGGGCTCTTCATCCCGGTCTTCTTTATCATGAGTGGTGTCGGTTTGAATGTCAAAGAGTTACTGTCAAACCCAGCGACTTTGGTCTTAATCCCCGTCTTCTTCGCTAGTTACATCATAGCGAAGTTAGGCCTTTATCCCATCTTTAGGTTACGTTTCAATAAGCAAAACTCACTGGCTGGAATGGCCCTCCCGAGTGCAACCATTACCATGGTTCTAGCAATCCTCCAAGTTGCTAAGGGGATGAAGGTAATCACATCACAACAGTCTGGGGCATTTTTGCTTGCAGCGATTATTACCTGTATCATTGGACCACTGGTCTTTAACAAAGCCTTTAAAGTCGAACCAGAAACCTATCCTAAGATTAAGGTTAATTTCTTTGGGGTTAACTTAACTACCATCCCAGTTGCTCAACAACTTTCCACTGGGTGGTACGACGTTAACGTATACACTGATAATCAGGAACACTACCGCTCGTATAACAGTCAGGCTAATGTTCATCTTGTTTCTAAACTTGACCCAAGATTCTTAATCGACAATGGCTATTTTGACTGCGACATCGTTGTAATGGCCTACTTTGATTCAGAGAAAAGTTACGAATTGGCCAAATCGGCTAAAAAGTATGGTGTCAAACGGGTTATCGCTCGTTTTGAGAATCGCGACGTCCTTGATAAGCATCAAGATGAACTCCTCTCTCTAGGAGTTGAGATATATAACAACCTTGCCGTCAATATTGCCATGCTAAGAGAGTTGATTGAGGTCCCGTCAACGTTTAAGATGATTGAATCTAACGAATCAGTTCTCCATGAAGTTAAACTAACTAATCCGAGTTTGGCCAATACTGCAATTAAAGACCTTCCCTTTAGTAATGACATTACCATTAACGAAATCTTTCGCGACCATAAACTACTTCACCCGACCGGTGAAACGATCCTAAGATTAGGCGATCAAATTATTTTCTCCGCCCAAAAGGGAACCGGCATTCAAATCAGAAGTGATTTTAACCCGGAAGCATCACAAAATTAGATTAATTAATCCACTGACATCATCTTAGTCAGTGGATTTTTTATCTGGTTCACGATGATTTACGTAAAACAATATAATGATTATTTTAAATGATTACTAAATTATACCAATTCCACCCGTCCCGTTTATCTTGGACGTTAAAATATGCTAGAATTAAGCAACTAGTGAATCAGGAGGAAATAAAAATGACTTCAATCAATTTATATTTTGTCAGACACGGCCAAACATATTTGAATCGTTACCATCGCTTACAGGGATGGGCAGATTCAGCTTTAACCGATAAGGGAATCACCGATGCAATCGATGCCGGAAAACACCTTAATAAGGTTGATTTCAACAAGGCATACAGTAGTGATACCAAAAGGGCCCGTGACACTGCTGAACTAATCCTAAAGGAAAATCCATCAGGACTAATTGAACCGATCGAAATGGAAAACCTCAGAGAAGAAAATTTTGGATACTTTGAGGGCAATGACATGGGACAAGTTTGGCACATCATCGGGGGACCGTCCGGCGCTGATTCATATGGTCAAATGATCGCCACTTATACGATGGAAAAGACCCGCGACATGATTGCTGACGCCGATCCATACGGGGATGCCGAAAATGATTCACAGTTTTGGGAACGAGTTCAAACCGGACTGGACGAAATCGTTAACAATGCTGAAGATGGCGATGATATTCTCATCACCGCTCATGGAACTCTCATTCGCAGTATCGTTAGTCGTTTTAGCGATATCGATATTAGTGAACCCATTCAGAATGGCAGCGTCACTAAGGTTGAGTATAAAGATGGTGATTACGTTATCAAATACTATAACAATATTTCAGATCCAGTCTAAAGGAGTATAAATGATCGACAACTTTACTGATGTAATTACAATTGGTTTAGACTTAAATGACGCCAATTTTCAGTACTCAATGGAGGAACTTAACAACTTGGTCACTGCAAACAACATGCACAGCGTTGAAACTGTGACCCAAAAATTGGATCATCCTGATCCGGCAACCTACTTTGGCAAAGGTAAGGTTGAATTTCTAGAACAACTCGTCAAAACGACTGGGACAGACATCATTGTAGCAAACGATGAACTCAGTCCCAGTCAAATTCGAAATCTAGAAAAACTAACGAACGCTAAAATCATTGACCGAACTGGTTTGATTTTGGAGATCTTCGCAAACCGTGCCCGTTCTCGTGAAGCGAAGTTACAGGTCCAACTGGCCAAATTAAACTACCAACTCCCGAGGCTTCGTACTAGTGCTAGTCAACGATTAGACCAACAGTCTGCTGGTGGCGGACTAGCTAACCGTGGTGCTGGTGAAACTCAAATTGAATTGAATCGGAGAACCATTCAACATCAAATCACGCACGTTCGTCACGAATTAAAGGAAATTGACAAATCGTACGACACTCAAAGTAAAAAGCGCAAACAAAATGATTTAAAAACCATCGCTCTTGTCGGTTATACCAACGCGGGGAAATCCACGATTATGAATCAACTGGTAAAACGATTTGGTGAAAACGAGGAAAAAGAAGTCAACGTTAAAAACATGCTGTTTGCTACCTTGGACACGAGTGTAAGAAAGATTGAATTGCCAAATCACAAGCGCTTTCTTGCAACCGACACGGTTGGTTTTGTCAGTCAACTTCCCCACCAACTGATTCAAGCCTTTCAATCAACTTTAAAAGAGGCCAGCAACGCTGATCTTTTGGTACAGGTGGTTGATTACTCCGATCCCAACCAAGAACTAATGATGCAAACTACTGAAAAGACTTTAAGAGAAATTGGAGTCCCTGATATTAACATGATTAAGGTCTTCAATAAAGCTGATAAGAGTGGAGAAAATTACCCCGTTCGCGAGGGCAATAACATCATCATGTCAGCTCTTGACCCTGATTCAATTAATTTATTAATCGACGTAATTTCTCAAAACCTGTTTAAAGACTACGTCAAAAAGACATACCTCATTCCTTTCAGTAATGGGCAAGTGGTTTCAGACCTAAATGAAAACGAAACGGTCTATCAAACTGACTACACCGATCGGGGAACCAGGCTGAAAGTGGAACTTCCCGAAACATCGGCTAAAAAATACCAAAAATACGAAGTTAATTAATAAAATCCCATTGACATTTAATATGGATCGCGGTTAAATGGTCCTATACTAATTTAAGAGAACAATATTTAAAGAAACCGTCCAAGAGAAGCCAACGTTATTCTGGAAGTTGGCTGACTAATCTTTATTTAACCACCTCTTAAAACACATTAATACACAACAAAAAGCGCTCTGAATATTTCAGAGAATTTTGGGTGGAACCGCGCACATTTGCGTCCCTGACATTTAGTTGTCAGGGACTTTTTTATTCTCAAAGGGAGGAATTTTATATGAAGAAACCAAAAGAAGAGTCAAATGTAAAGTTAAACCGTTCTTTAGGAATCTGGTCCGCACTCTCACTTGTAGTTGGAACCATCATCGGAGTTGGAATCTTTGTTAGACAAGCGGCCGTCCTAAATGACGCGGGATCTGCAACTGGTGCCATGCTAGCTTGGCTAGCCGGTGGACTTTTGACCTTAGCTGCGGGACTTTCAATTGCCGAGATTGCCTCACAAATCCCTGAAACTGGTGGACTATACGCATACATGGAAGTTATTTATAACAAGTTTTGGGGCTTTTTATCAGGATGGATGCAGATCATTGTTTATGGTCCCGCGATGATCGCTTCACTTGGAGCTTATCTTGCCATCCTATTAGGTGACTTTTTTCATATCTCACCAGAATGGAACATCCCAATCGCAATCATTGCAGTTGTTGCGGTTGGTCTATTAAATACCTTTCCCAATCGATTTGGAGCGGCTTTTTCCATCATTACTACAATTTGTAAGCTCGTCCCAGTCGCAGCGCTTATTATCTTCGGACTTTTCTTTGGTCACGCCGATGCTTTTACTCAGAGTGTTAGTGACGTCCATTCCTCCGTTGGTGGTTTTGGAGTTGCCATGTTAGCCACTCTATTTGCCTTTGACGGGTGGATCCTAGTTGCTAACCTTGGTGGGGAAATCAAAAACCCCAAAAAGATGCTACCACGCGCTATCACCTTCGGAATTTTAATCGTCATTGCCATTTATATGCTAGTTTCATACGGTGTTTTAAAAAGCATTGGACCTCAGAAAATTCATGATCTTGGAACAAATGCCATTCCATACATGGCTAACAAAGATTTTGGAATGATTGGTGGAAAGATTTTAAGTATCGGTATCATTATCTCAATCATCGGTTGCATGAACGGAAAAATCATGACCTTCCCCCGTATCATGTATGCCATGGCGAAAGAAAACCAACTTCCATTCTCTAAGCAGTTAGCTTATCTCAATCCGAAGACCAGAACGCCAGTAGTCTCAATCGCTGCTGTTCTGATGATCGTAATCATCATGATCTGTTTCTTTGATGCCGACCGGCTCTCAGAACTATGTATCTTTACCGTCTATTGTTTTTACGTGATGGCATTCTTTGGAGTTTTCATCCTTAGAAAACGTCACCCCGACCGAAAGCGAGTTTTCTCAGTTCCACTGTATCCATTTACACCAATCGTAGCTATTTTGGCCTCCCTTTTCGTAATCTGTTCAGAAATTGGATCAGACTTCATTGGGGTCGTTTGTTCACTAGGAATTGTTGCACTCGGGATTCCAATCTATTACTTTGAAGTTACTCTCAAAAGAAATAAGGCGAAAAAATAAGAGATCTCGTTGAGATCTCTTATTTTTTCTGATATGCAATTTTAATCTGAACCGCATAGTCGTCAGCCCCATCAATTAAGCCAGCTCGACCAGAAGTCTTGTATCTTCCCCCAACCAAAAAGGCTTCAGCTAGATACAACTTAACTTTATTCTTATCGATCCTTTGAATATCCTCAAAACCAGCTTTAACAATGTGACCAACGGGTTCACAATTAACCTGATTCATCCCTGCATATACTTCATACTGACCATTTTCTTCTCTTAAATCGAAGTAAGGAATTAACACTCCATCACCCAAAGCGTAGACGCGATGCTTAGGATTAGCTTTAATTTCGGAAAGAAGCGCCCGATCGCCCAATCCATTGTAATCATCACTCGCAACTTTTTTGGTAATCATGGTATCGGCTAACTGATGAATGTTATGTCGTTCACTCATTGTCGATTCCAATTTAGCTGGCATCGTTTTTCTTTCATCAAATAAACCGTTGGCCGGAATATTACGATAACGACGGCTTCCACCACGCGCCTCGGTTTGTTGATCAGTTTCCTTGGGCTGAATGTGTAAGACCTTATTAATGACCGGTGTAACATCAAACTTCGCCCGTTTCTTAGTAAAGTAATACATGATGTTTAGGTACAAGAAGTACGCCAAAATCAAGACAACTAAGAAGACTAGAAAACCCCTAATCATAAAACCATTTACAACAAAACGGTAGGCAACGTACAAAAGGTAAAAGTCGCCTAGAATCCCTAAAATGACGTAAATTCGGCTTTTGGTGTTTGTTTCAATCGTTATATATCCAAGATAATGATTAATAATATCTAGAAAACTAAACATTAATGTTCACCCCCAGGATTAGTCGTATTGGCTTGGGTATTATTCTGAGTATTGTTAGAAGTAGTTCCCGTACCGTTATTAGAATTACCGTTATTTCCGGTATTCTGACTTGATTTTTCGGTATTTCCACCGTTATTATCAGTTGTCTTCTGATTGTTATTACCAGTCTCCGAATTATTTCCATTCGTGCTGGTCGAATTATTTTGCTCCTGTCCACCAGAAGTTGTTTTACCTTGTTCATTATTTGGTGACTTACTATTACCAGCGTTATTGTTATTATTCATATTATCTTGTTTAGTCCCAGAACTATTGGATTCATTTTTACTATTATCGTCATTAGAATTCGAGTTCTGATCCTTATTGCCCTTATTGTTGTCATTATTCTTCTTAAAGTCAAAAATAGAACGTTTCTGACTTTGATGGGTAGTAACCTTAGCACCCTCATGGGTATTGGTAGCTTTATTAACAACAATATTGGTAGCTCCTAGCGCTAAACAAATTGAAATAATGGCAAATGGAGTAAGAAATGGTGGCACTCGATTTGGCATTTAATCATCCTCTCAACGTATATTCTCTTTTGTGAAGCTTAATTATTGCACTTAAAAGTAAAGAATTTATTCCAGTCGATAAAAGAATTCTTTAAAGTTGGCTTTTTAGATTTAGTACAATTTGATCAATCTGATTCTTAGTTTGACTCCATTTCTCATTATCAATCACAATTGACCGATTTTCCAAAGCAGCTGGAAGCTTTAAATCACGCGCGTCTTCTTTACTTTCCATCCGAACTTTAATCTGAGCTAGAGTGTCCCCACGATCAATCATGCGCTTTTTAAGCTCAGCCGGATCTTTAACTTTCAAAAAAATAACAACCGCTTCTACTCCTAATCGATCCTTGTACGTAATGGCACCCTTCGTGTCTAACACAATTGAAACAATGGGAGACTTTGAAAAAGCACGATCTAATCCTTCGTACGATGATCCATAACAGTGCCCTGAGTATTTTACTGATTCTAAAAGATGAAGTTCTTTAAAACTTGTCGGCGATTCAAAATAATAATCCACTCCATCTTTCTCTTGATCTCGTGGTGCCCTAGTCGTATGAGTAATCACCTTAGGAATCCCATATTTTTTCATTAAATAATCCGAGATAGTGGTCTTACCAGTGCCAGCGGCTCCAGTAATCACAATTACAAATCGTTTATTTGACATAGTGGTCCTCAATGTATTCGTTGGCCTTTTTAAGTGGTGGAAGCAAGTTATCGTATGTAACTAACTTCAAAGCTTCTTCGTAAGTGCACCAACGATCTTCACTAATCTCTTCCTTCTGTCTGGTAACCGAAGTGTCAACCGGAACTTTCGTCACAAAGAAAGTTACCACTTTGTGGTGGCCATTCTTCATGTCATACTCGACCTTTACATCAAAACCATCATCAATTTGACCATGAATTCCCGTTTCTTCTCTTAATTCACGTTTAGCAGCCTGTTGTAACGTTTCATTTCCCTCAACGTGGCCTTTAGGATATCCCCAAAAATCACTAGTTGCACTTTTTAAAAGTAAATATAGTGGTTGGTCGTCTTTTAACTTAAAAACAATCGTTCCACCGTCAATTTCATTAATCATAAAAATGCCCCATTTATCTGTTTCTTTCATTGTACCAAAAAATCAAAAACTACACTGATTTAATACTGAACTTAAGCATAATTGGTGAAAGGATCGTCGAAAGTACAATTACCATAATAATCTCGGAGTATAGTTCAGGAGCAAGTAGATGACTAGCTAATCCAATTTGAGCGACAATGAGAGCCATTTCACCTCTTGACACCATTCCTGCACCCACCACATTAGCGTCTTTTAGGGTTAATCCAGTCAATTTTGCTCCAATACCACATCCAATCCACTTGGTAAGGACTGCTAGGATGGTCATTACTACAACAATTAACCACGTGCTTGAAAGCCCCTTAAAACTCATCTCCATCCCAATTGCAGCAAAAAAGATTGGGATAAAGAAGGAATAACCAATTCGATTAGCACTTTCAATCACCTGATTATGAAGTGGCGTACGCCCAATTGCAATTCCAGCAAAGAACGCCCCTAACACCGTGCTTAGATTGGCTGCTTCAGCCAGATATGCCATGATCAAACAAATGCTAATCCCCATAATCGACACGGCTGAATTGGCAGGAAGAAGGTCAGCTAACCGCATGAGCCAAGGTGCAATCCATTTGATGACAACAAAAATCAATCCAAAAAACAAGATCTGAAACGTAAACAGAACAAACAGGTTTTTAGATCCTGATCCCGTCCCAAACACACTTGAAAAAACACTCAACAAAATAATTGAAATCACATCGTCAACCACTGCAGCCCCTAAAATGGTTGCTCCCGCGACCGATTTCAGCTTACCAAACTCTTGAAGCACTTCGACACTAATGGATACTGAAGTGGCTGAAAAGATTACTCCCCAAAAAAGCGCTCTTTCAATCCCCTGGCCCAGTATTTGACCATAAAGGGTAAAAGCGACCACCGGTAAAATGACCCCACAGATGGCAACGCTAACGGCTGGCTTTAAGTACTTCTTGACCAGCTCGAAGTCACATTCTAATCCCGCAATAAACATCAAAAAGATGACCCCAATTTCGGATCCAACCGAAACCAGATGATTTAAACTAACCAGGTGCAAAACCGCGGGTCCAATTAATAAGCCGGCCAAAATCTCTCCTACCACCGCCGGCATCCCAATCCTTTGACTTAAAACTCCTAAAATCAACGTTGAAAGTAAAATCAATCCAATTGTTGCTAAATATTCCATATAACCTCCGTTATCCCTCAAAAAAAGCAGAGTTTGCCAATTTGACAAACTCCACTAATTTAATAAAACTTATGTTCTTTTATCATTTTCTTTGCATTAGGGTTAGGTTTGGACCTAGCTTCAAACAAGTAATAGGTAGCTCGTCTTTCCTCAAACATTTGGGCATGACTACTACGCAATTTGTAATTCTTAATTAACGCATCACGTCCACCCTTTCTAGAGCCACTGCTCATGTACTTGTACAACTCAGCGTTACTCTTGTTACTTGTATTGTCAACCCTAATTACCAACCATTGAACTTGTTTCTTCTGATCCACCTTGTTAGCTGATCTCATCATTTTAGGATAAGCGCGGCTAGGAATATTATTACGTTCGAAGAAATAATGAGTTGGGTACGCACCGGAACTAGTGTAAAAACCATTCTCCAAACGACTGTATGTTAGAAGAGTCGGAGTTCCCTTACTCTCGTCTCTAATAATCTTTCCAAACGAAACTTGAGCAGGTTGTTGGTACTGCCCCTTCTTAGGATTAAGAGTAACGTATAAATTTTGGGGATGCAACTTCGAATAAATAAAGTTATTGTTTGATCCAAGGACAAAGGTTAAGGCCATACATAGTGTTACGACAACAAACGTCCAAGGGAGAGCGAGCTTTCTGTTAGATTCAAAGTGTCTGATAAAAAACACCAGTACAAAGATCGTTGTTACCATGATAAATGGGAAATACGCTAATTGATAGTACTGATAGATTTTACCAAAGGTATGACCATATACAGCTACAATCGCATTTACAATCATCATGAACAAGAAGAGCGACTTTGAAATTCCGTCTTTAAAGATTTCATGGTCAAATAAAACATAGATTAAGCCCAAGAGACCAAAGACCACCGTGATCGGATACTGCGTCAGAAATTTCATAAAGAATCCAGTTGCCATTAGAATCTTCGTTGGTACAATTCCAGAGGAACCGTAAACGGTCATGTTAATGGTAAAGTAAACGTGGATAAAGGACTTAAGACTTCCCGTTACCAAGAAGTAGATTAACCATGGAACAAGTGCGATTAAGAAACTTAGTCCACTAAAGAAAATCAATCGCCACATTTCTTTAAAGCGGTGATGATAGACGTAGAAGACAAACATAAAGACATAAAATCCAATCCACGGACCAAGTAAAGTGTACTTCGAAAAGAAGACCACTCCGACCATGAATCCTTGAATCATCCATTCCCACCATTTGATATCAAAATCATTTTGGCAAGCCTTTAAAGCAACATAAATCAAGTATAAAACGGCTGGGAATACGAAGAATTCAACCGAACCACCATAGTCATAAAATGGCTGAAGCACGGAAAAGACTGGCATGAACAATGAAATTACAAATGACCAATTCTGTGACAAGTATAATCTAGCAATCTTGTAAGCCATGGTCATAATAATGATCATCGCAATAATCTCAAACGGTACCATTCCAACGAGCGATCGTTTTGTGATTAGTGAGGCTAGTCCATAAAGCAAATAAACAAAGGGCCCCTTTTGTTCAAAAACATCCTTATAGGGAATGATTCCGTGAAACATTGCTTTACCAACAGTGAAAAAATTATTACTGTCAGGTGATGTATCAAAATAATAGAACGGTGAAGCAAATGACAAAAGTAGAATTATGATAATACTCATTACTACAAACGTTAAACCAAATAAATAAGGTTTAGTTTTTAGTTTTTTTAACATACATTGTTCTTCCAATCATTAAGAATTTAAGCTCACACTCAATAATAAAAGCAATTATACCACATTCCTCCACTCAAACGCGGAGCCATCGGACTTCATAACCTTATTTTAAGATTATGCTTTTCTTTTTAATAACCAATATACTGACTTCCGGTTATTGGGAGCCTTTTGTTCATGAGTGGATACGACTCGATAATTCTCTAACAGGGTTTTCGATGCTGGTCTAGTAGAATAGTGTCTGCCAAAGTACGTTTTGATTGAATCAGCTTGATTGGTCTTTACTACAATCCATTCAACCGCCTTTTTTTTGACAACCTTGTTCTGTGACTCAACCATTTTCGGGTTCTTATCATACGAGATATTGTTGATCTGGAAATAATACTGTGTGGGAAGAGCCCCTGATACCGTGTACATACCAAGGTCAAGATATCCGTAGTTAAGAAGGGTTGGCGTCCCCTTACTCTCTTTTCTGATAATCTTGCCAAACTTTTCTTGTGCAGTCTGCGGATCACTCGGATCGAGCGTCTCCTGATTGTTATTTGGAAATAACTTTGATTTCTGAAAATTGCCGTTAACCCCCATGGTAAAGAACAGGACTAAAAGCGTCATCAAAATAAACGTCGAAACAAGTCGCTTACTAGGCAATGTAATTTGCTTATAATTTAGTCCCATTGCAATTAGAACGACCAACGTTACAAGAACGTACGGCATAAACGCTAATTGGTAATAAACGTATAAGGTGTCTGGAGTATAGCTGTATACAGCAAAAAAAGCACTCACAAACATCATACACAAAAAAATATTCTTTCCCGCTCCATGATTAAAGACGGCAAAAAGAATTAACGGAATTACACCCAAAACAAAAAGTTGCGGCTTATCAATTAAAAATTCACTAAAGATGGCTAAAGATCCAGCAATCTTCGTGAAAAGTCCACCATTAGCCGAGGCACTATAAACCGTCATGTTGGAAACAAAATAAACGTCGTAAAAGGCTTTAAACGAGTTAGTAACGAAAAAATAAATTCCCCAGGGTACTATTGCGGCCAAAAAACCAACGCCACTTGCAAGGATCATCTTAAAAAGATTACGAAATTTTCTATGGTACAAATAAACCAGCGCAAAAATAATGTAAAACGCAATCCACGTTCCCAACAACGTATATTTAGATAAAAAAACCACCCCGACTAGGAATCCTTGAACTAGCCAGTTCACGTTACTAATCGCAAAATGATTGTGGCATGCTTTAAAAGTTAAATAAATGGCCGACAAAATCATCGGAAATACGAATTCTTCTACCAGACCACCGTAAGTAAAATACTCTTGAAACATTAAGAAGAAAGGCGTTATCAGCGCCAAAATTGAAGCAGTTGGTTTACTAACGTATAAATTAGCGGTTTTAAAAACCAAAAATAACGAGGTCGCTAACGCAATTATTTCTGCTATGGTAATTCCAATAATCGAATAGTGACTGATTAAATAAGCGAGCCCATAAAGCAGATAAACGTATGGCCCCTTTTGCTCAAAAACATCCTTGTACGGAACTAGCCCGTGCATCATACCCTTGCCGACCGTAAAGAAACAGTTGACGTCGGGCGAATAATCAAAATAATAAAGTGGGGATGCGTAACTAAACATCCCAATGAAAATTAATGCTACGACCACAAAAGCCAAAAAATAACGAACGTTTACATTTTTAATGAAACGTTTTATACGGAACTCCATTTCCGATCCTACTCCTTTTTAAACCGTTCCTATTATATCCTAGAATAATTGTTATGTACACGTTTGAACGTGTATCACACTGGTACGTTGATTCTTCCACACTTTTTTTACCGTTTTAAAGTGTTATCATAATAATTAAATTAACTAGGTAGGTGAATGTTATGAAACAAGGAACTAAAATCATTACATTAGATAATGGTTACCACCTATGGACTAACACTCAAGGGACCGGAGACATCCATCTTCTGGCCCTTCATGGTGGCCCTGGTGGAACACATGAATACTGGGAAAACACCGCGGAACAATTGAAGAAACAAGGACTAAACGTCCAAGTTCATATGTACGATCAACTGGGTTCGTGGTACTCTGACACTCCCGACTTTGACGATCCAAAGGTAGCTAACAAGGTCTTAACCTATGACTACTTTCTTGATGAGGTTGAAGAAGTCAGACAAAAACTCGGAATCGATAAATTTTATTTGATTGGTCAATCTTGGGGTGGTGCTTTAGTTCAGATGTACGCCGCTAAATATGGTGATCACCTAAAGGGTGCCATTATTTCTTCAATGGTTGATCGGATTGGGGACTATACTGACCATTTAGCTCAAATTAGAGAAAAAGCACTTACCCCCGAACAATTAGCGTACATGAAAAAATGCGAAGCAAATAACGACTACGATAACGATAAGTATCAAGAATTGGTCGAACTCTTAAACCGTGAATATGTGGATCGCAAGCAGCCGCCTGCAATTGCCCACGTCGTTGATACCATGAGCAAACCGATCTATAACGCCTTTCAGGGTGATAATGAATTTGTTATCACTGGAAAATTAAAAGACTGGGACTTTACTGATCATCTAAAGGACATCAAAGTTCCAACCTTGGTCACTTTTGGTGAACACGAAACCATGCCAATGGAAACCGGAAAACGAATGGCTAAAATGATTCCAAACGCTCAATTCGTTTCAACTCCAAACGGTGGTCATCACCACATGATTGATAACGCTCCCGTCTACTACGACCATTTGGCAAACTTCATTCGACAAGTTGAAAATGGAACTTTCAACCAAAAATAGGCAAACGAAAAGGCACTTCAAAACGAAGTGCCTTTTTATTTTTGGTTTAAACTTAATTTTTCGACATCAATGGTCTTGTCAACCAGTCCATCATAAAAGCTGGCTTCATGACTAACGATGATGGCATTCCCAGGAAACTTAATAATCGCCTGTTTCAGAGCATTCTTAGTCTCATCGTCCAAATGATTAGTCGGTTCATCCATGATTAAGAAATTACTTTTCACAAATTCCATCAAAGCTAATTTGACCTTAGTTTGTTCTCCACCAGAAAGTTCACCAATTGGCTTCATGGCGTTAGCAGCGTCAAGTCCACAGCGACCCAACTGGGAACGAATCTCCTTTTGTGTCAACTTGGGGTACTTATCCTGAATGATTTGGAGGGGCGTCATCTTACTATTCGGCCAGATCAAGTCTTGGCTGAAGTAGTTAACCTTCGCGGAGGGAGAAAAGTTAGCCTTTCCACCCTTTGCCGGAATTTGTCCGAGGATTGATTTAATTAAAGTTGACTTTCCAACTCCATTAAAACCCTGAAGTCCAACCTTCTGATCAGTATTAACGGAAAAGGTCACCGGCCTAAGTAACGGTCGATCGTAACCAACTGACAGTTGATCAACTACTAGTGCGTTCTGAGATCCAGTATCAGCATACGGAAAATCAAAAGAAGCCTGAATGTTACTGGAAGGTGGTTCAATCACATCCATCCGTTTTAACATCTTTTCCCTTGATTTAGCCATATTGGAGTGACTCCCGGCCTTGTTTTTCTGAATAAATGTCTTAGCCTTGGAGATTTCCTCCTGTTGCTTTTCGTACTCACGCTGTTGGGTCATTTCCTTCTCATCTTTTTGTTTCATGGCCGACTTAAAGTCGCCCCGGTACTTAGTGACCTTCCCAAACGCAACGTTAACGATGCAATTCGTTACTTTTTCTAGAAAGTCGTAGTCATGGGAAATGATCATCGCTGCCCCATCAAAACTATTTAAATAATCTTCCAACCAATTAATGTGAGCCGTATCCAAATAGTTAGTCGGTTCATCAAGCAAAATTACATCGGGATGTTCCAAAATCAATTTCGCTAAAATAATTTTGGAACGTTGTCCCCCACTCATTTCAGAAATGGTTTGGTCTCTTCCAATGTCGTCAAGACCCAATCCATTAATCACCTGCTCGACTTCAGTGTCAATGTCATAAAAATTACGAGATTCAAGTTGTTCCTGGATTCTTCCCGCTTGTTCAAGTAACTTTTCGTCCATATTGTCGGCATACTTTACGTACAAATCGCTCATATGCTGATTCATGTTGTAGAGGTCTGAAAAGGCGGTATGCAAAAAATCAATCAATGTCATTCCCTTGGGAATGTTAACGTACTGATCTAGGTAACCAACTTTGGTCCCCTTTTGCCATTTGATGTCACCAGATAAGGGTAACTGTTTATTGGTCAAAATCTTAATCAAAGTTGATTTTCCAACTCCATTTTGGCCCACAATTCCCATGTGCTCACCTTTATTTAGCTGAAATGTAGCATCTGAGTACAGGTCTTTATCAGCAAAACTCATACTTAGATTAGATACACTTAATAACGCCATTATATAATTCCCTCCATTATTTCATAACTTATACCGTAACACCGAATCGCAATCAACGTCAATCAGGTGAATTTGAGTGGTATAATTATATGTACATTTTTAAAAAAGAGGAGTGCCTATGAAAATCAAAGATATTGATCACATCACCCTATCGGTAAATGACATCGAGAAATCGATGCGCTTTTACCACGAGGTTTTAGACTTACCCGTTGTGATCGAAACTGATTCTAGAATTGAATTTCAGCTGGGTCACCAACGACTCGTTTGTGTCACAAACAAGGAAGATAACGTCAAACCAGAAAATCCAACCCCAGGTTCGACCAGTTTCAGCGTGGTTGCAAGAGATCCACTTGACTCAATCCAGTCTCATTTAGCTAACTACTTTATTGAAGTAGTTGCAGGACCGATCGAAAGTCAGGGACATAACGGTAAAATGAATTCACTATTTATCAATGATCCGGATAAAAATTTGATTGAAATTAGAGAGTATCAACGATAGGAATGAAAGGGAATACAACCCGGCTAAAATCCCCGTCAAATAGTGTTTTTCAATTTTACAACCATAATCATTTTTGTTATATTCGTCGAATACGCAAAAAGAAAGGATACTTATGAAAAAAGAAAATTCGAAGGACAATTCAAATCAAAATGTTGCTAAACCGAAAATGAGCCTTTTTAGTGTCACGATGCTGGCACTGAGTTCTATCATTGGTTCAGGATGGCTATTCGGTGCCTGGGAGGGTGCTAAAACCGCTGGTCCAGCTGCCATTATTTCGTGGATCATCGGTGCCGTCGTGATCGGTGCAATTGCGTTTAATTACATCGAATTAGGAACCATGTTCCCGGAAAGTGGAGGGATGAGTAAGTATGCCCAGTATACCCATGGGCCGCTTCTAGGATTCATCTCATCATGGTCCAACTGGGTCTCACTTGTAACGCTGCTTCCAATCGAAGCGGTCGCTGCCGTTCAATACATGAGTTCATGGCCTTGGTCATGGGCCAGTTGGACCCATGGTTTTTACGCCAATGGCACGGTTACTACCGAAGGGTTATTCGTCGTCTTTCTCTTCATCTTAGTGTTCACCCTGTTAAACTACTGGTCAGTCAACTTACTAACTCGTTTTACTACTCTAACTTCAATTTTTAAAATTGTGGTTCCAGTTCTTACCATTATTATGCTACTTGCTTCTGGTTTTCATCCCGGAAACTTCAACAACGTTCAAACTGGTGGATTTTTCCCATACGGAACGGCTCCAATCTTTGCGGCTACCACCGTATCTGGAATCATCTTCTCTTATAATGCTTTTCAAACGGTCATAAACGTTGGTGATGAGATTACCAATCCTAAGAAAAACATCTGGCGTGGAATCGTTATTTCACTTTTAATCAGTATCATCATTTACGTTATGTTACAATTCACTTTCGTTGGTGTTATCGATCCGTCAACTTTAGCCAAATACGGTTGGCATGGTCTGAATTTCAGTTCACCATTTGCTGATTTAGCCATTATGTTGAACTTGAACTGGCTAGTAATCTTGCTCTATTTAGATGCTTTTGTTTCACCATTTGGAACCGGAGTATCATTTGTTGCCTCAACTAGTCGGACACTAGCAGCAATGACCGAAAACGGTCATATGCCAAAGTTTTTAGGTAAGATTAACCAAAAATGGGGAACCCCTAGAATTGCAATGATCGTAAACTGGATCGTCAGTTGCATCTTGGTCTCGGTGTTCAGAAACTGGGCTGTTTTAGCCAGTGTTATCTCTACTTCAACCCTGATTGCATACTTAACTGGCCCAGTTACCCTTGGATCACTACGTCTCCACGCCCCTCACTTCAAACGTCCAGTCAAAATTAGTTTTGCTGGAATTATGGCGCCACTTGCCTTTGTCCTAGCTAGCTTGGCAATCTATTGGGCAATGTGGCCTACTACCATTGAAGTCATCCTTGTTATTATGCTGGGACTTCCGTTCTACTTCTTCTACGAAAACAAGAACGGTTGGAAGAATACTTTGACCAAGTTCCGTGGCGGAGCTTGGATGGTAGCCTATTTAATCTTCATGTCAGCATTTTCGTATATCGGATCCGCACCATTTGGTGGACAAAACTGGATTCATTACCCATATGATTTTATCGTAATTATTGTAGTTGCACTTCTGTTCTTCTACTGGGGTGTCTTTAGTTATCAGCGCACTGGTAACATGCTTAACGCTAAAAGCGTTAATGAACAAGTTGATGATGATCAAGTCAACCATTAGTTAAGTTAATGCAAAATCATAAGGATTTTGTTATAATGCGTATGCATCTTGTTTTTCTTGAAATGGATGGAGGGATTCTTATGAATAGTCAAGATCCAGATTCGAGATACGAACGTTATGACTTTAATGCCGCAAATGGTCCAAAGCACCAAAAGAAAAACTTTAAGGCTTGGCCATGGGTTCTAGGACTAGTAGTAATCGTGATCCTGCTAGTCTTTGGAATTCACTTTCTGACAAGCGGCAATGGGAATCGGATGAATGGATCCTCCACAAGTCAACAGAGTAGCAGAGCTATTCAATCAGAAAAGAAAGCAAAACACTTTAATAAGGCGGAACAAGCCACGACCAACAGTGCAGCGTCAGTGAACAAGAACCAACAAGCACCAACAAATCAAAGTGGGTCACAGTCATCCAACGAAAATAATTCCAATGGAAACAGCTCAACGAGTGATTCTAGTTCGATGTTTGCTACACCAAAATCATTTGATTCGGTTCAAGACGCTAAAAACTATGCACATGCCACTCAAAGCAGTTGGTTAGCAGCTGGTTACTCTAACTTTACGATTGAGCGGAACGGCCAAGGCTTTTACACCTTGCAATTTGTTAAATAAGGAACTATTTATAGTTCCTTATTTTTTTATATTCAAATGAATTTGGTATAATGAAGTGTATAGGAGGTACTATTATGAAAATTAATACTCCACTTCAAAATGGATTTTTACCTGATAAGTATACTAAACACGCTGACCCAGATGAAATGTTAGATGGTAATCCAATCATTTCATTTCCGATCAAAATCTCTGATGTTCCAAAAAACGCAAAGTCACTAGTAGTTATCCTACTGGACGATGATTCAATCCCAGTTTGTGGTTTTACTTACATTCACTGGGTGGCTGCTAACATTGATCCAAATATATCTGAAATACCAGAAAATGCTAGTCAAGATCAATCAATTAACATGACTTTGGGAAAAAATAGTTTAGCTGGTGGACTAGTACACGTTACTGATTCGAAATTAAATCAACACTACATTGGTCCTACTCCTCCCGATAAACCACACGATTATCAGTTGCATGTTTATGCCTTGGATCAAAAACTAGATTTAACCAACGGCTTTTGGCTTAATGAACTAAAGAAAAAAATGGCAGGACACGTCCTTGCCAGTGCCGAACAAATTTTACCAGTGAAAAACTAAAACGGAGGCTTTCATAATGCTAAATGGATACAAACACATTCTAGTACCAGTTGATGGATCAAAAGAAGCAGAGGCAGCTTTATACAAGGCAGCAGCGGTAGCCCAAAGAAATAAGGGTCGAATTGACGTCTTAAACGTGATTAACACCACTAATTATGGATACAGCCTAGGAGTTGTTGATGGCAGTGTTATCACCCAAATTGTCAATGAAGAACTTAACTATTTAAAAGATTTAGTTAAAAAGGTAAAAGACCAAACTGGTATTGACGATATTCATATCCATGCTCGGTTTGGAAGTCCAAGGGAAGTAATTACTTACGAATTCCCTAAGGACCATGAAACCGATCTAATTATGATGGGTGCAACTGGTAAGGGTCGTTTGCACCGCATGCTTGAAGGTTCAGTTACCGGATACGTTAACTCACATGCCGCCTGTGATGTGATTATCGTTAGAACCAACATGGAGAATACCCCAATCAAATAATTAAGACTTATTTAAACAAAATAGCTAAGCCCTTGCGCTTGGCTATTTTTTATTGCCTTTTAAAGGTCAATTCATTTCAGCCATCTAGCTGAATCACGTTAATTGTTATATGATGTTAGATGTTAGTGTACAAATTTAAAATAATTAAAAGGAATGTTTGCAATGCACATCAAAAAAAGAAAACACACCAAATCATTCATTGCCCTCTTTATCGTCATCGTGATCGCCATCTTCGCCGGTGGCGGTTATTATTATTGGCATAATCATGGTAGTTTTCTCAGTAAATTAGACGTTAATCAAAGCGATACCGCTACTGTGTTCATTCCTGGACTAGGTGGAAATAACATCACGACTGGTTACATGGTTGACACCCTAAATCGTTACCATCTAGCAACCAAAACCTTACAACTGTATGTTAAAAAGGATGGCACCGTTAAGACCACTAAGCAGTTCCATAAGTTTGGTGCTGATAATCCGACCGTCCAAATTGTCTTTCAGGACAATCATCATCCCTATTTTCAATCAACTCAAATGCCAAACGTAATGCGCTATCTGTACAAGAAGTACAACGTTCGTTCAGTTAACATGATCGGACATTCTTCTGGTGGAAACATTATTTACTATTACCTAGCTCATTATCCCAATCTCAAAAACGTTCCAAAGGTTAAAAAATTCATTTCCCTTGCAACGAACTATGCTCCAAACGATCCTGATGTAAAAAACCTACCAAAAGACCTTCAGATCCTTAACCTAGTTGGTGATATGAACCATTCTGGAACGGATGGAGAAGTTACAATGAAGAGTGAGATCCCAATGAAGAATCTTGTGACTGGCTACGTCAAAAGTTACAAGCTCTACGTATATCACGGAAACAGTTCCCAAGCTCAGCACACAATGCTTCACGAGAACCCATCCATCGTTAAGATCATCGCAGAATACTTCTTCACCGATAAGATGACCCAATAATTGGAGAATTTAATTAATGGCTTTAACCAATAAAAATCATTTATATCAGCTCGTGTACGTGCTGAGTTACGTTGTTTTTCTGGCATCGTCAGTAATTCTTTTGAATAGTCAATTTAATAACGTATATTCCGCTAAAAGTTTCTTGCAATGGCAAATTGCTGGAATAATCACGTTAGTTGTCATCGGAATTCAAATCGTACTGCTACTTACAAGGAAACATAGCTCTAAACAGTGGACAGTTATCATCATCATGGCAGTCATCTATATCTTGTCATATCTTTTTCATTTAAATGTGATTACCAGCACCCTATTTTTATTGTTCTTATTCATGGCCAACGCTGACTTATTAAATCAAGATGCATTTGCAACCATCGACCTTGCAACTAAGCTCGTTGTTCTATTTGTGATTTTGGCCTTTTTGATTTTACACGTCTTTCCACCACAAAATGCCATTTCATTTACCAGAGGATCATCCACTAGATATGCAATTGGATTCACTCATCCAAACGTCTTAAGTGGTTTCATCTTAAGCATTTTCTGTTCGGCCCTCTTGCTACTACAAAACAGTCGGAAAAAAGTAACGTATCTCGTATATGCCTTTATTTTCGTTAGTTACTTAATCATTGCCTACCTGACTGGTTCACGTGGATTTATGGTTGCGGGCGCTATCCTCGTACTTGGATTTTCACTGAGTTTTGTTCCCAAAATCACTCACCTACTACCAAAAATCACTTGGATCCTTGTTTCATTGACTTTCGTAGTAGGAATCGGCATGGTCGCCTGGGGTTCATCACTGCCATTATTCAACGTGTTGAATCGTGCCCTTTCGGGTCGCCCCGGACAACAGTTAACCGTCATTCAATATTTCTATTCGCCAAAGCTAATTGGACAAAATATGCCCTTGTTAGGTGCTCGGTCAAACTTATGGGTTGATAACACGTTCTTGTTCATCTTATTAAGTACCGGTTTCATTGGTTTAATGCTGTTACTGGCATTGTTTCTTGCTAGTGCTTACAAGGCTAAACAGGACAATAACTATTTCCTTTGTGTGATTTTAATTGCCCTTGCTGTTCAAGGCATCATTGAAACCCAACTTACTAATGCTTACATGTTTGCACCGTTTATTTACGCATTTGCCCGAGTAATCCAGCCAGATCATTTTCATCAGCAGGCAATTGGAAGACACGTTAAAACCACATAAACAAAACCCATCATTAATGATGGGTTTTTTAATTGATATTAGTTTCACAAAAATATAACATGAAATAGAAAGAATCAATTAATTTCAAAGGAGGTCATAAATTTGCGTTATCTAGCATTTTTAGGCTCACAAAGTAAGGATGGCTTGACTGCTAAGTACCTTGACGCAGTTATTTCAGGTCTTCCAAATGATGCGCAGGTTGAGACATTATTTCTGCAAGATTATGACATTAAACCAGATAATCTCAAAAACCCCAATCCAACGCTTGACATGATTGAAAAGAAAATGGAAGAAGCGGACGTCTGGATCATCGCATCTCCGACGTATTTTGCTGATTTATCAGGAGTTACCAAAAATCTATTCGATTGCATGCGTCACCGGATGGTTAAAATGAACAGTATTGGTGACACCCTACCCGGCAAGTTTAAAAACAAACACTACCTTAGTCTGACAACTTGCTTTCTCTCCTCATTTCAAAATTTTTTTACCGGTATAACCGATCAAACCTTTCGGACCATTGATAAGATCATGACCGCAGCTGGTCTAATCAAACTTGGAGAGGTCATCGGAACTCACACCTGGGGAAGTAAGGGAATTCCTAATCCTAAAAAAATTGAACTGTGTAAACGATGGGGACAAAAGATTGCCAACAAGCCACGAAAGGATGATAGTACTTTGAAACGTTATATCGAATTATTTTGTATGATTGCAGTAATGTCACTAGTGACAATGTTAATTGAAGGATTAGTTTTTGGACTGAAATTTAACGGAGAATTTTGGCTCTTCTACGTCGCATTTGTGGTTATTTTCTATGTTCTCCTAGCAATCCTACTTCACTTCTTTACGTTCTTAAGACATCGTCGTCGTTAAACTTAAAACTAAATAAAAGCGATCAATTGTTAACAATTGGTCGCTTTTATTCTAATCATTGCTTTTTTCAATCTTAATTGAATCGGAAAGATGATGGTCGTCTAGTCGGTACAAGTTGTTGAAGAATTCAACTTCAAATGAAGCCGGATCATCAGGATATTTTTGCTCCGCTAGTTCACCAGCAATGCCAACAATGGCCGTTCCAAGTGCAATTTCATGAACACTTTGATGGTGAGCGGCAACTACGCCGATGACACCATCTAACACATCTCCAGATCCGACGTTGATTGCTAATTCATGACTGCCATTGTGGACCACATACGTTTCCTTTCCATTCGAAATTACGTCGTCAACTCCTGAAATGACAACCGTGGAATGAAATTGTTCGGCAGCCATTTTAGCAACCTGAACGAGATCACCGTTACCGTCAGCAGCATCAATTCCACGACTGCCCCAGTCAATCCCGGCAATAAAGGCAATCTCACCAATGTTGCCACGCAAGACATCAATATTAACTTCACTACTAATCTTCTTAAAAACTTCCGTTCTTAATTCCGAGGCACTTACAGCGACCGGATCAACTACCACCGGTAAACGACGGTTATTAGCCGCTTGACCAGCAATCACATCTAGCTTAATACTATCGTCGTTCATCGTCCCAAGGTTTAAGACCAAACTGTTAGCAATTGCCACCAAATCATGACCCTCATTTGAAGAGTCACACATAATTGGTGAACCACCAACATAACTAATTGCATCCGCTACCTTTTGTGGGGTCACCATGTTAGGAATGTCCAAAACAACGGGATTTTCCTTTCTAATTTCTTCTAGAATCGACGTCATACTATCATTTCCTTTCTAATTCACTAATTGTCTTTTCCACATTGGTACTGTCCATAATTGCTGATATTACTGCAATCCCAGCGTTTGAAACCTGATAAATTGACTGACAGTTACTTGCATTAATTCCACCAATCGCAACTACCGGTAAAGAGACTTGTCGTTGTAGTTGAACTAAACCAGAAACGCCAATCGGTGACTCGGCATCTGCTTTACTAGTGGTCGGAAAAATTGGTCCAATTCCTAAATAATCAATGCCAGTGAGAGGTTCACTACGTTTTAACTCTTCTTTGGTACTGATCGACAATCCAACTATCATGTCTGGATTATCATGAATCACCTTTTGCACGCTCTCATCACTTTGACCAACGTGAATTCCGTCCGCATTAATTTGGTTGGCCAAATCAACGTCATCGTCCACAATTAGTGGAGTATGATGTTCAGTGGTTAAATTACGAAGCTTCTTTCCCATCTCAATCCTTTTTAAACCCGTAAGTGAACCCGGACCCTTTTCACGGTACTGAAAAGTAGTGACACCAGCATCTAAAGCCTGGTCAATGTGATCTAAAAATTCAGTCTCAGAACCAGCAAAATTTTGGGTACCTGCCACCAGGTACATTTGCAGCATTTTTTCGTTAAATTGCATCTTTATTACTCCCACATTCCATGATTTAAGGGACCGTGTCCGTGACCAATAATCAACGGTTTCCTGATGATTTTATCCAGATAATCTTTTCCAAAACGAATGGCAGTTTCCATACTTTCACCACGCGTTAAAGCCGCGACAATTGCTGAAGAAAGTGTGTCTCCCGTTCCATGAGTTCGCACCGTATTCACCCGCTCGGCCGTCAACCAAAAATCAGATCCATCCTTTAAAAGAACATAGTCCTTTACGATCTTATCGGTACCATGTCCGCCTTTAATCATGACGTTTTTAGCACCAGCAATTTGAATTTTTTGCGCTGCCCTTTTGATTGCTTCATCGGAAGTAATGGACTGCTTCGTAATCTTTTCAGCTTCAGGTAAGTTTGGTGTTACTAAATCGGCCAGTGGGATTAGTTCGTTAATCAAAGTTTTAATGGCACCATCTTCCAGTAGCACTGACCCTCCCTTAGCTACCATAACAGGATCGACAACAATTTGACCCAATTTGTACTTTTTAATGTTATCTGTCACTAAATGAACGTGTTCTTCGTCAAACAAAGCTCCGGTCTTAGTTGCTTTAATATCAAAATCATCACAAACGGAAGCAAACTGCTCATCAATAATTTTTTTCGGAAGTGGATACGTATCTTGAACACCAATGGTGTTTTGTGCCGTCACTCCCACTACCACGTTGGTGCTGAACACATGACAGGCCTGCATCGTTTTAATATCAGCTTCCATCCCTGCTCCACCACCGGAATCGGTGCCAGCAATTGTTAAGGCTTCTGGATATTGATTTATTTCACTACTCATAGTTCCCTCCTAAAAAGTTCTAAGCGTCATACATTTTGTTCCAAAAATCCAATTCATAATGACAACTATTATGAAAGACTTGATTTGCGGTGGCCCTTTCGTTTGAATGAGTTTCCGCCTGGAGATTAATAAAAGCAAAAATTTGCTTTACTTCATCTGCATCAGCGTAGAATTTGATCCAGTCACTAAATGGATTATTAACAAGGCTAGTTTTATTTAGTTCAGTAGCAACTACATAGTAAGTCCAAATACACGGCGCAAGTACACTCAATCCAACTAGAATGGACTTAGTGCTAACGGCTTCACGCATACTTCCAACGTAATCCTTGGTAACGCTAAACATGCGGGCATCTTGAAGCTCATCATCAGTCACTTTTGCAACTTTTAACATGACCTCGTGCGGTGTGCTTTCGTTTTTAATTCCGGTAACGCAACCTACCAAAAATCTTTTCAAATTAACATCACTTGTTTCAGTCTGAATTTGTTGAAACTGTTTAGCGTAACCGTCTAGATACATTTCGTCTTGTTGAACGTAGTTAATTAGCGCCTTTTCTGGCACTTCCCCGTTTTGAATTCCTTTAACATAATCACAATTCATGATTTGATTCATTATTGTTGTCGCATTACTTATCAATTCATCGGTGAATTTATTTGTCATCAACTACTAACATCTCCCAAACAAAAAGGCTCCTCATAATAATGAGGAGCCTTCAATTATATTCTTAATTAAAGATCGCACGATTCCTTTCGCAGGTATTAACCAGTTCAAGTTCAATGGGTATAGTCTCAGCCACTTGGCACCCCCTCCTACAGCTATTCAATTAAACTTATTATATTCCTTAAAATTTGGCATGACAATCCTAATCAACTACTTTAGCACCCAAGACGGTCTTAAAGTGATTCATTGCAAACTTCTGACCCAAATCGGAAAAGGTTGCCACCCCACTTTTATGAATAACCAAGTTATAAGCAAGGTTATATCCGGCAATTGCGGTGTGCAAGACACAAATGTCGGTGCAGACACCCACGAGATGGAGAGTCTTAACGTTTCTTTCACGAAGTCTAAGATCCAGATCAGTGCCAGCAAACGCACTGTACCTAGTCTTATCCATTTGCCAAACGTTATCTAACTTTTGGTTTTCATCAAACCATTTTCCGACCTTACCATATAGCTCACGACCCCAGGTCCCTCGCACGTTATGAGTTGGGTACAACTTCGTCTCAGGACTGTATGGATCATCCTTTTTATGAACATCAGTTGGAAAAATAACAAACTGACCATCATTTTTGAATTTTTCAGCCAAGTCGCTAATTGATTGGTCTAACGCTTGAGCTGGCTTCCCGGCGGTCAATGACCCTTTATCATCAACAAAATCATTGGTGTAATCAATGATTAAAAGCGCACTTTTTTCTTTATCAGCCATTTTTAATCTTCTTTCTTAAAAATCTGACGGCTTCTCGGGATATTTAATTTCTTTTTCGGAGCGATCTTGAGCAGCTTTTACGTATACCTTGGCAACGTTATCGGGCTGCATTTCCTCACTACTGCCGGATAGTCCTTGAATTGTAATCAAACCAACGTAGATATTATCATCTTGAACCGCATCATGAAGTGAAAAGGCGTAATCACTTAAAGCCGCTTTAGTTGCTGCTAAAGTGACGTTCCCCTTGGTAGGATGAAAGGCAGCTCCACCACCAGTAATCAGAATGTTCCGGTTTTCTTTTTGATCGTCTGAAAGACCAACGAACTGACGGGTGGTGGTAACGGCACCGAAGACGTTGGTATTGTACATTTCTTTAACTTGGTCTAACGGTAATGAGAATGGTGTATCTAAAGTCTTGTTACCCACATTATAAACCATAGTTTGAGGAATCCCGTACGCCATTTTAATCTTACTAAATACGTTTGTTACCTGAGCTGGATCGGTAACATCAGCAACAATAAAATCAGCTTTAATCCCCTCTTGATCCAAATCTTTAACAAACTGCTTTAACTGAGCAGCATCTCGAGCCACCATAATCGGTGTCTTGCCAGTTTCACCAAACTTTTTGGCAATTGAAAAGCCAAATCCCTTTCCAACTCCAAAAATTACTACACTTTCACTCATAAAATTCCCTCCTAAAGTTGATTCAAGAAAAGTTTACCACCATTTGAGGAAACAAACCTTTTTAATGTTTGTGCTTAGTTTTAAAGTTTCTTTTAATAATCTTAACGAAATGTTAACATATTATACGTGTTACAAATTAGAATAATATGTACAAAAGTCCAAATACTGATGACTATAAAAGCTGGATACTTAAATTCTTTATAGGAGGTTTCTTTATGAAACTAAAATTAAACGTTTGGATAGGAATTGACGATATTATAAATGCAATTGTACTATTTTTTGCAATGTTCCTAATCATTGGCAGTTCTTTCGCGGATGCATTTGGTGGCACACAATCTCTCGGAACTACTGCAGTTATACTTAATCTTTTTGCAGTAATAGGACTAATTTTACATATTGTCCAATTACAGCAAAATCGTCGCTGGGGTAGCACAATTGTATCTCCAATACTAGGAATTATTGGGAACGCAATTTATTTCATCACACCACTTCTTTCAATTGTTTCTGTAATTCTTCTAATCATTTCAGCGGTATTTGCTTTCATGCAAAAAATTGTTAAGCCTACACAAACCCCATTAAGAAAAGTCTGGTATAAAGTTTGGTGGGAATATGTAGCAATTATTATATCTATCATCGCATTCTTTTTAGTGTCTAAGGCACAGACAGGATCTGATGATCACGCCTCAAATAACGTAAACCAACATATTAGTAAAGAAATCAATAAAAACACAAACGCGACCATTTCTAAAAAGCAAAATAATAATTTGATTCATTTTGATGGGGATAAAATCGTCACTCCTAAGGGTGTCGTACAAGTAATTAAAGAAGCAACTGGAGACACTACTGATGGAAAAACTGGAGTTATTTTTATGTATAAAATTACTAATAACTCAAACAAACCATTATCACCAAACCAGATTTTAGAAGATAATCAAATTAATGTATATCAGTCACTAAACGATTCAAAAAAACCTGCTGATTCAAGTCAAGCACTTGATTTTAATTCCCTGATGAATTCCAGCGATGATAATGCTAACAACATCACTGAATCAATTGATAACGATAACAGTAATTGGAGTAAAACTAAGATTGACCCTCATAAAAGTATCACAATGAGTGATGGAAATGTTTGGAAGGTCCAAGATGACAAAACTCCATTAATTTTGTCCGTTGGTGATAGCATTCAAAATGTTGATAGTAGTAAAATTAATAAGAACAAAAACTCTTATACAATTCCATCATCACTAGAAAAGATTTCAATTAATCAATGGAATGGATGATCGTTTAAACACAAAAGGAGCCCCACTACTAAAAGTAATGAGGCTCCTTTGCGACTTAATCTCCGTTAACTAAGTATACCAGTTTTAATAATTTTGTCAGCCCTTACATTTGCTTTCTATAAGTGTTTTCAAAATACCTGATAAGCAATATATGCCCCAAGTGTTTGTCACACTTTTATTATACTTAAAAATTATCTCTTGAGTTTTAGAAAATTCATTTAATGATTTTATACTTTGCAAGAGTAGCAGCAATAACTAAAATAATTTTCTTGGTTATTACCAACGTTAACATATCGTTCTCATAACAATAAATGAATAAAAATCAAAACAAAAGCACACTTTTTAATCGAAGTGTGCTTTATTTATACACGTAATCAGCGCGCAAAGAGATAATTCATTTGAACCATCTACGTGAAATCATTATAACCATCACTCAAAAACTATTCAAAGTTACCCAACGTCCAGCATCTCTCATTTTGCGGATTAAGGCACATCTACGCTAGTTATTTGTTTAGACAAGTCGTTTCTATAAAATATGCATTATAAAAAACAAAAAATTGCTTGATAATCTATCTAATAAGAACAAATAGAGACCAAGCAATTTTCAAATACCATTATATGAAAATTTTAAAGGTAATATTAATGCGCCCCCCGAGAGTCGAACTCGGATCATGAGGACCGAAATCTCATGTGCTATCCATTACACTAAGGGCGCTTAACAAATACTATGCTATCGATAAACACAGTAAATTGCAAGTAAATTATTCATTTGCGACCTTATTTGCGTTTGCTTCAAGATCTAACTCTAACTTTAGCGAATTATCCTTAAAGTCGTCAACTAAACTTTGTCCCTTTGAAACGTATTTTCCAACCGTTCTGCCAGTGATACTAACAAATTCAATTGTTTTATCATCAACTACTTTGGCAGAATCATAATGTCCTTCTTCCGCTGCATCTAGATAGGCTTGAGCTAATTCCTCCACGTTATCAAGGATCAGCTCATCTAGTGTAATCGTTTTGCCTTCTTTTTTTAGTTCTTCTAACAAATTTTTAATCTCGTCCATTGTCTCAGGAATTTTTTCACTCATATTAAACCCTCTCACTAAAAGAAAACCACCGGTAAATCAATATCGGTGGTTAGTCCATTACTTTTCTTTTTGCACAAACGTCTTGTTTGGAACTCTGATTAAAATGAATTGGTTAGCATCCTTACCAGCATGCATCCCTAAACCGTTCCAAAAGTTTCCTTTATATCTTAGGGTAACCACCTTGGCCCATGCATTTTGAAAATGCTCGTCATTTAATTTGATGTTTTTATGCTTCAACTTGTAACTACGGCCAGTGACTTCAGCGTTTCCACGCGTAGTGACCACCTGCGCATTTGTACTTGGCAGTTGATACTTAATGTTCTTTAGCCAGAACGAATACTGCTGGATTGGTCCCTTATTACCCTCAACCTTTACGTAGTAAGAACCATTCTTATCACTTTGAATAATCAATGGTTCGACTTGAGACGTCGTAATCACGTTGCGATTATTGGTTTTAGTAATATTTCTGAAGAAGGTCGTATATACCATCAAAGTCAGTAGCAAAACAAAAACAACAATTTCACCAACTGATATCAAGAAATTACGCCATTCAAAAGTTTTTTTATCCTCGATAATCATCTTAATTCGTCGTGATCGAATGTTTTTAATCATAAAGATCAACACGATTAACACAATTATCCATGCAACTACACCTATAAGATTCCACCATGAATTCATGAAAGTATCCTCCGCTTTATTTTCCTGTCTCCCCTATTCTAATTGAAAATTGATTT
The DNA here is from genome assembly GCF_059901425.1 of Fructilactobacillus sp. X2R1C3. Taxonomy (NCBI): domain Bacteria; kingdom Bacillati; phylum Bacillota; class Bacilli; order Lactobacillales; family Lactobacillaceae; genus Fructilactobacillus; species Fructilactobacillus sp. X2R1C3. The sequence continues at coordinate 257,232 of NZ_JBWXUW010000001.1, read as the reverse complement.
TTATGCCATATTTGATATACTAAGTTTAATTAAACATTGGGGTGCCGAGTGGCTGAGATCATACCCGTTGAACCTGACTTGGACAATGCCAGCGCAGGGAATATAAGATTAAGCTTAGATACATCAGCTGGACGTTCTCGCACTCGCGCTTGAAACGTCTTTTTTTATGGAGAATAATCAATGATAACAATTAAAAATCTATCATTTTCATATCCCGAACAGGATAAAATTCTAAATCAAGTTAATTTAAGTTTCGAACCAAATAGCATCAATCTCCTGTTTGGACCCACTGGTAGTGGGAAAACCACCCTCTTAAAACTAATTGCTCAATTGTATCCAAAGTATAGCAAGGGCCAACTAACCGGAAAGATTAACATGGATGAAAAGCCAGCCATGTTATTTCAGGATCCCAATCACCAGTTTGCGATGAAGACCGTCAAAGAAGAACTCATTTTTGCTCTCGGCAACCTTCACGTCGATCCCGTTAAAATGCCCAACCGGATTGACTCTGCCTTAAAGTTTTGTGGTATTAGTGAACTTAAAAATCGTGCCATTACCACCTTGTCGGGTGGCGAAAAGCAGAAAGTTGCCTTAGCCGTGACAGTTGCGATGAAACGTCCCGTCCTTCTACTGGACGAGCCATTCAGTAACGTTGATGTTGATAGCAAAAAAGACATCATTGAACGTCTAATCCAGTTAAAGAAAAAAAGTAATCGAACCATCATTATTTCCGACCACAACCTTTCTGACTATCTCGACGTGGCAGATCATTTCTTTAACGTCCAAGCCGGCTCCGTTCAAGCGGTTACGGCTGATCAGATTAAAGATGAACTTGCAAACGACCCTAAAGAAGAGATCCACTACAAGATTATGTCAGACAACGATCCCGTGATTAATTTATTAAATTTTTCCATGACGAACGGTAATCAAAATCTGATTGAACCAGAAAACATTGACCTCTATCCCGGAGTCACTTATCTAAATGGAAAGAATGGAAGTGGAAAGTCCACTTTCTTTAAGGCGCTCGCTCGCCTCCATTCATACAACGGGGTTGTCAAAATCATGAATCATAACATTAAAAAATCATCCCTTCCCTCTCTCATGAAGTCTGAAAACCTGATCTTTCAAAATTCAGAAGATCAATTTTTAACCATCACGCTTAAAGACGAACTGACCCTAGCCAAGAAAAATGCCATCACCAAACAATGGACTGATGACCGGATTAACGACCTTCTAAAGGCCTTACATCTTGATCATCTCTTGGAACGGGTGGTTTATTCACTAAGTGGTGGGCAAAAGAAAAAGCTCCAAATCGTGATTATGTTGATTCGGGATGCGCCCATCCTCATGCTTGACGAACCATTCGCCGGTCTTGACCAAAAATCAACCGTCATTATTTCGCGGATCCTTGAGAACGAGGCCAAAAACGGGAAAACCATTATTTTTGCTTCCCATCAGCGGACTGACCTCGTCGAAAATGCTGATTTCTTTATTGAACTTGCTAATCATCGATTAACTTACAAGGAGGACGTTCATGAATCCTAGTCTAAAATTCGTTCTGGTATTGATCATTGCCCTAGAAGTTTCTTTCACTACTAGTATCGTTGGTAACAGTGTGCTAATCGTCTGTGGCCTAGCCTATCTCATAGTGAAACACGTAAACCTCAAGCGTTTGGTATTGATTCTTCTGATTGCCTTCATTCCGGCAGTTGGGTTACTGATCTCTCAGATTTTATACGCTAAAAGTACCCACGCTGGCATCCTATTATTTACCCGAATCTACGTTTACATCGTCTATGGGGCAGCCTTCACGTTGACCACTAAATTATACGAACTGGTTAATTCGCTCGAACAAAACCTTCGGCTCCCAAGTAAATTTGTTTATGGTGCCATGGCGGCTTTCAACCTCCTACCTGAAATTCAAACCGAAGTTAATAAGATTAAAACTGCTAGTTTAATGCGGGGAGTTAAACTACACTGGTGGTCACCAACCCTATACTTTAAAGCCATTTTATCGGCAATTCGCTGGTCGGAGAATTTAGCCCAGGGAATGGAATCACACGGTTTTGTCGAGGGCCAACCACGGACATTTTATCAGACCATTAAAATCACCAAGGTGGACTGGCTCGTCTTTGTTTTTAACGTCATCTTACTTCAAGTAGTTCTACTTCTGCTCTAGTATTCTTTGTCTCAAATAAATAAATTAATGTATAATAGACTCAAGTAAGCGAAGTAGAGGAGGTAGCAAAATGAAAATTGGAGAAGAATTTAGTCAGGTAGCAACCGATCTAATTAAATTCCAAGAAAAACATGACATCCCTGACAACCAAATGGCCGTTGACCTACACATGACGGTGGAGAGATTTCATGCCATCAAGAGTATGCAAATTCAGCCTACTCAGGATGAAGTAAAAATAATTAAGCAGTTTATTGTTCATAACAAATAAAAACGATGACTTTTATAAAAGCCATCGTTTTTTTATCCGATTTGTTGCTCAATTAGATATGAGTCAAGGTATCCAAATGCAATCTCGTCAATATCTCCGAGATTAATGAGTTGGTTATTCACGACGAATAACTTTGCCTTATCAACGATTTGAACGGTTATCTGACCATGCTCGTACTTTACGGGAAATCCTAGGTAAGATTGGCCGTCATTCATTTTTATTCTAACCACCCGTTGAAATTTGATGGCCATTTGAATCGTAGCTTCAAATAAATTAATCGTCGAATCAAAACTTCGATCATTATTTAACACGGGTTGAACGAAGACGCCGTTAGCAGAGTTGATGGACACGAAGTGATTGATTAACCGCAAATAGTCACTTTTAATCACTAATTTATCAATCTCATCAATCTTAATGAGTTCATATCCACCAAACCGTCCCATCATGTCGACCAACGAAAACATGACAGAATCAGAATTGACCGCTTTCACCTGACCAATGAAAAACAAATCAGAATGAATCTTCGGTATCATCACAATTCTTCTTCCTGTTTCCATGGCCGAGTACAAGTTGGCTTCAATGGCTAATTGTCCGTCGATGACTTTTGGGGTAATGTGTTTGGCAAATAAAACTGACTTAGAATCCGTTAATAACTTTAATTCGGTTCCAAGAAACTCAACCGAACGAACCAACGGCTTAATGATGGTCTTATGGGTCACGTTTTCGTTGTCAAATTTATCAACAACGGAAAGTGAAAATTCAAAGTCCGACAGTGAATTAATGAACCCCTCAACGGAATTGCCGTCCTGAGTTACCACCATCACCGCTTGTTGGTCGACAAATGAATTGCCCAAAATCTGGGTCAATAGATCATTTTTAGAATTAAGCTTCATTACTTCCTGCTTAGTTCCATTCAGTTTTAATTGCCGGGACATCCGGATACGACCCTCCATCTTAGTGAGGTCCTCACTTTGAAAGTCAATATCATCGATATCTCCATAAACAACGTAGACCAGCCCGTTAGCAAGTCCGTAATCATCGTACGTGATCAAAATCGCACCGGCAGCATCAAGAGCAACGACCACACCAGTATAGAAGACCGTTGTATTTTGCTGGGTCAAATTTACCAATAAATTGTTATTCATCGAATACTTCAAGTCCTTAACAACTTGATTAACTGAATTATCCAAACAATCACCCGCTTCTCTAATAACATCAGTTTAATCTTATCACATGTGTGGATTCGACCAAGTTTAGTGCGCTTATCATAACATAAATTTTGCGTTCTTTTTAAGCTTTCACTTTCTATTTTCATTTATTGGGCGAATGCTTTAAACTAATAGTGAGGTGAAAATATGTCGAAGAAGAAAATAGAACGTAAACAACGCCAAAACATCATCATTGATATGAATGATTTTATCATTAAATATGCCGCTACAATGTTAGGTGAAAACAAGACTAATCTAGCTCAGCAAGTCTATGAAGCCGGTAAAAACGACGTCAAAGGATTAGATAAATTATTTAACGATGCCGGCTACGGACGAAGAGAACAATACGAAGACATTGCTGAAGGATATGTTTGTAACTTCTATCACGTAATGCCAGATCAAACAAAAACTGAGGTTGATCGGCTAACCAAAGAGGCAATGAATTACTTAGGATCTCATGCAAACGAGTTCAATCGTTGGCGTGAAGAATAAAACAACTTCGTTTGAAGTTGTTTTTTTATTGAAAAAAGGAGGTGGAAATAGTGAACAAAGTTGGAGTCAGAGATCTCGTTGAATTTTTACTTCGAAGTGGAGATTTAAATAGTAGTCTTAGTAGTCTGAACACGGCTCAAGCTGGCACTAAAATCCACCGGAAAATTCAAAAGAAACGTCCTAGTAACTATGAAAAAGAATACTATCTAGAAAAGAAAGTCCAAGTTAATCAGACTGATTTTCTGGTTCACGGTCGTGCCGATGGTGTCACCATGAGTGATAAATCAGCCACAATCGAAGAAATCAAAACCTCCGACATTGAATTTAATGATATTCCGGAGAACAAGATGATTCTTTACTGGGGGCAAGTAAAGGCATATGCCTACTTGCTGATGACAAAAGACCCCTCCATTAAATCAGTCACCATGCAGCTGACGTACGTCCAAACTCCCGAAGAAGAAATTACGCAAAAGGAACGTTCAATTACATACGAAGATTCCAAACGTTTCTTTGATAACTTAATTCACGAATTTGGAGAATGGCTCGAACTTAAAGACCAGTTAAATGAAGAAAAACGAACTACCGCCAAAAAAGTTCAGTTTCCCTTCCCAGCGTATCGAACGGGTCAGCGTGAACTGGCAGCTGCGGTTTACAAGACCGTCGCTTCCAACCGCCACCTGTTTGCAGAAGCTCCAACTGGCACCGGTAAAACCATTTCAACCCTCTTTCCCACCGTCAAAGCCATGGGAAATGACCTCATCTCAAAAGTGTTTTACTTAACGGCCAAACAAAGTACTCGACAAGTTGCTGAAGATGCCGTCAAGCTCATGAGTAATCACGGATTACGACTTCGAAGCATTACCCTCACCGCTAAAGACAAGATTATGTTTGATGATGAACGTGACAAATCACCAGAGGATAATCCCTATATGCTTGGCTACTATGATCGCTTAAAGCCAGCCCTAAAAGACATTTTAAAAAATAATCACCAGATCACGCGTGACGTGGTGGAAAAGTACGCTAAAAAATACACACTCGATCCCTTTGAATTCTCGCTTGATATCAGCCTTTTTTGTGACGTTATCATTGGTGACTACAATTACTTATTTGATCCCCAGGTCCACCTTCAACGCTTCTTTGAAGTGCAAGATTATCAGAATTTTTACCTAATTGACGAGGCCCATAACCTAGTCGATCGTTCCCGTGACATGTACTCAACCGAACTATCATCTGAACCATTAGAAAAAGTTATCAAGCTTCTATCAAAGAACAAGGAACAAAACGCAAAGGTCTTAACCAAGTTACGATCACTCAAACGTCAATTTAATGCAATCGCCAAACCACTAAAGGAAGATCATCAATTCGAAGTCGCACTCGATGATCCACTTGATAAATTTACAAAAGCGGTCACTAACCTAGTCAAAGTCCTCCGGAAATGGATTGCAAAACAAGACGACGGTGATGACCTGGACCTGGTGCTTGATTTTTTCTTTCAGTGTACGGGATATCTCAAAATTAACGAGTACTATGGTCCAAATTACAAAACGAGAATTCTCATCAGTGGCACAAACACGACCGTTCGTCTCTTCTGTATGGATCCAAGTCACAATCTAGCCGAGACCCTGAACCTTGGTGGCGGAGCAGTGTTGTTTTCGGCCACCCTTTCACCGATGGACTACTATGCCAAGGTTCTAGGTGATGAGGACAATAGTTTAAAGTACCAACTGCCCTCCCCATTTTCCAAAGCAAACCAGAATATCATCATCACTTCTTACATCAATACTACGTTTCAAAAACGCGATCAAAGTATTTCTAAAATCGTTGATACCATCTACAAAATGATCAGTGGAAAAACCGGCAACTACCTGATTTTTGCCCCATCAGGTGTGTACCTAGAAAAAATCTACGATGAATTTAGCAGACAACACCCCACGGTTAAAACAGTTAAACAAGAAGCCGGAATGAATGAAGCAGCGCGTTCTAATTTTATCAATCAATTCAATCAACCAAAGGACCATCCGGTTGTCGGATTTGCCCTTCTTGGTGGCATCTTTTCGGAGGGAATTGATCTGGTCGGTGATAAATTAATTGGAGTTGGAATTGTTGGGGTCGGACTTCCAGGACTGAATCCAGAAACCAACCTGATTCGGGACTACTTTGATGCCGAAAACGGCCACGGATTTGAATACGCCTACCAGCTTCCGGGCTTAAACAACGTTTTTCAGGCTGCTGGACGCTTAATCCGTGGTAAGCATGATCATGGAATCGTTGTATTAATGGACCAAAGATTTACCCAGAAAAGGTACACTAGCCTTTATCCACAACAATGGAAAAATTATCAGATTGCTCACAACCCTCATGAACTAGAGCATGACATCAAACAATTTTGGAATAATACGAAGGAGAAAAACCATGACGAAACTTGAAAGTTACCACCCAATTTTTACCGCTCACCTTGAAATGGATTGGCTAACTACCATGAATCTTGGCGAAATAACCACACTGTTAAACGGTCGTACAATCGCCAATGTTCGCCTGGATGGTGAGTATAACCCCACTAGAACAGCCGATCTAGTTAATCTTGACATGCGTAAAATCATGAAATCTCAGGCTCTGATTTGGGGCGTGTTGGACAAAAAAACTCACACTCTACTCGGAATCTTTGCCATCAGTAATTTAGACAATAACCAACCACAATTTAATTTTATCTTTGAGGTTGGAATTGCTCCGGATCTAATTTCCGAATTATTAAGTCATATGATTAAGTTTACTTTTGCAGAATTAAAACAACGAAGCATCTCCATTTTATTAAATAATAATAAGCATAATCTTATAGGTATAATAAAAGGATTAGGGTTCTCTCAAGTGGCTCAATCCCCGAAATCCGCTAGATTTCAATTATTTCAGTGATTTCAGTTGAATTGTGTTCCATAAGCTACTAGAATGATTATTGAAATAAAAGAGTAACATTATAATGTATGGGAGTGCATATTTATGAATGAAAAAGAGAAGAAAGAAGCGTATGGGAAAGCCATGGACATTCTTAAAAGTAATAATGTCCGAATTACCCCACAACGACAAATTATTTTAAAGTACCTTATCGATCACAATAATCATCCTTCGGTTGAGACCATCTTCCATTTCTTGGAAGAAACCTTCCCTAACCTTAGCATGGCAACTGTTTACAATAATTTACGTTTATTTAAAAAGTTACGAATTGTGATTGAATTACCAAATCCAGATGGTGGATATCGTTATGATTTTTACAGTCATCCTCATTTCCACGCCATCTGTGATACTTGCGGTAAGATCATTGATATCAATGATCCGAAATTCAAGCAAATTGATGAAGAGCTTCAAGACGCCACTAGAAAAGTTGGCTTTGACCCCTCTGTTTCAAACGTTGAGGTCCATGGGATTTGTAAAGAATGCCAGGAAAAACAAGCGGCACAAAACGATCAAGGAAAAAGTACTAACAGTAAAATGGTTGAAATACCAAGTGCGTCCTCAAAAAAATAATTTTATTTCAAAAAAGCACAATGATGTCATTGTGCTTTTTTAATACCCAATTTTTCAATTCGTATTTACTATCACAAGACATTGAGGTAAAATAGTAACTGAGCTAGATTATAATCATTATAAACTGGAGGAGTCAGTTATGTCAAAAATGAAAACATCACTTGCCCAGAAAATCAATGTTTTGCGGGCAAGTGTTATGGGTGCCAATGATGGGATCCTATCGGTTGCTGGAATTGTCCTGGGGGTCGCTGGGGCATCGACCAGTAATTGGGCAATTCTAATCTCAGGTTTAGCGGGAATGCTTGCTGGAACGGTATCCATGACGATGGGAGAATACGTCTCGGTTAATACCCAGAAGGATTCACAACGTCAGGCAATTGATCTCGTCAAACAGGGCCTTAAAAATCATTACGATGACGAGTTTAACTTCGTTAAAAATAAGTACCTTAAAACCGGGATGGCAAACGCCCTAGCCGAAAAAGCCACCTCCGAAATGATGCAAAAGGATCCTCTCACTACCGTGGTTCGTGAAAAATATTCATTTGATCGAAATGATTTCACCAATCCTTACGCCGCTGCCATCGCATCAATGATCTCGTTTCCAACTGGATCAATTCTTCCCCTGGTCACCATCTTCGTTGCACCAGCGCAATACCGTGTGCTTGGGACCTACATTGCCATCGTCTTGGCTCTTTCAATCACCGGATATGTTGCTGCTATTCTAGGAAATGCTAATCGGACTAAATCACTAATACGAAACGTCATTTCAGGGTTAGTAACCATGACAGTTGCCTATCTCGTTGGTCGTTTAGTCGGATTATTATTTTAGGAGGTAAGAAGATGCGTCTTCAATTAAAGAAACACCTAAGGAAACATCCAAAAGATAATAACGACAACACCATGGATGAGAAACTAAACAACCTCCGTGCTGGCGTTCTCGGATCAAACGATGGAATTCTCACCGTCGTTGGGGTCCTTTTCTCGGTTGCCGTAGCTACTACGAATCCCCTCACCATTTTTATCGCCGGACTATCAGATTTACTTGCTTGTGCCTTTTCAATGGCCGGAGGCGAATATGCTTCGGTAAGTTCCCAACGTGACACCGAGGAAGCGGCCGTTAAAACCGAAAGTAAGCTTTTAAAAACCAATTTCGATGGCGAAATGGCAAGTGTCGTTCAATTTTACATGAGTCGTGGAGTTAGTAAAGAAACGGCAACTGAAATTGCCAAGGATTTGTTATCCAAAAAACCACTTGAAACGGTGGTAAATGTCAAATATGACCTTCAGTTAGGAAAATATCTGAGTCCTTGGAGTGCCGCTTTCTCATCGCTGTGTTCTGCCGCACTTGGTGGGACCCTTCCACTACTTGCCATGACGTTACTTCCGGTCGGACTTCAGTGGCCTGGAACCATCATCGCTGTCATTATTGCTGTAGCCATCACCGGATTCTTAAGTGCTGAGCTCGGCAACGGTCTGGTGAAGATTGCGGTAATTAGAAACGTCATTGTGGGAATCATTACCATGATCATTCACTATGGGATCGGACAATTCTTCTAACATATTTCTCACCTTTTAACATTAATTTTAAAATAAAATTACATTACGAGAACCTACATCAGAGTAAGGACATAGAACCGATAAAAACCGGTGTGCCGCGCTTTATAAATGGTAGAAAAGTTGACATATACGGTTCTACTTGTTAAGTTGGTTAATGTAGATATTTTTACTTTAATTGTCAGTGTTAATCGAAAGGAGGAGTTCTGTGGCTCAAAATAATAATGAAAAAATCAAAGTTGATCACATCACTAAAATCTTTGGTCCTCATATTAAAAAAGCACAAGAACTTTTATCTAAAGGAGAAGATAAGGCTCAAATTCTTGAAGAAACTGGTAGTACCGTTGGAGTTGATAATGCTAACTTCTCAATTAAAAACAACGAGATTTTCGTTATCATGGGACTATCTGGTTCAGGTAAGTCAACCATGTTAAGAATGTTTAATCGCTTGATTGACCCTACTTCTGGATCCATCTACTTAGACGGAGAAGACATCATGAAGTTTGATAAGAAACAACTACTTGACCTCCGTCGTAAGAAAATGAGTATGGTATTTCAAGGTTTTGGCTTACTTCCTAACCGTACAATCCTTGAAAATGCTGCTTTTGGACTAGAAGTTCAAGACGTTAAAAAAGAAGACCGTGACAAAAAAGCCCATGAATCACTTGAGATGGTGGGACTTCACGGCTACGACGACAGTTATCCAACTGAACTATCTGGTGGGATGCAACAACGAGTTGGCCTAGCACGTGCCATCACTAATGATCCAGATATTCTTTTGATGGACGAAGCTTTCTCAGCCCTTGATCCATTGAATCGGCGTGAAATGCAGAATGAATTATTGGAACTACAACGAAAGTTGCATAAGACCATTATTTTTATTAGTCATGACCTAAACGAAGCACTACGAGTTGGGGATCGAATCATGATGATGCACGATGGTGACGTCATTCAGGTTGATACACCAGAAGATTTACTTGATCACCCTAAAAACGATTACGTTAAGAAATTCATCGAAAACGTTGACCGTTCTAAGATCCTTACTGCTTACAACGTCATGGTTAAACCTAATACCGTTAACATCGAAAAAGACGGTCCTAAGTTAGCCCTTCGTCGGATGAAGGAAGACCAAATCTCAAGTATCTTTGTTGTTGATTCACAAGACCACTTCGTTGGAATTGTCGATGCTGATGACGTCAACGAAATGATTGATAAACACGAAAAAGATCTTCACATCGCATTAAAAACAAATGTTCCAACTACTGCTCCAAGTACACCAATCGGTGACTTGTTCAACGCCATTTCTAAATCACCAATCCCATACGCGGTGGTTGATGACGAAAAGCATCTGAAGGGTATCATTTTAAGAAGTGCCGTTCTTGATGCCATGGCTACGAAGAAAGGAGGAGATAACTAATGAATAGTTTGTTATCTATTGCTAGCATTGGTGCAATTCCCATTGCCAAGTGGGTCAATGACTTTTTTGCTTGGTTAACTGGATTTGCTGGTTTCTTTAATGCAATTACGCTTTTCTTAAATACCGTTATGAACGGAATCCAATGGGTTTTTGACATTATCCCAATTTGGTTGTTTATTGCCATTATCCTACTTGGAACATGGTTCTTATTCAGAAAAACAAAACACTGGGGCTTCATGCTCTTTGAACTTCTTGGCTTCCTTTTAATCTGGAACCAAGGATACTGGCGTGACATGACTCAAACTTTGGACTTGGTTCTGACAACCTGTCTTTTAATTGTCATCATTGGAGTTCCACTTGGAACCTGGATGGCTAAAAGTAAGATTGTGGAAACCATTGTGAGTCCAATCATGTCATTTCTTCAAACCATGCCAGCCTTTGTTTACTTGATCCCTGCCGTTGCTTTATTCGGAATCGGTCAAGTTCCTGGTGTATTTGCTTCCGTAATCTTCTCAATTCCACCAATCGTCAACATGACCAACCTTGGAATTAGACAAGTCCCAAGTGAATACCTTGAAGTATCGGAATCATTTGGTTGTACCGCATGGCAAAAACTCTTCAAAGTTCAGTTCCCATTAGCAAAACCAACCGTTATGTCGGGGATTAATCAAGGAATTATGCTTGCCCTTTCGATGGTTGTTATTGCTTCAATGATTGGAACAATGGGACTTGGAGAAGCCGTTTACTTCGCCGTTGGTAGAAATGACGTTGGTACTGGTTTCGCAGCTGGTATCGCAATCGTTATTCTTGCCATTGTTCTTGATAAGATCAGTAAAGGCCTTGGTGGTGCCAATAAAACTGATGCAAGATCAAACGAATAATGAATAAGAAATTTACAAAATGGATTCTAGGAATCACTTCCGCGTTACTTTTAGCGGTAACTCTAACCGCATGTAGTGTAAATCCACCAAAGTACAATCCCAACGCTAAAGTTGGACCACAAGTTAACTACACAATAACTGGAATTGATTCCGGAGCCGGAATCATGTCATCAACCACCAAGGCGTTAAACACCTATGGACTTAAGAAAGAAAAATGGCAACTTCAGGCTAGTTCTACTGCTGCCATGCTTTCATCTCTTGATAAAGCGCTCAAATACAAACAACCAATCGTAATTACTGGTTGGACCCCGCACTGGATGTTCCAAAAGTATCCTATCAAGTTCTTAAAAGATCCAAAGAATGCCTATGGTAAAGGTGAACACATTCAAACTATCATCCACAAGGGATTTGAAAAGAAAAATCCTGGCGCAACAAAACTTCTCAGACAATTCCACTGGAACGACGAATTAATGAGTGAAGTCATGTTTAAGATTGATAAGGGTGAAAACGCTGAAAAAGCCTCAAAAGAATTCATCAATAAACACCCTGAACTAGTTAAACAATGGCTTAACGGTGTTCCTGAGGGACACGGTCAACCCGTTAAACTGGTCCTTGTTTCCTGGGATTCAGAATTGTCATCATCCAACGTGGTTGCACAACTGCTACGAATGAAGGGTTACAAACCAACCCTTTCAGCAATGGAAGCTCAACCAATGTGGACGGCCCTTTCAACTGGATCGGCCGATGCTTCGACTGCTGGTTGGTTGCCAACAACGATGGCACCGATGTACAAGAAGTACAAAAACAACGTCGAAATCGTTGGTACCAGTATTGACAAGGCTAAAGTTGGCTTAGCCGTTCCGAAGTACATGAAGAACGTTAACTCAATTGAAGACTTGAAAAAGTAAATAATCGTAAAAAATGAGTCTCATGAACAACATTCATGAGACTTTTTTGATACCATTTAATTATGAGAAAAGATTCGAAAGGACAATGACTATGACTAACAAAGAATTTCCAATTGATAAGTCTGAACTAAAAACCGACTTCTATGACGCCATTAACGGCTCATGGATTAAACAAGCAACCATTCCGTCTGACCACTCTTCAACCGGTGGTTTCATGGACCTAGTTGACGATATCGACAAGACCCTGATGAAGGATTCAGCCGACCTATCAAGTGGCAAGTTACCTGCTAAAACCCCTGAACTCGAGGAATACAAAAAGTTCTATAACATGACCAATAACTTCAAAAAGCGTGATGAAGATGGTGTTAAACCCTTAAAACCAGTCCTTGATCGAATCAGTAATCTAGAAAACTACGATGATCTAAACGATCAACTTCCTGATTGGATCCTTTCTGGACTCCCAACCCCATTTTCATTAGGACTTGATCCTGACATGAAGAACGCAAAAGTGAACGCTCTCTTTGCAAGTGGGCCTGCTCTTTTCATGCCTGACAAAACTTACTATGAAAAAGACAATGAAGCTGCTAAAACGTTAATGCCAATTTTCATTCAAATGACCACCAAGTTGTTTGAAGTGGCAGGATATAGTGAAGACGAGAGTCAAAAGATCGTTGAAAATGCGGTTGAATTTGATCGTTTAATTGCCCCAAACGTCAAATCAGCTGAAGAAGCTGCTGACTACAGTAAAATGTATAACCCAGAAAGTCCCGACGAATTAGCTCGGTCAACCAATGCTCTGAACCTAAAGGAAGCCATTAACCAATTAGTTGGTACCCTTCCTGAAAAGATCATCGTCACCGAACCTCAATTCTTTAGTAATCTTTCTGAACTCTTAACTTCATCTCACTTCCAACTTATGAAGGACTGGATGCTTGTAAAGACGCTTAATGGATACAGTGGTGCTCTTTCTGACGAATTCCGGGTAATTGGTGGAACTTACAGTAGAGCGCTCTCAGGTAAGAAGGAAGCCACTAATAAAAAGAAGGCTGCCTACTACCTTGCATCAGGAACTTTTGATCAAGTGGTTGGTGATTATTATGGGAAAAAATACTTTGGTGAAAAAGCCAAAGCTGACGTTCACCAGATGGTCAATAGTATGATCGACGTTTACAAAAACCGACTTTCAAACAACCAATGGTTAAGCGATGACACTAAAAAGATGGCAACCAAAAAACTTTCCACCCTGGGGGTTCAAGTTGGATACCCTGACGAACTCGATCCGCTTTACAAGAGATTTCACGTTACTGAGGAAAAAGATGGTGGCACGGTTCTAAGTAACCTGCTTAACTTTGAAAAGATTGCTAACCAGGATGAATTCTCCAAGTGGAACAAGCCAGTGGAACGAGAACGTTGGGAAATGAGCGCCAATACCGTGAACGCCTACTACCATCCCTTTAAAAACATCATTGTCTTCCCGGCTGCCATCCTACAAGCACCGTTTTACAGTTTAGATCAACCAGAAAGCGCTAATTATGGTGGCATCGGAGCGGTCATGGCTCACGAAATTTCACACGCCTTTGATAATAATGGCTCTTTATTCGACCAGTATGGCAACCTGAATAATTGGTGGACTAAGTCCGATCACGAACACTTCTCCAAGTTAGCCCAGAAAATGATTGACGAATTCAACGGCATTCCATTTGCGGGTGGTAAAGTTAACGGTAAATTGACCGTTTCAGAGAATATCGCTGACGCGGGTGGTCTTAGCTGTGCTGAAGAAGCCGCTAAAAATGGTGATGACACTGACTTATACCAGTTCTTTACTAACTGGGGTCGGATTTGGAGAATGAAAGCTACTCCAGAATACCAGAATCTATTACTATCAATTGACGTGCATGCGCCCGCCCCACTTCGGGCATCCGTTCAGGTCAAGAATCTTGATGACTTTTACACGACTTTTGACGTAACTTCTGAGGATCAGATGTACTTAAAACCTGATAAACGTGTTCAAATCTGGTAGGATGTAAGTGAAAAATAGAACAGATGGGAGTGTATAATATGAAACTTACTGATTATATCGACAAACAAATTCAATTCTTAGATCAACAATTACAAGACGCTAAAGATAAGAGTGAGGTTAAGGGCCAATACCTCATTGAATCAAAGATTAACGAACTCCAAGCATTAAGCCGTGCCGTTGAAAAGGGTGTCGTTAACCAACTTTAATTAAAATAAAAGCGAGAGCACATTAATTTGTGCTCTCGCTTTTTTGTTTGGTTATTCAGCGAACAGGAATCTTTCAATAATTCTTGAAGCCATCTGATTATTCAATAACTTACTGTGTTGCCCGGATCTTCCACTTACTTTAATTTCCTGGTAGTCCGAACCCGGGACAAGCTTTCTTAATTCACGAGCAGACGAAGTGGTGACTCGTCCGTCAGATTTATTTGTCTTGCTCAACTGACCATAAACATTGAGGACACTCACGCCCTTTGGAAAACTCTTAGAGGCATCCTTTAACTCACTAACTTTCGGGTAACGATGATTCACAACATCAGTTACCGGCATGATGCCCCTGTATGGTCCACCAATTGATATGAACTTGGTCAGTCGCATATGATTTGATTCTTGACCATACGCCACGGCGTTCTGATAAATCGTTAGACTCCCAGAGCCGAATCCCAAGGCATTATATTGTTGATAATGGTATTTATGATTTAAATGAACGAGAATCTCATTCAGCCACTTCGCCTGAATTACCGTTGAAGCAGTATTGTCAGTAAAGTTGACCTTAATAATCGGATATTTAGCGTGCACGTTTCCATTAGGATGGTAATAAATCTTACCGTCAGGATAAACGTTAATCTTCATGGCATACTCACCGCCCTCACGACTAGAAGTAACCGTCAGGTGATTAGCAGCCTTGGAAGTTTTATTTAGGTCTGATACAAATAAAATGGGGGTGTGCTCACCACGTTTTACACCATCAACGTTAATCCCAAATTCAATAAAAAGAAAACCTGCCACAACAATGGCAATTCCAATCGCAAATAAAAAAATGTTTTTCTTTGCTGCTTTTTCCAAAAAATCACTCTTCCTTTGTTCATAAATTAGGAATCCCAGTGACACAAAAATCCCGCACAAAAACTCCGGAACGCGCAGGCACCGGTTTCCAAATACTAATACACAATCGTGTATGAAACATAGTCTTATTAGATTTAAAGCTCATCTTGTTTTCTTCCGGCAAAAAAGAAGTAAAAACAGGCACCAATGATACCCAACAACAATACTAACATAACCACCCAGAAGATGCTCTTTGAAACCGCTTTATTTATTGAATGGGTCGCTGAAATTGGGTTGTTGACAGTGAAACCACGAGTAAATTTCCAGACCTTAGTTCCCTTAAATTGAGGATCATTAGAAATCATTTTTAAGTGAAGCAAGTAGCGTCCGTTCGGTAATTGGTTAGTAGACCTAGGAATCAGGTAATTAAACGAACTATTAGGCGCGATTACGGCATCTGAAGTTGTATGTGAGTATAAAACATTCATACTGTTAATCGATGTAACATCAGTCTTAATCTTAGTTTTTCCAAGCACCGCTGCCCCGTCATTTGATAACTTGACTTCCATCAAATTAGGATTATCAGCATTCAGCATCTTAATCCCATTCATTTTGATATTAGCAGGTTGTTTGCCATGCTTTAACTGAATTCCAACCGAATATGAATACAGTGAATTGACTGGTGATGACGACTGATTGCCATTATCCTCGACAACGTAAAGGCCACCAAGAATGGTTCCCCTGAAATCTTGAAATTGCCTGTCGTTTGGGACATTTAGATTTAAAACAACGGTTTGTTTTTGTTGCGGTTGAAGCGAAACTGACTGATCAGAAGCTTTTGCAAAACTTACCAACTGCTCAATTGGAAACTGACGGTTATTACTAGTGGCCCTCTCCTTATTAGCGTAACTAATCGTGGGAGCTCCAGACGTAGTAGCGGGATTAATTCCCAATTTAACCTTTAATGGCATGTTAGTGCTTCGGTTAATCAACTGAACTTTTAGCTGCTGTTTCATCCCAGGAGTTGCCTTAATATCGAAATAATCAGCTCCCTTTTGTTGGCCTTTCACATCTTTGATCTGAGGAAGAACTTCCAGTGGGACCTGATTTTGTGTATCGGCCTGAGTGGAAATACTTCCAACTAAGAAGAAAAGAACAAAAGCACCGAGCGCAACCATCGTAACCATTAACCTTTGAACTACTTTCATTATAACGCCACTCCAATTTCCAAGTTTAATCATTCATTACGCACAAAAGACGACAACAATCCTTAAATTATCATCGTCTTAATCATTAATCGCCTTCAGAAGGACCATGCGACAGGTTCCAAGTCAACGTTCCACTAGAATTCTGTGGATTGCCACCGAGACCCGCTTTGTTATCCTTTAAAACATCTTCATCTAAATTCAATCTAATGTTATCCAAATTCCAAAATGTCTGATAGGTTGAATTATCCAAACTCACATCATTACTTGAGACAATCGGGGTTTCCTGTCCATTAAAATTAATGATGTTAGAAAGATTGTTTCCCGTTTTATTCCACTGCGCAAGTCCCGTGCCACTTGGGGTGCTTAATTCTTGGAGAAAACCATCACCAAGTGAGGATCCACCCAGAATTAGTGATGCATCATTTAGCAGGTTCCCTTGATTATCATTTGCACTAGCCGTAACCGATAAGTTCCAACCGTCATCGTTTATTTCGTTCCCAGCAGAATTAGTAAACTGGGTAAAAATTCCCGGATCAGAACTATTTGGATTGTAAGCTAACGAGGTTCCCTGCTCAGAAATTGGAACCGCCAAATGACCATTAGTTGGCGAGGCATTCCCACCGTTCATGTTAAACTGCATACTTTTAGGAACTGCGTCGAGCCTTAACATTGCCGGATCATTACTGTCAGCGGGGTTATTAGCTCCTGAAACTTGATCACCTGGATCGACATTTTGAGGAAAACCATTGTCATCCTGTGTTTGCGGTTGATATGGATTAATGACCCCAGGTTTACTAACACCGTCGACCGGTTCTGGAGTCTCCTTCGTGTAAAACCAGCTGGAATCGTTGTATCCAGCGGCAAAAGCCGTAATGGTCTCGTTGGCAGTCAGATAGGTCTGTTGTCCGTTCTTTTTCGGCAAGGTATACCTAAAGTGTCCGTTAGAATCAGTCTTTGCAACGTACTCCCTTTTGGAGATATTATCAGGCGCTTTAGGTTGAAACATTGGATATCCAAAGGCGTAACCATCATTCGGGATACTATCGTTGTTACCAACATTGGGTTGGATGTTCGGATCCCCCGTCAAACTAACATACGCATTTGCATAGGGAGCCCCGTTGTCATCCGTGACGGTCCCGTCAATCTGGTACGAGTACTTTGAATCCCTCGCATCATTTAACGAATGGTCAAATTGAAGGTTACCTTGGTACTGGGACGTTCCCACTTTCAATCGCGAATATTGATACGGGTCAAACGATGTGGGTTGAAAGGTATCATTTGGATACGACCACCCACTAGCTGGTGATTGTTCCCAACTCCACTGTGGCGAACCGTCATTGTCAGAATTAGTTAAGTTCCAGGCCGAAAATGGTTGATTAGCACCAAATTCAATCTGTCCACTCCCGGATGTGCGACCACGATTAACTGAAATAATTGGTTCGTTAACCGGATGACTATAGTTACTCATCCGCAAATCGCCATACCCCAGTTTACGTAAATCAACGTTCCCAGTTAGTGACTGAATTGCCATTCTTGAGTCATTATTTTGAACATTCTTATCAATGTTTAGGGTTGGCTGTTGATCAGAACTTGGGTCAAGTACGGCAACTTGATTGGGAGCAAAGGTAATGTCTCCGTTAGCAAATATGCCCGGACGATTAGTTGCTGGACTCCCGTAACCATGATTACTATTGACCGTTAAAGTTGAACTCCCAATGTTAATGCCAGACTGAGCACTACTATTGGACCGATTATAGGAAGTGATGGCCGTATGACCAGGCGTCATATCAATATTAACCTTGGAATAATTACCAATACTAAAGTCATTTTGATTATTACCACGTCCCAGATCAAATCCAGAAGTTTGCCCTGAGTTACCACTATTACCACCACCAAACGAGTTTTTAGCGGTCGCATCCATATCGACATTGACATTGTTACCAATCGCAATTTGTCCCAGACTAAACGGTTGGCCAGTATTAGGATTAGTGGGAACATTTTGAATCCGCTGATCCCATCGTTCGTCTCCCCAGTCACCAATTTCAAAATTAGGAAGCGAAGCATTGTTATTACTGGTGGTTTTAACGTTAGTTGGATTGGAACTATCATTACTATCGGCAATCCATAATGCACATGCTTCCATTAGTTGTTGACCACCAAAGGGAATATTAGTATTAGTTCGCCCCATCGCTGAATACTGATTAACCTGATTCAGCCGAATCTGGCCCTTTAAAACGTCTAATCCACCATAGTCGACAAACGGTTGGGAACCGGTATACGAATAATTGTTGTAAGTTTGCACATCACCATGAATTCCACCGTTGCTATCACAAAACATCCCATAATAATTACCACCATACACGTTCAAGTTGTTAACCTGAATGTCTGGGAACTGGGAAGTTCCGTTCGAATTGCTACCATTATTTCCATGCCAATCAAAGCTATTCCCGCCTAAATCAACCGTTGGACCATTAACGTGTTGATCATCTGGATTACTATTAGAAGATGTAACTTGTCCGTCGACCACCAGATTGCCACTTGGACGAGAAGCAGCCTGAACCTGCCGCATCCCCGTATCAGGAGCGGCAAAATCATTTGCAATTAAAATATGATCGACGTTTGAATTCTGGATGGCCGCAACAAAGCTACTCCAGTCGCCAACCGAGACAGTCGATAAATCAGCCGTTTTTATTTGCGCAGCTGACAACTTAGTGGCGGGCACATACTTACCTGCCTTAAAATCACTCTCATCATTCTGACTTTCTTGCATCAATTTCGTGTACTTAACACCCTTTTGGTTCGGATCATCGTTACTTGAGGTTTTTGTCTTCTGGTCGTTTTTAGATGACGCCTGATTCGGCTTATCACTATTTGAACTTGTCTTTTTAAATGAACTGCTTTGACTAACAGAGGTAGCTTGACTAGTTGATGAACTAGCTTTTTTAGTTGCTTCTTGAGGATCACTTTCGGATTTTGCCGAAACAGAACGATTTAAACTCGCTGTATACAAGCATAGGATCGTACTAGCCACTATAAATAACCCGGTCAGCCCACCGAGAGCTACTCGTTGGATCCATCTGTTCTTTTTCAACGTTCATTCCTCCCCGATTTAAGACTCACAGCTTGTGCTTTCGATGATTAATTATTACCAGAGATGCCAAAATTACGACAATCAGGCTTAACGCAACTATAATTCCGATTATGATAAAGAGCGTTCGATAAGAAAACGTCCTGATGTAATCAACCGGACTAACGATAAATTCCCTTTGTAATTTAACGTGATTAGCCGACTCATTAACTGAATTCTTCCCCTTGAGATTAACGGTGGCAATATACTTGCCGGGCAATAATTGCTTATTTAGTGGTTGCTTGATCGCAAATTGACTGTTGGGGGCTATCTGACCCTTACTAATCTCGGTACTTGTCATAATTCGGTTCAACGTCACGTTCTTCAACGTTGCATTAGCCTTCACGTTATCTAACATGGCCGGTCTTTTATTTACTAGTCCAAAAGTAAACATTGCATGCTTGACGGCATCTTTCTTAAGATCGTTCTTGGTTGCCTCAATCTCACTACTCTGCGGTTTCCCCTTCCTAACCTGAATCGGGATGGTGTAAGAAAATTGATTATTAATCTCACCCTTAACTACCGGCGCAGCTTGTGTAAAAGTTACTGCCCCAAGGATCTCGCCATTAAAGTTGCGGAACTTATCATTGTTTAAGTTGAGCGACATTTTCACGATTCGAGTTTGCCCGGGTGCTAACTGAAAATTACGATCACTTAACTCATTAAATGAGACCACCTGGCGCATGTTAACGGGCAATCCATGAAATTGACTTTGATTATTATTAAAAAATAACGCCAGCTTAGATGATGTCGACGCAGAATCAACGCGGGTACTAACCTGACAAGCATCGGTTTTACTTAAATTAGTTAACGAGACGGCGATGGGATAATCACGTGCTTGGTTAGTTACAATCTGATAGTACGAGTTATCATGTGACACATGATAACTGTCATCAATCTTGACCTGAATTGGGGTTGTACTGCTCATATCAGCAGCAGAAGCCGTTAAAGTAGCCGAAACTTCCACCATAAATAAAGCAATCAACGTGATCAATAGTACTTTCACGAACTTTTTCATAATTAGTGTCCTAACTTTTTAGTGAACCTGAGGAGCATAGTTCCAATCGATGGTGCCGTTGTATTCATTATCTTGACTGGGAACTTTATCATAGCCAGTAAAACTACTACTATTAAACGGAACTTCCAGTCGGACGTCCCCTAACGTCCACGCTAATTCATACACACCAAACGAACCAACCGGAGTCGTTGACTGATCAGCAGGACCATTATTAGTATTTGACAACATTACCGGAGCATTTGCATCCGTCGTAATGGTGGTAGTTCCAATGTTGTCTGGTGACGCTGGTTGTGAGATATTATTGTACACAGCATCCCCAATGTCATACTGAAACAGTTGGGTATTATTCAGTTCAATGTACGCTCCAGAAAGGGCATCTCCATCACCGTTAACAAACCCATTTCCATTCCCATCGGCTTCAAGCGTAGCCTTTAACTCCATCGGTCCGGTATCACCAAAATCATGAACTTGGACAAACACAAAGTTATTCTGATTTCCATCTTTAGACGTGCTGGAGCCACTTGAAGTTAACGGACTATCCGCAAAATGTGGGTCACTGAGGGCCTGAAAGGTTAAATTTTTGGGGACATAATCAACGGCATCTTGATTATTATTCTCACCAGCCGCTCCATTATCACCAATGTTGGAATTGTCACTTGGTGTAAAAGGATTGATGATTGGAACATTAAATCTTCCCTGAACGTTTAGGCCAACGTTGGTATCATTATTTTGGGAATAATCAATTAACCCATCGGCTTTGACAACTCTAGAACATAAGCACACTAACAAAACCATGCTGCATAGAAAGAGCCCTACATATTTAACTTTTGCTACCAAACTCGTCGCCTCTTTTATCTCAAAGAATAAAAAAGTAATCTTCTTTAATAACAACTTGTTAACTAAACCAGATGTCTTGCTTCATATTTTAGAATAATTATTAATTTATCACTTAATTAATTGATATTGTAACACGATCCCCTTCAATCTTTAAATTTTATAAAAATAAATGTGATGTTCTTTCACAAAGACATCGGTTAATTTATGATTAGAAATAATAGGCCCAGTAGTGATATATTAGAGGTGTGAGATTTTAACTAAATTTGGTAATTAAAAATTATTTTTACGCTTTATTTAATTTTAATTATGGAAGAAAAACAATTTATCCAACTAATAAAAGGAGATATTCACTTGATTACTTTAAAATCAGATCGTGAAATTGAAAAGATGGCAGAATCCGGTGCGGTGCTAGCTGGTGTCCACAATGGTTTGAAGAAAATCATTAAGCCGGGCGTTGATACTTGGGAGATTGAAGAATTCGCTGACAAGTACATTACCGACCACGGAGCTACTCCATCAGAAAAAGGCTTTGATGGTTATAACTATGGCACTTGTATCTCGATCAACAATGAGGTTGCCCATGGAATCCCACGTCGGGGTTTAAAGTTAAAGGAAGGCGACATTGTCAAAGTTGACATGTGTGTCAATAAAGACGGTTTTGAAAGTGACTCCTGCTGGTCATACGCGGTTGGTGAAGTCTCACCTAAGATCAAGAAACTCATGGAAGTTACTGAAAAAGGCCTCTACTTAGGAATTGACCAAGCTCAAGTTGGTAATCGAATTGGAGACATTGGGGCTGCCATTCAACACTACGTTGAAGACGAAAACCACATGGGTGATGTTCGAGAGTTAATTGGACACGGTATCCAGCCTTCAATTCATGAAGATCCAGCTGTTCCAGCTTATGGGGTTGCCGGTCACGGAATGCGTCTCAGACCAGGCATGACCATTACCATTGAACCAATGGTTAACCTTGGAACTTGGAAAATCAAAGATGACTATGATAAAAAAGACGATTGGACTTACTACGTTAGCCAAGATGGCTCATACTCAGCCCAATACGAACACACTTTAGCAATCACTGAAGATGGTCCTAAAATTCTCACTTCTCAGGATCACGTTGCTGACGCTAAATACATGTTCAAAAAATAAAGATAATGAAAATGGGTACGAAATCATTAAGAATTTCGTACCCATTTCTTTTTTGTTCTCCATTCCGCTTCGCTATGCTAGTATGGATTTGTTTCAGACTGAATCAGGGATGAAAGGTGGGATAAAAATGAAAAAATCAATCAAAATTGCGGGAACCTTAATGGCATTATTGGTTTCACTGATTGCTTTTAGTTCTCTCACAAACTCAACCACTGAGGCCGATCAGAAAGTTGACCCGAACATTGGTTTTCGCTATGAACACCCCACCGCCAAATACTACATTCGGAGAGGAACCCCCAAAGCGTACCAAGCCATCATTGAACAGGCCGCTAGAAACTGGAATAAAACCCACGCTTTTACTTGGGTTCGTTCCAAAACCAAAGTTCCGACAACCATCGGCACCACCAATAGTAACACTGGATTCTGGAAGGGTAATCGGTACGCCGGAGTTACTCTGAATCTTACTAAAACCGTCAACGTTAAAAATCACACTTATCAGTCAGGTGCCAAAATCACGCTCAATCCGCGGGTAATGAGCAACATGGAATACACTTACAAACAGCAACTGCTAACAACCGAACACGAATTTGGTCATGCAATGGGGCTTAAGCACGATCACGCTCAAGAAAGTATCATGTTCCCAAATGACACCTACTATAACTCACTTGATCCTAATCAGATCGGGCTCAGCGATATCCAAGGTTTAAAAACCCTGTACCACGAAAAATAAAACAATTTTAAAGGGATGCCACTTTCATAAAGTAGCATCCCTTCCTTATTTCCATCCGTAAGTCTTCAAATCCATATCACGCTTAGGTAGCTTAGACACATATGGGTTTCCTTTAACATAGAAACGATACGGCTTATCCGTCCAAGTTCCTCGATCACTAACCCCAATTCGTCCCGACTCAACTACTTCTTTTGGAACTTTGACGTGATCAATGTCTAGGTCAAGGGCGGTGTCACCGAGCTCAATCAAGTTCATATCCTTGTTATAAATACCCAAGGCATCCATCAACTTTCCGGGACCATTAGTCAATTCAAAACCATTTTTCTCACGATTTTGTTTCATCAGGTCAATTCCTTGGTAAGGTTCGATTCCACGAATCAAGATCCCCTCTGGCACGTCCTTAGCCTGAGCGGCAACGTCCAAACAAAGTCGACCATGAATGGAGTAGATATAAATCGTCCCTGGCACCCCATACAAAGCCTCATTCGATGGCGTTCTTTTTCCTTGATAGGCATGAGCTGCTGAATCTTTTTGCCCTAGGTAGGCTTCTGCCTCGGTGATGTACCCACTCATCAGTCCTTTTGGAGAATGATAAATTAGTAACGTCCCAAGCATCTTTTTAGTAATCTCATCGGTGGTACCTTCATTAAAAAAATTTCTTAACTTATCTGACAAAACACTTACCTACCCTACCTATTATTAAAGACTAATCGACTAACGAATGATGATGGTTGAAATCTTAGACTTTTTAACTAGTTTAACACTAACACTCCGATTTCCGTGTTCACCAGTTGCATCGGCACCACAGATCAAAAGGTCAGCTTTGAATCTAGGGGCGATGGCATCTAAGATCTCATCATCAATACTTCCACCAACCGAAATGATTGGGGTAACATCATCAACGCCGGCGTTTGTTGCGGCATCAGCATAATTTCCGACAACTTCTCGCAACTGATTCCGTTTTGCTTCGATTTTACTTGGTGTTAAAGAATCATAAATATTAATATCATTATTTTCTAACACCGAGCAAATTCCAAGTGACGCATTGAATTTAATGGCCATCGTTACCGCATAACGAAAAGCCCGCTGGGTTGACTTACTGTCATCCGGATCCACGGTCAGTAAAATCCTTTCAAATGTTAACGGTTCAAATTTTTCCATCTTTTTCATCTCCTTTCAGTAATATCATATCATTAATTTCATGATTTTCGGTAAAAAAATAATCAGTAGTAAACTACTGATTATCATCAATTCGTTATTCTTTATTGGGATCAGGTAAGGAGCGTTCGCTACTACCGTTTTGAGCGTCTTCAATACTTTTAACCATTTTTTTAGCGTGAATTCGGCGCATTTTTTCTTTTTTCTGCTTAATTCTTAAATTGTCCATGGCTTTATTTTTAAGCACAATTCCCTCATCATTTTTGACCATGTGATAAATCGATATCAAAATCATGATACATACAAACATCAATGGGAAACCAGCAATCGCACAGAAAGTTTGAATTGTTCCAAAACCACCCACAACGACCAGTCCAAATGAGAATAAGACGAAAACAACCACCCACGTCATGCGATTAAACTGAGTTGGTTCTTGACCTTCCTTTAGTCTAAGACTCGTGAACGATGAAACAATAAAGGCCGAAGACGAAATGGTCGTCGCCAGAAAAATAAAACAAGAAACACAGTAAACAATAAACACAATTATTTTAAAGGGTAAATTGGAGAGAACTGCGGTAATAACCGCCGCTTGCCCCTGCGTGTTCAAGATATGAACAAGGTTAATCTGGCCGGTTTTCTGTAACCATAACGAATAACCACCAAGGATGGCATAAAAGCTCAAACATCCAACGGAGCCGTATCCAAGCATTCCAATCAAAGTAGAACGAATGGTTCGACCCCTGGAGATTCGGGCAATAAATAACCCCATGACCGGCATGTAAGACAACCACCAGCCCCAGTAAAAAATGGTCTCTTGTTTGGCAACGTCGGCTGGTCCATTAGGAATGGTATTGGTAGACATGGAAACAAACTTATCGGCCAAAAGGCCTAAACTGTTAGTTTCTGAACTTAGGATATAAATGGTGGGGCCAACCAACAAAACGAAGGCTAAGAAGATAATTGCCGTCCAGATATGAGCGTCACTCAAACGGTCAATTCCACCATTTAAACCCTTATAAACGGTCCAGGCAAAGATGACAAACAACACCGCAAAAAGTGCCGTTTTCAGTTCCAGGTTATCAGGAATTCCTAATAAACGACTTAAAACGTTGGAAATAATTGGAATTTCCATTCCAACCGATGATCCAACACCACCCATAATTCCAAAAACAACCAGAAAGTCAACTAACTGTCTAGTGTAATACTTCCACTTAGCCTCACCCTGAATGAAATCAATGGCTGAACTAAGCCGTTGCACCTTCCCATGTTTAACGAACAAAATGTAGGCAATGGCAATCGTTGCTGGAGCAAACATCATCCATGCCATGGGTCCCCAGTTAAACTGACCAAACATGTGCGCATAATTATACGCATTCTGTGAGAATGGTTTGGCCCCAAAGGGTGGATGTTGCAAGTACCGAAGTGGATCTACCATACTCAACATCAAGATGCTGGCATCGATCGCAGTTGCAAAGACCATGCTTCCCCACTGCAGGTCACTATACTCTGGCTTTGAGTGCGGCTCACCCAAACGGATAGCACCGTACTTCGAAAATATTAACCACATAAAGAAAAGGAAGTTAATTATGTAGACCACCATATAGGCCCATCCCATTTGGTTGGTAATCCAATTCAAAGCAACTGCTAGGATTCCCTGCAATTTGGAACCACCAATAATCAGAATGATCGAGCCAATTCCAAAAATTAATAAGGTTGGAATAAAGACGAATTTATCAATATTAAATTTTTTAAAAATAAAGAAATCCCTCCAAATGCTTTTTTTCACAACAAAAAACGCTATGCATGGTGCTCATAGAGACACTTGCATAGCGTTGTAAAGGTCACACAAATGATAATTACTTATCTTTCATTATCATTATACACAACTAAGATAATAAGTAAAATTCGTTAATTATTATCAATCTTTTTTAATACCTGAGCTGGATTACCAACTAGCACCACATCGTCTCCAAATGACTTAGTAACAACGGCACCAGCACCAACTACCACGTTGTTTCCGAGTGTTACTCCGGGAACAATGGTGACATGACCGCCAAACCAGGCATTATCACCGATGGTAATGGGAGCGGCCATCTCAACGTCCGCGATTCGCTTTTTAGCGTTTAATGGGTGAACGTTTGTATAAAGTCCACAATTAGGGCCTATGTAACAATTTTTACCAAATGTGATCGGAGCCGTATCAAGCAGCGTCAATCCATAGTTAGCGTAGAAGTTATCGCCAATATCAATATTGAACCCATAATCAAATTCGATCCCGGTCTCAACAAAAAATCTTGGTCCACTCTTTTTTAACAAGGTTTGAACCAATTGGTTCCGTTTCTCATTATTAGGGGTATTATTAGCCTCCTGTAACTGCTTTCGACAAAGGATCCTCCTGCTAATCAGTTCTTTATCAAATTGATTATAGGGTTCACCCTTAGTCATTTTTTCTCTTTCACTCGTCATTGAATCACTCCTTTTAGGTCTCAACCTTATTATTAGGCAAATTTACATTTTGTCCATAGTCTGATTCAATTTCTCGTCCACGAAGACGTTCCCTTTATTTGTGGCATGACCCTTCGTCCAACCAAATTGGATGTTAGGAAACTGATGCAATAAATCATCCAACTGTTGCCAGAGTTCCTTGTTTTTAAGTTCTCCGCCACTACGTTTCCATCCGCGCTTCTTCCATCCGTCAATCCAGTGCTTAGTAATGGCGTTTAAAACGTACCTTGAATCGCTGACAACTCCAACGCTCTGTTCGTTAAGCTGATGATCAAACAACCATTTCAAAGCCTCAACAAGGGCCATGATCTCCATCCTATTATTAGTTACGCCATACTCACCACCCGAATCAACGTGCTGACCAGTAGGAGCATCAATTAAGTATGCCCACGCCGCCTTATCGTCTGATTTGACGTGCCCTCCAGCAACGTTACCGTGATTTCTGGAGCCACCGTCGGTAAATACAATGATGGTGGGACGTTTGTCTACTTTACTTTCCACCGGATGATTTTTAACTTGCTCACCATATAAGTACGCGCCGGCTTCTTTTTTGGTTGCAAAACTTTTATACTCTGCACCCGGAAATCCATCAACTTGTTTTTTAGTGAGTTCCCACGTCGGATAAATTCCAGGGTGTCTCCCCCGCTTTACCGCGTAATACTTCTTATTCTTTGCCATTTTAGCTCCATTTGAATTAAAATCTTAATTAATTATTACATTTAATCATATCGTTTTGCATTTTGTAATATTTATGCGAAAATAACATACAGGAGGGGATTCATACAATGGCCGACATAGCTGCAAAATTAATTACAGTTGATCAAGCGTTAGCAATGCTCAAGGACCGTCATGCTCAAAAAAATGAACGTTTTCCCAAGTTAATGACTCCCGGTAAATACATTTTACCAGATTACTTCTTAACTAGAAAAAGGGAAGCGTTTAAGATTAGAAAGCATACTTTCTTAAAGCGGCGCTCCCGCTCATACGTTGCTTTCGATTCAGAGAATGGTCAGACGCTTTGGTTGCACAATTTCCCTAGTCTATCAGAAGCATTATTCTGGTTAGATACCGGCCTTAAACCAGCCGATTCTGATTCAGGATCCTCATTCAAAGAATGGAAACAAGAGCATGCAAAAGAAATTGAAGGCATGAAAGATCAGCTTAGACAAATGCCAAAACCTAAAAAAAGTAAACCAAAAAAAGCTAAAAAAGGTAAAAAGCATTAATATTAAAAACCACAAGTTTGATTGTGGTTTTTTTATTAAATAATTGTACTAAACAAAAAAGCACCACTCAATCAAATGAGTGGTGCTTTTTTGTAGCTGCTGTGGCTGGGCTCGAACCAGCGACATCTTCATTAACAGTGAAGCGTTTCTACCAACTGAACTACACAGCAATAATGAATTACTTAATTTGTTGTTCACAAGTATACACAGTTATGAATTACTTGTCTACTGTTTTAGCAAATTATTTTAAATAAAAAAAGTCCTGCGCCAAATAAACGCAGAACTCAACTCTAATCTATTTTCGCAGCTGTTCGTTAGGGTAAATAATAACCTTTAAAGAATTCGATTTATCCGTTCTTGATTTTTCTAGTGCCGCTTTCGTTTCATCTAATGGATAGAAGTTAGTTAATAGGTTATCAACCTTATCGGTGTTTTTAGCTAAAATCTTTAATCCGGTCTTGTAGTTGTTACAGTATCTAAAGATCCCCATGATGGTGGTTTCGTGATCAGTCATAAACGGAACATCAAGTGGCGTTTGATCAGTTGTCGGAACACCAATGTAGGCGACTTTACCGCCCCGCTGCAGCGCGTGAAGTGAAGTTTGTTCACCTGGAACTGACCCCGAAGCGTCAATGGCATAGTCAACGCCCTTACCATTTGTGATCGTCTTAACTTCATCTAAAACATCCGCATTTTTAATGTTAATGGCATGAGTAGCGCCTAGCTTCTTAGCGGTATCAAGTCGAAGTTGCTCGGTATCACTGACAATGATGGTGTCAGCACCATGAGCCTTGGCGGCTAAGATTGCTAGCAATCCAACTGGTCCCATCCCTGAAATCAAAATGGTGGAACCAACGTCAACGCCCAATTTTTGAGTAGCGTGAACACCAACTGATAACGGCTCATTTAAAGTCGCCTCTTCATAAGAAACGTTTTCCGGAATGTGGTAAACAAAGTCTTGCGGATAGACGATGAATTGAGTCAAATCACCATCAACTGGTGGGGTCGCCATGAATTGCATGTTAGGACAGAGATTATAGTGACCAGTTCGACAAGCCTCACAGTGACCACAGGGAACACCTGGTTCCATCGCAACCCGGTCACCACGTTTAAAGTCGGTCACTTGATCACCTACCGCTACAATCACACCAGAACTTTCGTGTCCTAAGATTAAAGGCTTTTTAACCACAAAATCACCAATGTGACCTTGGTCATAGTAGTGAACATCTGAACCACAGATTCCAACTGCCACAACTTTAATCAAAACATCGGTTGGACCCATCTTCTTTAACTTAGTGTCCTTCATATCAATATCAAACATTTTTTCTAGGACCGCACTTTTAGTGGTCTTAGGCATATTATTTTTGTCATAGTCGGGAATTTTTACATCAGTCATGATTTTCAGTCTCCTTTATTAAAAACTCATTTACCAAAATCATTTTAGGTTAGAAACCTACAACTCCCATTTTTATCATCCCGTTCCCATAATTTTCACCATCATTATCACACCTTGCTCAATGGTTATCAAAGAAAAAGCACAAAAAAATAGACCTCTAATTATCAAAATAAATCAATAACCAGACGTCTAGTAAAAGTTAATTAGTTCAATTATTTAGCAGGTTTTTGCTTCAAAAACTTTTGTAAATCTGCTACTTCTTTTTGTTTTGCTTTACGTTTTTTAGTGTCGATCGGACGACGACCTTGGACACCATTTGGATGACAAATTCTCATGATGAAAAACTCCTTCCAATTAAGTCTAATTCCTTAAATACATCAGCTCTTAGTATTATAATACATAGAACAGGTAAAAATCAAATCAAACTAGAATGGAGACGCAAAAAATGGCTAAAGATTATCCACAAGCAGTAACGATTGCTGGAAGCGATAGCGACGGTAGTGCTGGCGTCCAAGCTGATTTAAACACTTTCTTCGCTCGTCGGGTCTACGGAGCATCGATTATCACGGCATGTGTATCAGGTAATTCATATGGGATTCACGATAGTGTTAACATGCCGACTAGTTTTATTGACCAAGAATTTAAAGACCTAGGTGACGATTTCCACATCTTAGCTGCTAAAACCGGCATGCTATCAGACGCTAACATCATCAACACGGTGGTCAAAGATTATCAGCTCTATGACTTTGGTCCGCTGGTGGTTGATCCGGTGATTACCACCAAATTTGGTACCATGCTTTTAGAAGAGGATGCTTTTGACGCCATGAAAAACCAACTGGTTCCCATGGCAACCGTCCTCACGCCGAACTTTTTTGAAGCGCAAAAGTTGACTGGTTTAGACGTTGATGATCCTGACTTCATGGCAAAATCAGCTCAAGCCATGCAGGACATGGGTGCTAGTAACGTAATTGTCAAGGGACGCCATGACGACCCTAGTCAGACCAAGGTTTCTGACTACGTCTTACTTGAAGACGGCAAACATTTTAATATCGACGGTCCCTACTTCACCACCGACCGTAAAAACGGAACAGGTGATACCCTTTCAGCTGGCATTACCGCTGAACTAGCGAAGGGACACACCGTTGCCGATTCCATTAAGATAGCCAAACAATATGTTGATGGCGCAATCGAAGACGAGATCCAAGTTGGTCATAAATATGGTCCAATCAATCATTGGGCTAGATAATTTAATAATTAATAATTGTAAGACGCAAATTCATCATTTGAGGGATGAGTTTGGGTCTTTTTTGGATTGGACTCAATTTTCATTTGAGGCAAATTAATCATAATGTGGTATGTTCTAATTATCCAAGCTTAAATAATTTTGATTATTAATTTATTGATCAAAAAGGAAAGGAATCTTATGTTTCATGAAGGCAAACAAACCAATAAAATTATTTTTAGACATGGATAACGTGTTAGTTAATACCATCCCTGTTCTAAATCAACGGGCAAAATCATTACCGACGGGAGCTCGTCCTGATCGGATCCCTGGCATCTTTAAGGATCTTGATCCGACCGAAAATGCGATTGAAAGCGTTAATCAACTAGAAAAATACTATGATTTATACATCCTCACTACTGCTCCATGGAGCAATCCAAGTGCTTGGCAGGATAAGGTAGCGTGGATTCAACGTTACTTTGGTCAAGAAAAGGGAAGTCCCTTTTACAAAAAAATCACAATGACTCATGATAAAAGTCTCGTTCACTACGTTGGCGGAATTCTGATCGATGATCGTCCGTATCACGGTGCCAGTGCTTGGAACGACGCCAAAACCAACAGTGTGTGGATCCAATACGGATTTGATAAGCGATTGACTTGGAAGGATGATCTAGTTCCATTCTTGATTAAAATTGCCCAATACGGCAATCAAACTAACCAGCTCATTGATGCCGTCAATCAGGCTAATAATCAGGATCCAAAGTACATGGTTCACGGAAATGTAAGTACGTTTCAAAAAGAAAATTGGGAATAAGGGAGAAGATAAAATGATTACAAACAGTACTGAAATGTTAGACAAAGCTCGAAAAGAACACTATGCCGTTCCGGCATTCAACGTCAACAACCTAGAATGGGCGAAAGCCATCTTAGAAGCATGTGAAGAAGCCAAGTCACCGGTCATTATGCAGGTTACTTCTGGTGCAGCCAACTACATGGGCAGTTTTAGATTGGCCTATGATTTGATTGTGGACATGCACAACGCACTAAACATCACCGTTCCCGTCTCAATCCATCTCGATCACGGAAACTACTACGACTCCATTAAAACCCTTGGAATCAAGTTCACTTCAATCATGTTCGATGGATCTGCCCTCCCGTTAGACGAAAACCTTGAAAAAACCAAGACCCTAATTAAGTTAGCACACGCAGAAGACGTTAGTGTCGAAGCTGAAGTTGGAACCATTGGTGGTGAAGAAGACGGCGTAATTGCTGATGGTGAAATTGCACCAGTTGATTCAGCCGTTAAAATGGCCGAGACTGGGGTCGACATGCTGGCAGTTGGTATCGGTAATATCCACGGTAAGTATCCCAAAGACTGGAAGGGTCTCAACTTTGATCATCTAAAAAAGATCGACCAAGCTCTTTATGATAATACTGGAAGACAAATCCCACTGGTTCTCCATGGTGGTTCCGGGATTCCTGATGACCAAATCAAAAAAGCCATTCAATTAGGTATCTCTAAGATCAACGTCAATACTGAGGGACAATTAGCTTTCCACCAAGCAATGCGTGACTACGTCCACTCCGATAAAGACCTCGAGGGTAAAAATTATGACCCACGAATCTTCTTAAAGGCTGGAACCGACGCACTTAAGAACATGTGCCTGGACCGGATTAGAGTCTTTGGATCAGAAAACAAAGCTTAATTCATACCAATTATCAAAATAATTAATTCATCTGGATTCACATTTATACAAAAATGTGAATCCTTTTTTTATTTCATCAGTCCATTTCATCAACTACATACAATAAAATGAATAAAATTTAACGAACGTTAACCCACGTGATTACTCATTTTCTTACTCAAAGCCGGATATTCTCCAGGATGTTTTTATTGTGAAATTAAATATTGGTAGTATACTAACCGTTAAAGAAAACGTTTTCTTTAATTTATGAACGCTGCCATCATGCGAATCCTAGGAAAATGGCACATTTAATAATTATGTGAAATATGATTTATTTGTGAAAGTAAGAAGTGATAGACAAAATGAAAAAATATATTTTAGTAATTGATGAAGGAACCACCAGTGTTCGCGCTATCATTTACGATAAAAACGCGAATGTGGTATCTAGCGATCAAAAAGAATTAACCATGTATTTTCCGGAACCCGGGTGGGTAGAACAAGATGCTAACGAAATTTGGTTAACCGCCCAAGCCGTGATGGCAACCGCCATTATCAAGGGCCGGATTAATCCGAATGAGATCGCTAGTATCGGAATTACTAACCAACGAGAAACCACCGTGATTTGGGACAAAGAAAGTGGATTGCCCATTCACAAGGCCATCGTGTGGCAATCACGTCAAACTGCCCCACTAGCCAAAACAATGATTGATGCCGGATATAAGAGCATGGTGCAAAAGAAGACCGGTCTAATTATCGATGCGTATTTTTCCGCCACTAAAATCAGATACATTTTGGATCAAGTCTCTGGTGCTCAGGAACGAGCCGAAAATGGTGAACTTCTATTTGGCACGATTGACAGTTGGTTGCTTTGGAAACTAACTGGCGGCGAAGTCCACGCGACCGATTATTCGAACGTTTCTCGAACCATGTTATATAACATCGAAAATCTCGACTGGGATCCCGAATTACTGAACATTCTCAATATTCCTAAAGTCATGCTTCCAGAAGTTAAAGACTCATCAGGGGTCTTTGGTAAAAGTCTTCCGGAAAACTTTTTTGGTGCTTCGGTTCCCATCTCGGGGATTGCAGGCGATCAACAGGCCGCTTTGTTCGGTCACTTAGCGGTTAATTCCGGTGACGTTAAAAACACTTATGGCACCGGTTCCTTTATTGTAATGAACACGGGGAAAAAGCCCAAATATTCACACAACGGCTTATTAACCACGATTGGCTACGGAATTGGTGGTCAAATTACCTACGCTTTGGAGGGATCCGTGTTTATTGCTGGGTCCGCCATCCAGTGGCTAAGGGATCGCATGCAGTTAGTTAAAACGGCTCCCGATACCGAAAACCTCGCCAACAAATCTAATAATCACAATGAGGTTTATGTCGTCCCAGCATTCACTGGATTAGGTGCTCCGTACTGGAATCCAGACGCGCGTGGTGCAGTCTTCGGCTTATCACGTGGAACCACCAAAAATGACTTTGTTAAGGCCACTTTACAGTCCATTGCCTATCAAAGTCGGGACGTTGTGGGTGCCATGGTAAATGATACTAATATGCCAGTCACCAATCTCCACGTTGATGGTGGAGCATCGTTAAATAACTATTTAATGCAATTTCAATCAGATCTCCTAGAAACCTCGGTCGTACGATCAAAAGACATTGAAATGACCGGACGCGGTGCCGCCTATTTAGCCGGACTAGCCATTGGATTCTGGAAGAGTATTGACGAACTTAAAAAACTTCAGCCTGAGCCAACCATTTTCAATCCCAACATGGAAAAAGATGAAGCAGAAAGCTTATATTCAGGCTGGAAACAAGCAGTTAAGGCAACTGAATCATTTAAGCCTCAGGAGAATGAAAATGAATAACTTTTCGTATAAAAACCGAAATCAAGATATTGATCAACTTAAAAATAATGATTTTGACGTCACAATCATTGGTGGTGGCATCACTGGAGCAGGCATTGCCGTTCAGGCCGCTGCTTCGGGCCTCAAAACCGCTTTAATTGACATGCAGGACTTTGCTGAAGGAACCAGTAGTCGTTCGACTAAACTCGTTCATGGCGGAATTCGATACCTCAAGACTTTTGATATCGACGTCGTAAACGACACTGTGAAGGAACGAGCCATTGTCCAGCATATCGCTCCACACATCCCTCGTCCTTCTAAAATGCTACTGCCACTTTACGATAATAAAGACGACACCTTCACCCCTTTAAGCGCAGAAGTCGCCATGGCCATTTACGATCATTTAGCAAACGTTCCAAAAGACAGTCCATTTGCACACCAAACGCTTTCAAAAGCGGATGCAGAGGAAAAATTACCCAACCTAAACCACAATCATTTAGTTGGGATGGGAGTCTATCTTGATTACAAAAATAACGACGCGCGCCTCACAATCGAAAACATTAAACAAGCAGTCAGTGATGGCACCGTCGCGGTTAGTCACGTTAAAGCAGTCAACATCGAAAATGATCACAACCAAAAGATCGTAAACGTGATTGATAGAGAAGATAACACCGAATTTCCAATTAAATCCAAAATTGTCATCAATGCGGCGGGGCCTTGGTACGATGGCATTGTTAAAATGTTTGATTACGATCATAAGCAAAAAATCAGACCCACTAAGGGAGTTCACTTAGTAGTTGATCAAAGCAAACTTAAGGTTCCCCTTCCCGTTTACCTAGACTCTGGCTTAGACGATGGTCGGATGATTTTTATCATTCCAAGATTTGGAAAAACTTACTTTGGAACGACGGATACGGATTACGATGGTGATTACAGTAACCCAACCGTTAATCAAAAGGATGTTGACTATCTCTTAAAGGCCGTTAACCAACACTTCCCAAACGCTAACTTAACGACTAACGATATAGAAGCAAGCTGGGCTGGCATTCGTCCCTTAATTGAATCCGGTGATTATAACGGGAACACCACGCACAAAAACTTAAATGACGACGATCTGCACCACTTGGACACTAAAATCAATCAATACTTTAACCGACAGATTGACCACAACGACATTAACAACTACGTTCATTCAGTAGTTTCAAACGACCAAAGCGCTTCAAGTGTCTCACGTGGATTTGAAATCAAACTGGTCGACGGTGTCATCAACGTTTCTGGCGGTAAATTAACCGATTACCGGCTAATGGGCGAAGACACGATGAAACTTGTTAAAAAAGAACTGGAACAAAAATTTGATCAACCAGTTTCATTGATTGACTCTAAAAATTACCAAATTTCTGGTGGCCACTTCGATTCAAACGACGTTAACGGCAACATTAAAAGTTACGCCGCCACTTTAGTCAACCGCGGCTTAAGCACCAAGGAAGCCATGACGATTGCCAACCTGTTTGGATCAAACACTCCCCTCATTGCTAACTACGTTGCCAGTGGCGTCACTGCACCAGGTTTAACCTTGGCAGAAACAAGTGTCCTCCACTACTCAATCGATCACGAAATGATCAGCCGACCGATCGACTTCTTACTTAGAAGAACGAACTACCTCCTATTTGATTCCGAAAAGACCAATCAAATCGAGATGCCGGTCATCGATGAGATGAGTCGCCAATTGGGTTGGGATCGTGCAACGAAAGAAAATATGACCCGGGAATACTTTAAGATCCGCCACCAGTCTCAATTAAAGAAACTAAAGGAGGCGAGTCTTAATGAGTAATCGAATCCCACTTATTTTAGCAAATTGGAAAATGAACAAAACCAGCAAAGATATTGAAGACTTTCTAAAATCATTAGAGGGTAAGTTGCCTGATAAAGACCTCGTTCAAGTTGGGATTGCGGCTCAAAACGTCTACCTTTATAAAATGGTTCAATTCATTCAATCCCAAAAAGAACCCATCGAAGTCTTTGCCGAAAATTTGCACTGGGCCGACGAGGGTCCGTACACCGGTGAAACGTCCCCGGTTGCATTATCAGACCTTGGAATCAACGGTTCCATCATTGGTCACTATGAACGCCGTAAGATGTTTAAAGAAACGAACGGTACAATTGGATTAAAAATCATGGGCAGCTTTCGCAATCACCTCACTCCGGTAGTGGCAATCTCGGAGGATACCTCAACCTATAATCCTGACGATCTGGAGATGTCACCCTTAACCGAAATTGCCGTTTCATTTGCCGGCATCAACCGAAAGGATGCTGAACATTTAGTCATTGCATACGAACCATCGTGGTCCATTGGTGCCGCCAAAACAGCCTCATTAGCGGAGATTGAACATGCAGCACGGGTGATTCGCACCTCCCTTAAGATTATTTTCGGAAATGACACTGCCGAAAAGATCAGGATTCAATACGGTGGAGCAGTCACCCCAGAAAATGCCAAAGCTATTTTTTCATTACCAAATATCGACGGACTGTTGATTGGAAGAGCCTCATTATCTTCAGATACCTTTCTTAAAATCATCAATGACGTAGCTGAAGTTCAAAGAGGAACCTAATAATGAAATTAAAAATCTTTGGTGAACTGGTTGGAACCGCATTATTAATCTATTTAGGAACAGGCCTCATCATTTTCAGTGGACCATATGCTGACCAATTAGGCCCATCGGTTGGATGGGGGCTCACATTATCCATTCTGGTTTATGCAACCGGACCACTTTCAGGAGCTCACCTAAATCCAGCTGTAACCCTTACCATGTATCTAACTAAAAGAATGCCCGGAAAAGAGGCGATTATTTATGTAATTAGTCAACTTGTCGGCGGTCTTTTAGGTGAAATTTGTGTCGTTTTAACGTATGTCTCACTGCTTAACAAGACCGGTGAGAGTTGGAACAAGGAAGTTAGCACCAATTACTTGGGTGGAACGGTCTTCCCCCACATCTCCGCTCCAATTGCTTTCTTCACCGAAGTTCTACTAACCACCACTTTGTTAATTGTGATCCTAGTATTAAACCATTCTAGGACGAACATGTATGCCATTCAGTCACCAATTGCCGTCGGCTTTACCATCTTTGTTCTGGTAATTGTTGGTGGTAAGTTAACTGGTGCTTCAATGAATCCCGTCCGGTCGCTGTTCCCCGCTATTTTTGCTGGTGGACTAGCATTGAAGTCACTGTGGCTTTATCTAACAGCACCACTTGTCGGTTCGGTTCTGGCAGCCTTAATAAACCAATACATTATTTCAGACCGAAGCGAACGAATTTAGTATTATAAATAAAAAAGCCCCGTAATCGGAGCTTTTCAATTAAACACTACCCACAGGGGCTCGTCTTTAATGACGAGTCCCTTTTGTTGTCAATACCAGCAAAGAGAGCGAATCCTTACCACTTCTCGGGACTCCAACTTCTTCCATCAATCTCATTTTCAGCCTGTTCATTTCTTGCGGCTTGTTCTTTAACTAACTGTTTACATCCATATAACAGTGAACGATTAATAAAGGATGTCTGGGTCTTAATTAATTCATCAATCTTATCAACGGTCCATTCTTCATTATCATCCATACTAGTCTTCCTCCTGATTCCGAATTAGGTTAATTTGTTCCTTTAAGTCATTTAAATTATCTTGACTGGTTTCCACTTCTTTAATAATTAAATCCAAATCTTTTTGATGCGACTTCATACTCCCCTTTGCCAACTTTTTTAGTTGAAAAGCCATCCACGTCTCACGTTCGTTAAAGTTAAAGGGATACTTAGCCGTCAAATACATCTGATAGTCAACCAGCAACTTCTTTTTCTCATCATCCGACAAGTATCCAAATTGCGAAATCACAAGTGGTGTCATAAATTTCATGCCTGCTTGTCTAGCAAGGGCTTCGTACGGCGTCATAATTTGAGAAATACTAAAAGATTGACTAGCGCCC
Source organism: Fructilactobacillus sp. X2R1C3 (assembly GCF_059901425.1). Classification (NCBI taxonomy): domain Bacteria; kingdom Bacillati; phylum Bacillota; class Bacilli; order Lactobacillales; family Lactobacillaceae; genus Fructilactobacillus; species Fructilactobacillus sp. X2R1C3. The sequence goes on along the minus strand of NZ_JBWXUW010000001.1, from coordinate 218,656 downwards.
ACCGCAAACGATGACTGAGGATAACCCACACTCGTCACGATTCCGAGTTCCTTACCCTTTAAACGGCCATCTTCGTTAGCGTACGTGTAAGCCCGACTTAGGACATCATCCTCCCAAGCTTTAAGCGATGAGGGTGCACTATACCAGTAAAGTGGAAACTGAAAAATGATCCGATCAGCCATATTTAGAAGGTCACGTTCAGCTTGAACGTCAATTGGATCGCTTCCATATATTTCATCTAAGCAGTGCCAAGTGACATCGGTTAAATCGGCTTGACTGGTCTTTAAAAATTCCTGGGTAATTGAGTCCTGAAACTTGGGGTGTGAAACGATTATTAATGTTTTCATACTTTCATCTTCTTTTAATTGATTAATCTAAGTCTATCATATTGACATCGGTAGAATTTATGTTATATTTAAATAGATGTGTGAATGGTTTCGAGTTTCTAAGGTTTCTTGTTTTGTATTATTATGAAATGACTTCCTTTTAAGATTCAAACTAAGCAACACTGAAAAATTTATTGCGCTATGCGCTAGGAGGTTTCATATTATGAAACAAGGTACTGTTAAATGGTTTAATGCTGACAAGGGTTATGGTTTTATTACTACTGATGATGGTGATGTATTCGTACATTACTCAGCTATCAACAAGGATGGTTTCAAGACCCTTGACGAAGGCGAAAAGGTTACTTTGGACGTTGAAGAAGGAGACCGTGGTCCCCAAGCTGCTAACGTTACTCCAATGGACTAATTTTAGCCAAACAAAAAGAGCTCTGCAATTGCAGAGCTCTTTTTTATACATATTTTTAAATTAAAAGTTAGTTAACCTTAAAGTTCATGTACTTCGACGCAAAGATGACCAGTTCTTCAACGGGTTCTTCCATCCCGTCTTCTGTCCACGTCAGTAGAACTTCAGTTAAACCTCCTGAAATCAACGCAATTAGCATTTTCGATGAATTGGCCCGCAACTCCAATATATCGTCATCAACCAAATTCGTAATATATTTTTTTAAGATTTTCAGTAACAAATAAGACAGATCATTATCAACGATGGCATCCATCATCTGCTTATTCTCTTTAATAATCGTAAAGAAAGTCGTAGCAAGACCATTAAAATTCGAGACCTTTTGCGCTAATAAACGATTAATAAAGGTTGAAAAGGTCTCCTGGAATTGACCAACGATGACATCTTCCTTGGTATGGAAGTTACGATAAAACGTCATCCGGGAAACCCCAACGTGTTTGGAGATGTCTTTCACCGTAATCTCTTGATAAGACTTGGTTTGGAGCATCTCAAACATTCCTTCAATTATTCTCTTTTTGGCTGTTTCTTTTTTCGCCATATTTTCACCATTCGACCATAAACATGAGAGATTAACTTGCAAATAAATAAGCGTGAAGAAATTCTCCCCACACTTATTTATTTTTTAACGAGTCAAGTTGCGTTTGCAATTCATGATACTGATTTGATAATTCCATATATTCAGTACTCATTTTATTATATTTATTTTCATACTGAGTAGCTCGATCTAGAGCATTTTTTAGTTCGTCTTGAAACTGGACCACCTGTGATTTCAACTCACTAGTGCTCTTATCTGAAATGTCAGTACCACTTGTCAAAGCTTGAATTTTACTTTTAAGCTCTTTATTACGAGCCAATAGATCTTTGACCTGTTGTTTCAAATCTGAATCAACCATTATACTCACTTCCTAGACAATTGCATTTTAGTTGAAACCACAGCACCATGCAATTAAATTACTAAAATTTACTAAGTTAACGGTTTCAAGATAGGTGCAATCATTGCTCTGGCTGATTTACTCAATTGAAGTTTCTTATTGTGCATTAGCTGATGAACTCGAAAAAGGTTATTTTCACGCTGTTGCCAGTCTTTGACTGGTCGAGCGCCTTGCTTGTTTAATACTTTAATATTCATAAGCAATCCCTCCAAATACAAAATCAACTTAAATGATTAGTTCAAGTTACCAAGAATTATAATACATATTTCAAAATTAGTCATCTCTTGTAATTTATTGCCCATATCAATGGGTTTGTGACGCCCAGCCCTTACAATTCTGTATGCAATAAGTTATAATACAAATATCAAATTAAGAAGGAAGTCTATTCAATGAGTAATTCTACCCAATCAGGCAATGCTGCCGCACCGCAAATGACTTGGTACGGTAAAACATTTAATATATTACTTAAAGTTTTAATGTCGTTTGTTGGTATCACCATGTTATCACTTGGTGCCACGTTACTTCGATCAAGCAAGATTTTAGGTCTTGATCCTTTTACTGCCGTTAATATCGGTATGTCGAACCACCTGCATATGTCACTTGGTTTGTACCAGTTATTAGCTAACTTGGTAATTTTCGTGTTCGTCTTGTTCCTTGACCGTCACATGATCGGAATTGGGACCATCATGAACATGGTGTTGGTTGGATTTGAAATCCAAATCTTCACTCAGTTTTACCAACAAATCTTCCCGTCAGGAATTAACTTCTTCGTAATCGTTGCTAACGCCTTCCTGGGACTCATTTTATTTACGGCTGGTAGTTCAATCTACATGGCCCCTAATCTTGGTGTTGCCCCCTATGATGCCATTGCTCCAATTGTATCATCCCGATTACACATCAAATACAAGACGGCACGTGTGATTCAAGATATCCTCTTCCTAATTGCCGCTGTCCTTGCTGGTGGCCCCGTTGGATTTGCATCAATCATCGTTGCCTTCTTTGCCGGCCCACTAATTTCCTACTGGAACAAACACATTAGTGACCCCATTGTTAACGGCATCGACGACTTCAGTGAACAGCCAACGGTTAAACATGCTGCTAGCACGATTTCTAAAGCGACGTTATCTGGGTACCATTATCTAACCCATGCTTACAACGCCACCTTAAACGTTCAGATGAACTTATCAGGGTACACTAATCAACAGTTAGGGACTCGTCTTCATGACGCTCAAACGAACATGGAAGACTCACAGAAGGCTTATAATGCCTACCGTACTCAATACAGAATGTTGATGGCGGAAATGATGAAACGAAGTAAAAACGGTAACGTCAATCCACAATCAACTGGCAGTACTGCTGATGGTGCTCCTCAGAATTCAAAAGATTCTGATACTAGCAACAATGATTCCAGTGATTCCAAAAAGTAGTTAAATAAGCAAGGGTCCAGTAATAACGGAAACGTTAATTGCTGGACTCTTTTTTACTTACAATCTGATTATTGTTTACGCTTATAATTAGTCATTTTTAATGGCTCAACCCACTTATCAAAGTTATCACCAGTAACGTACCCGGAATCAATGGCCGCTTGTCTGAGATTCGTCTTTCCCTTTAAAGCGGCATTGGCAATCTCAGCTGCTCGATGATAGCCAATGTGTGGCGACAATGCCGTCACCGTCATTAAAGAATTGTGAACCAACTCCTCCATGCGATCTTGGTTGACTTCAATCCCCTTGACCATCAAGTCCGTAAAGTGGCCTAAAATGCCAGTAAGTGACTGAACGGAATCAAGAAAACAATATATGATAATTGGTTTATAGACGTTCATTTCAAAGTTTCCCTGCGTGTTAGCAACTTCAATGGTGGTGTCATTGCCCATGATGCGGGCTACTACCATATCCATGGCTTCCCCCTGGGTCGGGTTAACCTTGCCAGGCATAATCGACGAACCGGGTTCATTGGCAGGAATTTTAATCTCACCGTAACCTGCCCGTGGACCACTTGCCAGAAATTTAATGTCATTAGCAATTTTCATCAGATCAGTTGCAAGCGTCCGGACAGCCCCGTGCGTCATGGTAATGGCAGAGTGGGAAGCTAGTCCATAAAATTTATTCTCAACTTCAAACGGTTCGTGATACTTATCGCCCAAGCTTTGTACCATTTCCTTATCAAAGTCTTCCGTGGTATTAAGTCCCGTTCCGACAGCGGTTCCACCAATTGGTAGACCCAGTAGTGACTTCGAATTGTCCTTCACAAAATCAAGGTCGTGTTGGATGGTACTGGCCCATCCCGACACTTCCTGACCAAACGTCATCGGAGTCGCATCCTGTAAATGAGTGCGCCCAATCTTGACCACATCCCAATACTTTTTCTGTAACTGATGCATAACATCAATCAGGTGTTCCAATTCAGGTAACAGCTGATTGATGGCAACTAAGCTTGCAATATTCATTGCCGTTGGAAACGTATCATTTGAACTCTGGGAATGATTAACATCATCGTTTGGCAAAACACTAACCTCAGGATCGATTTGAGAAGCAACGTGGGCAATTACCTCGTTCACGTTCATGTTAGTCTGAGTTCCCGATCCAGTTTGGTAAATGTGTAACGGGAAGTTTTGCATTAATTGATCATCAGAAAGACTCAATAATTTTTGGGCAGCCTGCTCAATCAACTCACCTTTTTTTCGATCAATGGTGTCTTGTTTGACGCTCACTTCGGAAGCACTGGCTTTAATGTTTATAAGAGCGCGAATCACCAATACTGGTAACTTGGGTCCCACCGGAAAATTATGCCGGCTGCGCTCGGTTTGAGCACCCCACAAAGCATCCTTTGGCACCTTAACGTCTCCAAGCGTGTCACTTTCAATTCGATAATCAGACATTTTGTCATCCCCTAATTAAATATTGGGTACGACCTATCTGCTTAAGACCTGACTCTTTTCTAGTAAACGACTGATGAAGTAAGTCAGAACTCCACTGAATAAGAAGACCGATACAAGCCGGGTTAGAAACAGTAGGAGTAAAAATCCAAGGTGATAATTTGCGTATCCACTCTTGATCATATCCCAAGCAAAAGTAATTACCGTGGTGGTAATCGTCGTACTTATGATTCCTAACCAATCATAATGTTTATATCCCAATACAGCAAATCCTAACTCAGACGATAACCCTTGAATTAATCCAGATAACAAATCAGCAATTCCCCACTGACTGCCAAGGATCATCTCAACGAAGGCTCCCAGTAACTCACCAAGGGTAGCGGAAAATGGGATGCGAATGATAAAAGCTGCTAACGGTCCAGCAAGCGTCCATAATCCAAAGGTGGCTTCGTTTGCCAATGGCTGCAATCCAAATGGTGTAAGTGCCGCAGCTAAAATATTATAAAGAAACGAAGTTCCCCAAAAAATCACTCCACAAAAAGCACCAATTAATGTAACTAAAATAATGTCCTTTAAATGCCATTCTCTTAAAATCTTCATGTGATCTCCTCCAATAAAAAAAGTTCCTGGATCTACTCCGGGAACTTCAACACATGATTAAAAATGACACTTGTAGTGTAGTCGGATCCCTTCGCAGGTCTTAACCTGATCAGGTTCAATGGGTATTATCTCAGCCTTTCGGCACCCCAGAATTATATAATTCAATTTAATAATATACTGATTGAATGGTAAAAGCAATCAAAATCAAAATGGAGTTGCATTAGTGCAACTCCATTTAACCTATTCTAATCCGACCCGCTTGAAAATATCATCAACGTGTCTAAGATGATAATGATAATCAAACGCATCGTTAATCTCTTGGTCAGACAATCGTTCATTAATCTGATCATTGTCTTTAACTAACTTTTCAAATGACTCGTGGTTCTCCCATGACTGAGCAGTCAGCGGTTGAACTAAGTCGTAAGCCGCTTCTCTACTCATACCCTTATCAATTAATTTTAACATTACTCGTTGACTGTAAATTAAGCCGTAAGTTAGATTCATATTTTCTTTCATCCGTTTTGGGAATACGTCCAAATTTGAAAGAATATTGTTGAAACGATGGAGCATGTAATCTAAGAGCGTGGTACTCTCCGGTAAAATGATTCGTTCCGCCGAAGAGTGCGAAATATCACGCTCATGCCACAAAGAAACGTTCTCGTAGGCAGTGGTGATTAGTCCACGCATCGTTCTGGCCAACCCACAAATGTTTTCTGATCCAATTGGGTTCCGTTTATGTGGCATTGCTGAAGAACCCTTTTGACCAGGATTAAAATGCTCTTCTACTTCATGAATCTCAGAACGTTGCAAACCACGGATCTCCGTTGCAAAATTCTCAAGACTGGTGGCAATCAAAGCCAAAGTGGCAATGTATTCGGCATGCAAATCACGAGGTAAGACTTGGCTAGTAATTTCTTGAGCGCGTAGTCCTAATTTATCACATACGTAAGCCTCTACCTGAGGATCGATGTTAGCGAACGTCCCAACGGCTCCGGAAATCTTTCCGGCTTCAACTCCGGCAGCCGCTTCGTTAAATCGTTTTAAGTTGCGTTTCATTTCTGAATACCAACGTGCCATCTTTAAGCCAAAGGTCATTGGTTCTGCCTGAACCCCGTGGGTTCTTCCGATTTCAACCGTATCCTTATATTTCAAGGCCTTTTGCTTAATGGTATCCATTAAAGTTAAAATATCCTGACGAAGGATCTCATCAGCCTGCTTTAGTCTCAATCCCTGAGCGGTATCTACAACGTCAGTGCTGGTAACGCCGTAATGAATCCACTTCTTTTCCGGTCCAAGTGACTCCGAAACATCCCGAGTAAAAGCGACCACATCGTGATGAGTCTCCGATTCAATCTGAGCAATACGATCCACGTCAAAGGTCGCGTTCTTTTTAATGGCGGTAATGTCAGCATCGGGAATCTTACCTAACTTGTTCCAAGCTTCATCAATCGCAATCTCAACTTCAAGCCATGTCTGATACTGATTCTGTTTACTCCAGATTTGTTTCATTGGTGCTCTTGTATAACGCTCAATCATTTCATTCACCTCATTATAATTACAGGATAATCTTACATAATGTTTTCTTTTCAGTCAAATCAACGCCATTACTACTTTATTATAATTCTAATATTCAGTAAAACACGAACATTATTTTTAACAATATTTTGAACGTTCTTGATTTTTCCATATGTGATTGGTAAACTGTTCTTGGTCAAAAAATTCATTTACGAGGTGCTATTTATGTCTGTAACAGTTGTTGTTGGTAGTCAGTGGGGCGATGAGGGCAAGGGAAAGATTGTCGATACCCTAAGTGCTGACGCGGATATCATTGCTAGATATCAGGGCGGTGACAATGCTGGTCACACCATTGTGTACAACAATCAAAATTTTCACGTTCAACTCGTTCCGTCCGGAATTTTCTATTCTGATAAATTGGCAGTAATTGGAAACGGCGTTGTTTTAAACCCGAAGTCTCTATTTAAAGAAGTCGACTATCTAAACGAACATGGTGTTTCTACCGACAACCTCCGTATATCATCTCATGCTCAAGTCATCATGCCGTATCATCCCCTCTTTGACAAACTACAAGAGGAGCACAAACATCATAAGATCGGAACGACCCAGAAGGGAATTGGTCCTGCCTACATGGACAAGGTTGCTAGAGTCGGAATTCGGGTAGCCGACCTCATTGATCCGGCAACTTTCAAGAAACGCTTGCAGGATGTTTTAGCCGAAAAAAACGAAATTTTAGTCAAGCTGTACGATCATGAGCCCCTTGATTTTACGGACATTTACGATGAATACGTAAAATTAGGAGAACGCTTGAAGCCATACGTAACCGAAACTTCCGTTCTTTTAAATGATGAAATCGATCATAACAAAAACGTCCTGTTTGAGGGCGCTCAAGGAATTATGTTAGACGTTGACCATGGGACTTATCCCTACGTCACTTCCTCAAATCCCGTAGCCGGAGGCGCTGCCGTTGGTGCTGGAATTGGGCCCAGCAAGATTGACCGGGTCATTGGAACTTGTAAAGCCTATACATCACGTGTTGGTGAGGGACCATTTCCAACGGAACTATTAGATGAGACGGGTAACTATATCAGAGAAACCGCCCATGAGTACGGAGTTGTGACCAAGCGTCCCAGACGAATCGGTTGGTTTGACAGTGTTGCCCTAAGACATGCTCGTCGTGTTTCTGGTCTAACCCACTTAGCCTTAAACTGTCTGGACGTTTTAGACGGATTAAAAGAAATCAAGATTTGTACCGCTTATGAACTAGACGGTAAGAAAATTACTTATTACCCCGCTAACTTGGATACCCTAGACAAGTGCAAACCGGTCTACGAGACGCTCCCGGGATGGAACGAGGATATTACTAATTGTGATACTTATCAAAAGCTTCCTGAAAACGCCCAAAAGTTTCTTGACCGGGTTTCAGAACTTGTCGGCATCCCATTAGTCACTTTCTCAACTGGTCCTAAACGAGAACAGACCCATCAAATGTAAAAAATAAGACCCTGGATAAAATCCAGGGTCTTTTTATGTCAACTTTTATACATAACGTAATTCTTTGGACGTGTGAGTAAATGGTTCATTTCCATCCTTGGTTAAGTGGATGCAATCTTCAATTCGAACCCCAGCTACGCCAGGAATGTAGATTCCAGGTTCGATTGAAAAACACATTCCCTCTTTCAAAATCATCTGGTTACCCTCCATGATTGAAGGAAATTCATGTTCGCCCATCCCCATGCCGTGACCTAAACGGTGGATGAAGTACTTACCATAACCAGCCTTGTCAATGATATCTCTTGCAACCGCATCCAGATCTTCGGCACGAATACCTGGTTTAGCGGCAGATTGGGCAGCCAACTGAGCCTCCAGACAAACATCATAAATCTCTTTTTGTTTGGCCGGAAGTTTGTCGCCAACCGCTACGGTTCGAGAAGCGTCAGAGATATAACCGTTGTGGACCGTTCCTAAATCAAATAATAACAGGTTATCGTTCTTAATCTTATTCATGTCAGTAGCACCATGGGGTTCCGCCGCGTGAGGTCCAGTCTGAACCAGGGTATCAAAACTCATGTTCATAACACCTCTGATTTTTTCTTGATACTCAATCTCAGCAGCCACCTCGGCCTCCGTCTTACCGGCTTTTGCGGTCTCAAAACCAACTTGAAAGGCAAAGTCGGCTTCTTTTCCAGCAGCGTCTAACTGTTCAATCTCATATGGCGTCTTAATTACCCGCAGTTCACTAACTTCTGGAGCCACGTTAGTGCTAAAGTCAGCCTTCGGAAATTCGGCTTGAAGTTGTTGATAGCGACTAATGACTAAGTTGTCGTCTTCAATCCCAAATCGCTTGGGATCAGGATTTACATCACGAATGTGCTTTGCGATCAGTTTAAAGGGATCTTCATGGTCTAAGTAACCATAAACGGGATACTTCCAACCTGACTCCTTTATGGCCTCCACTTCGAGTTCTGGTGCAAATAGAAATGGCTCCGCATCAGGAAAAATAAAAAGTGCCAACACCCGTTCAACGGGATCACTACCAAAACCAGTAAAGTACTTAATATCCTCAAAATTACTGATGTAAGCAACATCAAGCTTTTTTCGGTTAACGTAGTCTCTCATTTCATTTAATTTAACCATAATAAGACCTCCTGAATTTGCTGCTAATTCTAGCATACAATTAAATTTAATCAACACAAAAAGAGAAACCCAACATTAATTGTCAGATTTCATCTTTCTAATATGTCGGGTCACATTCGGATCCAGATTTAACGTTTGCTGGTTCATTGTCTTTAACAAAAGGTGCCCACGTTCGTCGATTCCCGTCAATTTCCCAGTCATCTCATTATCATGATTGATTAGAGAAACTTGTTCGTTAAGCCACAGCAGTCGCTTAGTATATTGACTAATAATCCGATCGTCGTTCCAATGGTGATAGACCGCGTACAAATGGTCATAAACCGAAGCAATTAGCTGGTTCCTTTTAAGTGGTGGCACCACGTTTAAGCTCCCCACCATTTGGTCACCATTACGTGAAAACGGCATGATCCCAATATCGAGGCCGATGCCCATGATAAAGTTCTCGGGCTCGTTATCTTCGTTACTCTGAATTTCAGTTAAAATCCCACAGACCTTACTGTCATCGTGATACACGTCATTGACCCACTTTAATTGAGTATCGATGTTGTAGACCCGTTTAATGGCGTCCGTAACGGCAACCCCAATCCCCAGCGTTAAAACACCTGGATTATTAAGATACCTGGGCTGGGACTTAAACACCACCGTAAAATAAACCCCGTTGTTTGCAGGGGAATAAAAATGATGGCCATTTTGGCCCTTCCCCTTCGTCTGTTCGTTAGCAATGATCATGCCAGGACGATGCCAGACTTCAACTTGAGCCTCTTCGTTAGTCGACGGCAATTGGTCATAAACCTCAATCTGATCAATTGGATTACTAATTAAGCTGTGAATTACACGTGCATTTAAAATATCGTTCATAATTTACTCACTCACCTGGATAGCAAGAGTCCCAATGTATTTCCATCCCACGTCCAAAAAGTTAATCTGGTACAAATTATCGTTTCTTCTGGCACTTTCCATGTGTGGTAATGAAACCTCAACGGACTTGGGTTTTCCGATCAATCCGACTCCCTGAAGTTTTAAGACCGCTTCCTTGATGGTCCACAATCTTAGGGCTTGCTCACCTTGCCGTTCACCCTTTAAATTCTTTAAGTAATCAAGTTCCGCTGGGGTGAAAGCCTTGGTAATCCTAGTATAGTCATAAGGACGAATCTGTTCTAAGTCAACTCCAATTGGTTGATCAGAAATTACCACCAAAACCGCGTCATGAGAGTGAGCAATATTAAAATGATAACCATTTGGCACAAAATAGGGTTTCCCGTAATGCCCAAAATCAATGTCAACGTTTTTAATGGCGTCTTCGACCGGCATCCCCACTAGTTTGGCTAACAACACCCTTCCGACAAGCGTCTGTTGCTTTTTCGGCTTATCGGTAATTCCTAGATCCTGATAGTATGGTTGAAATGCTTTTGTGGTTATTGAATCACTCAAAAATTTAATCATGATAATTCCTCATTTTCATTTTATTAAACCCAATCGGTCCGGGAGACAAAAAATAAGAGTCTCACTATTTTTAACAGATACAATAGTAACACTCTCATACGTCTCGGTCATTTTCTAAAAATTACGGTACCTATAAAACCGCTTTTTAAGCATCTCATCCTTTGGCATCGCATTTAGTTCTTTAATTTTTTTCACCAAATCACCACGAAAACGTTCAAAACCATCGGCGGTGTTTACTTCAGGAATAATCCGATCAATGATTCCTTCTTTTAATAAGTCATCTGGAGTCAACTTCATGACTGAAGCAGCTTCTTTCATTCGACTAGAATCTTTCCACAAGATTGTAGCGTATCCTTCTGGGGAAAGAACCGAATAAATACTATCCTCAAAAGCCCAGACGCAGTCACCAACAGCTAATGCCAAGGCCCCACCACTGCCACCTTCACCAACAATCACACTTACGTAAGGAACTTTCAGTTGCATTCCCTGCAAGATTAATTGCGCAATCGTGTAGCCAATCCCGTGGTACTCAGCTTCCACTCCTGGATATGCTCCAGGAGTATTAATCAAGGTAACAATTGGGCGATTGAATTTTTCGGCCTGCTTCATCAGCCGCAACGCTTTGCGGTATCCGTCTGGTTCAGCAGAACCAAAGTGCCGTTCGATGTTGGAGTTTAGATCGGAACCTTTTCTAATCCCAATCAACGTCGTCGGAATTTTATCAAGGGTTCCAATCCCAGCGTATACGGCGGGATCATCACCGTAGGCACGATCACCATGCAATTCCATGAAGTCTTCCGTAATCCCGTTAATGAGATCATCAACCCCAATCTTACTAGCAGCTCTAGCGTTTACAACTTTGTCCCATGCAGTTGGTTTACTCATTATTATCACCTACCCGATGCCACTTTAGGATTTTATTAAGCGTCTCCTTTAGATCACGTCGTCTCACGACTCCATCCAAAAACCCATTTTTAAGTAATGTCTCTGACCTTTGAAAACCCTTTGGTGGTCGCTGTTGAATCGTTTTTTCAATCACACGACGTCCCGCAAAACCAATCAAAGCGTGGGGCTCTGACAAAATGATGTCTCCCTGCATCGCAAAACTGGCAGTCACCCCACCAGTAGTAGGATCACAGGGAACACTGACGTACAGTAATCCGGCTTTACTGTGTTCAGCAACCGCTTCAGACACTTTGGACATCTGCATCAGGGAATGAATCCCCTCTTGCATCCGGGCTCCTCCCGATGCGGTGAATACGATCACAGGTAGCTTCCTTTTTGTCGCCGTTTCAAACAATCGTGCCAAAATCTCACCCGTTGCCGTCCCAAGACTAGCCATCACAAATCGCCAATCCATCGCAGCCATCGCTACCTGATTTCCATCAATGGTACCAATCCCAGACAAAACACTCTCATTTAGACCAGTTACCGCACGTGCCTTCTTCAACTTAGCTACGTATTTTTCGTCGTTAAATTTTTTAGAAGCCTTCAAATCAGCATTAATGGGTTCAAAATCATCACACATTAACTCAATGCGTTCCTTAGCTCCAATTCGAAAGGCGTAGTGACAATTGGGACACTCTTTATATCTGCCCAGGTCTTTCTTGTAGAAACTTTTCTGACAGATTGGACATTTAACCCAGATGTGATCGGGGATTTGATCCATTCGCTGACTTAACTCTTTTTGACTAATACTTTCAAACCGTTTGCTTGTCATACTGCTTCATCCATTCTTTTAAGAACGTACTTTCAATGTAATTATTGTTAAAATCACCGGTCAAAAAATGCTGATCAGAGATCAGACCCATCAAGAAATCACGATTTGTAGTAACACCACTAACAACCAATTCTTTCAAAATCTGTTTCATCTCGAAAACGGCTTTGCGTTTAGTTGGTTGGTGCACAATGATTTTGGCAATCATTGAATCATAATATGGTGAAATCATGTCACCAGCTTCCACTCCGGAATCAACCCTGATGGAATCTGATTCAGTTGGAAATTTCATCTGACGCAATTGACCTGGTGCCGGGGCAAAATTATTACTAGGATCTTCTGCATCAATCCGGCACTCAAGTGAATAACCCTTGACCGCACAGTCTTGCTGATTAAATGGCAGATTTTGACCCTCCGCCACTAAAATCTGAGCCTTAATAATCTCTACTCCAGTAACCTCTTCGGTAACGGTGTATTCGACCTGAAGTCTGGTGTTCATCTCCATAAAATAGAAATGATGTTCTTGATCCATCAAGAATTCAAAGGTCCCGGTGTTTGTGTAACCAATCCCTTTGGCGGCCTTCGCCACTATCTCACCCAGTTCTCGGCGCTTGTTGGGCGTAATCTTGGCGCACGGACTTTCTTCGATCACTTTTTGGTGATTACGCTGCATCGAACAGTCTCGTTCCGGAAAGTAGACCACGTGACCATGTTCATCGGCGATGACCTGCATCTCGATGTGTTTTGCGTCACTTAAATCCTTTTCCATGTACAAGCGGTCGTCACCAAATGAAAGTTTGGCTTCTCGCTTGGTATCACTGAAGGCTTTCTTTAGTCCGGTCTCACTAGCAACCCTTCGAATTCCCTTACCACCACCTCCAGCAGCAGCCTTTAGCATCACGGGATAACCAGTTTGTTGGGCGACTTCTTTAGCTTGGTCGTAAGTATCAACAAAGCCATCACTACCCGGAATGGTCGGAACATCATTCTTTTTCATGGCTTCTTTGGCATTTCCCTTGTTTCCCATCAGGTTAATCACCGAAGCGGTGGGTCCAATAAATTTAATTCCGCACTGTTCACATAACTCAGCAAAATCAGCGTTTTCAGACAAAAAGCCATACCCAGGATGGAGCGCATCACATCCACAAAGAACCGCGGAATCAATAATTGCTGCCATGTTTAGGTATGACTCATCTGGAAACGGTCCACCAATACATACGGATTCATCAGCTAATTTTACAAATAAACTATCAGCATCGGCAGTTGAATAAACCGCCACCGCCTTGATGTTCATTTCGTGAAGTGCACGGATGATTTGAACCGCGATTTCGCCGCGGTTTGCCACCAGCACTTTTTTAAACATTAAATCACCTTTTTAAAATAATATGAATTGAGCTTTCTAGTCTTCCTTAATTTCAAAAATTGGTTCATTGTATTCCACCATCGAACCACTTTTTGGTATTCGTTTAACGATGGTCCCACTCACTGGACTTTTAACTTCATTAACCAGCTTCATGGCCTCAATTACACAAACGGTTTCACCCTTTTTAACGTGATCGCCATCTTGTTTAAAATCGGCCTTTTCTGGACTAGGAGCATAATACAAGATCCCAACCATCGGCGCTTTTAATTGATAGTTAGTGGACTCACTACTTTCGTCCATGGTTGACGTGTCCTGTTGAATTTGCTTTTTGGACTCAACAGTTGAAGTACTTGTTTGGTTCAAGCTGGCGTGATCGGGAATCTTTGACAGATAAACTCCACCTTCATCTTGATTAATCTTAATTTCTTGTAAACTTGATTCCTCAAATTTATCAATTAATTTTTCAATATCTTGTTCATTCACTAATCTTCATTCCACTTCTTCATCGCAATTACCGCATTGTGACCCCCAAAGCCAAATGCATTACTAATTGCAGTATTAACGGGCGCTTTTTTGTTATCTTCATCAACCAAATCAACGTGAATCTCAGGATCCTTATGCTTCATTCCAACATTGACTGGCATTTGATCATTTTGAAGGGCAGCAACTAGGGCAACCGCTTCAAGTCCACCAGCGGCACCTAGGGAGTGTCCAACCATTCCCTTAATGGAACTAACTTTGACGTGATCGTTATCTTTAAACAACTTTTCAATTGCCCCAGCCTCAGCCACATCATTAGCGTGCGTACTGGTACCGTGCGCATTAACGTAGTCAAGTTCACTGGTCTTAATGTGACCCTCGTCAATGGCTTGCTTCATGGCTCTAATGGCACCTTTCCCGGAAGGGTTCGGAGCAGTCATATGGTAAGCATCACTGGTAGCACCGTATCCAACTACTTCAGCCAGAATATTAGCACCACGTGCCTTGGCATGGTCGTAATCTTCAAGCACCAAGGTACCAGCACCTTCACCCATGACAAAGCCATTTCTGTCTTTATCAAATGGCATTGAAGCATCTTCCACTTTTTCAGCGGTTGAAAGAGCGGTTAATTTGGCAAATCCAGCAATTCCAATCTCGGTAATGGCAGCTTCAGTTCCACCAGCAATCATCATCTTGGCCTTCCCTTGTTTAATTAATTCAAAGGCGTTTCCAATGGCATTATTAGCTGAGGCACAAGCCGTCACAATGGTTTGAGACGTGTTTTCCGCATCAAAGTACATGGAAACATTTCCAGCTGCCATGTTAGCAATGGCCTTGGGAACAAAAAGTGGTGAAACCCGCTTAGGACCTTTTTCGTGCATCTTGATGATGTCACTCTCAATGGTAGTAAGACCACCAATTCCATTTCCGTACATGACACCAAGGTCCTCAGGTTCGTAATCACCTTGTTTCAGGCCAGCTTGGTCCATGGCCTCTTTAGCACTGTACAAAGCGTATTGTGAAAAAAGATCAATTCGTTTGTAGGCACGTTTATCTAAACGTTTGCTTGGATCAAAGTCTTTAACTTCAGCAGCTACCGTCACACCCGTGTTACTAGCATCAAATTTAGTAATTGGTGCAATGCCCACTTTAGAGTTGAACAAATTGTTGGAAAAGGTTTCGGCATCATTTCCGATGGGAGTGACAGCTCCCATCCCTGTTACAACTACTCGATTACTCAAATGATTTCCTCCTGTTCAAATAAATAATTTCACTGATTATTTATCGTTCTCCGCAATCTTCTTTTGAATATAGTCAACTAATTGTTGAACGGTGTTGATGTCTTCATCACTTTCAATTTCGATGTCATATTCGTTTTCAAGTCCATCAACCACTTCAAAGAAGTCAAGACTATCAATATCAACGTCTTCTTTAAGGTTAGTGTCCATCTTGATGTCTGATGCTGGTACATCAGTTTGTTTTGCAATTAAATCCTTGATTTTGTTAAAAATTTCGTTTTGGTCTGCCATAATTTATCACTCCATAATATTTTTTGTATTTAGTATCTAATTACTACGGTTCCAATGGTTAATCCACCACCAAAACCGGTTAAAACAAGGTTGTCACCACGGTTAATCTGATGCGCCTCTATCATTTCACTAAGTAGCAGTGGCTCACTAGCCGCGGCGGTATTGCCATACTGATCGATATTAACGGGAAACTTTTCCATCGATAAATTCAATTTTTGGGCAATACTTTTAATAATTCGTTCATTTGCTTGATGAACGATAAAGTACTTCACATCACTTAAGTCAATGTTTGCCTTTGAAAGCGCCAGTTTGATGGACTCTGGAACCCTTTGGGTGGCAAAGCGGTACACCTTATGACCATCCATCATGAAATACGGATGGTGCGTATCATCAGCAATGTGTCCAGCCGTTAACGAATTACCAAGTTCACCAACGGTTTTTAGATCACTAGCCAGCACCTCCGACTCACTACCATCGTTAACCGCCAGAATGCCAGCGGCCCCGTCTCCAAACAGGACCGCCGTTGACCGGTCAGACCAGTCAATATACTTGCTTAACTTTTCACCACCAATTAAAATACCTTTTGCATGTGGCTTATTTGCAAGTAAAGCGTTTAAAACGTAAATTCCATAAGCAAATCCAGAACAAGCAGCGTTTAGATCAAAAGCAATCGCATTGTCAGCTTGGAGATTCCCCTGAACCGCTGCCGCAGTTGAAGGCGTCTGAAAGTCTGATGACATGGTAGCAACAATAATGAAATCAACGTCACTTGGAGAAATATTGGCCTGGTTGATGAGCTTTTTGGCAACGTCAGTACACATAAAAGTATTTGTCTCTGATTGAGCGATGTGACGCTCATGAATCCCAGTCCGCCGCTTGATCCACTCATCAGAAGTATCCATGATTTTAGCTAAATCATGATTAGTAACAACATTATTGGGCGTTGACCTTGCCGTTTCTAAGATTGAAAAACTACCCATTTGCGACTCCTATTACCTATTTTATTGTTCTCTTTCTTTGTCACTCACGATAAAGGTCAGCTGAGCGTCACAAGCCTTTTTATCGCCAACGTATGCTACACACGAAACTGAGCCGGCACTTCCTCTAACCTTGTCAATCTTAACCTCAAAGCGTAGAACATCGCCGGGCTCCACCATCTTTCTGAATTTCGCGTTGCGGATGCTACCCATGTAAACTGTTTTGTTCTTAAACTGGGGTGACTTTAAAATCAAAATTGAAGCTACCTGAGCCATTGATTCAATAATCAAAACACCGGGCATAACCGGATTGCCAGGGAAATGTCCTTGGAAATAATTTTCGTTAATCGTAACATTCTTGGTAGCCGTAATTGACTTACCTGGGTCCATCGCATCGACCCGATCAATAAATAAAATCGGATAACGATTAGGAATCAGATCCATAATTTCTTTTGCGTTCATTAAACTCAAATTATTCACCTCTATTAATCTAATTTGATTCAAGTATGGTACTTCGCATAATTACCATGTGTTCATATTCCACAAGTTTTGGTTATTTAGCAATCAAAAACCATTCCAGTTAGAATAATTCCGGCACAAAACCCTGGCACATCAGCTTTTTACAGCAAGTATGTGTCTGGTTACACTTGTTTTAATGTGTAATCATGACCAAACTCCCACCTTTGAGTCAAAAAAATCCCATAGCCGATCAACGACTATGGGATATTTAGATTAATCTTATTTAGGCAAGTAAATGAACACCCTTGTCAACATAGATAATGTCACCAGTAACACCAGTTGATAAATCACTAACTAAGAAAGCAGCAACGTTACCAATCTGATCCGTTGTTACACTTTCACCATCAACGGTGAATGATTGTGACATTTTAAGCAGGTCACGATGACCCTTAATTCCAGTAACGGCCAAAGTCTTAACGGCTCCAGCAGAAATTGCGTTTACCCGGATCTGGTCTTTACCAAGTTCAGAAGCAAGGTAACGCATAGCTGATTCAAGTGACGCCTTCGCGATTCCCATCATGTTGTAATCAGGGATGGCACGCGTTGAGCCCATGTAAGTCAAGGTCAAAATACTACCTGGCTTGTTCATAATCTTGCTGGCATAACGAGTAACCGAGATAAATGAGTACGCACTAATGTCTTCGGCCAAGTTGTAACCATCTTTTTTGGTGTTAATCACACCATTTTGAAGGGTTTCCTTGTCAGCAAACGCAATGGCATGAATAACACCATCAATGTTTCCAAAACGATCATGAATCTCAGAAAAAGCCTTCTGGACGTTTGCGTCCTCGGCCACGTCACATTCAACCAGTGGAAATTCTTCATCCCCAATGGTCTTCTCGATACTCTTCTTTAAACGATCATTTTGGTATGTCAAAATAACTTGGGCACCAAGTGACTTAATTGCTTGGGCACAACCCCAGGCAATACTCTTCTTATTCGCCACACCCATCACAACAACTTTTTTTCCTTTTAATAAATCAGCCATCTTCAAAATCCTCCTAGAACCAAATATCTAATTTACATCATTATATCAAAAAATTAATTCATTTATTAAAAACTTCGGTAACGGGAAAGTCGCCTAGAAACCAAATCATCTTTAGATAATGCATTTAATTCCCTAATTTTTTTAACCAGGTCGCCTCTGAAACGTTCAAAACCATCAACCGTATCAGCTTCTGTAATAATACGATCGATGATTCCCTCGGACAACAAATCCTCTGGCGTCAATTTCATCACTGAGGCAGCTTCTTTCATCCGACTGGGGTCTTTCCACAAAATCGTGGCGTAACCTTCAGGTGAGAGCACCGAATAAATGCTATCCTCAAAGGCCCAGACACAATCACCGACAGCTAGTGCTAAAGCACCACCACTGCCACCTTCTCCAACGATGACACTAATATAAGGAACGGTAAGCTGCATGCCCTTTAAAATGAGTTGGGCAATTGTATAACCAATTCCATGATACTCAGCATCAACGCCAGGATAGGCGCCCGGTGTATTAATCAAGGTGACAATCGGCCGGTTAAACTTCTCGGCTTGCTTCATCAGACGCAAAGCCTTCCGATACCCGTCTGGCTCTGCGGAACCAAAGTGCCGCTCAATGTTGGAGTTTAAGTCTGATCCCTTTCTAATCCCTACAAACGTAGTGGCAATGTTGTCCATGGTGCCAATGCCCCCATAAACAGCCGGATCATCACCATAGGCACGGTCACCATGAAGTTCCATAAAATCATCAGTAATACCGTTGATTAAATCATCAACCCCAATTTTTTTGGCAGCTCTAGCGGCTAGTACCTTATCCCATGCCGTTTTCTTAGCCATTAAGATCACCTACCTGATGCCATTTTAGTAGCTTCCCTAACGTCTTTTTCAATTCAGAACGTTTAATGACATCGTCCAAGAAACCATTTTTAAGTAACGTTTCTGCCCGCTGAAAGTCTTTTGGTGGACGTTGTTGGATCGTTTTCTCAATTACCCGACGTCCAGCAAATCCAATCAAAGCGTGGGGCTCTGACAACAAAATGTCACCTTGCATAGCAAAGCTGGCGGTCACACCACCAGTGGTAGGATCGCCAAGCACACTGATGTAAAGCAATCCAGCCTTACTATGCTCAGCAACTGCCTCAGAGACCTTGGCCATCTGCATTAAGGAATGAATTCCTTCCTGCATTCGCGCACCACCAGAAGCAGTAAAGACAATCACTGGTAGACCCTTCTTAGTAGCCATTTCAAATAAACGAGCCAAGATCTCGCCAGTAGCCGTCCCCAGACTAGCCATAATAAAACGCCAGTCCATTGCGGCAACTGCAACTTTGACACCGTTAATCGTCCCGATTCCTGATAGGACACTTTCGTTTATCCCAGTGACTTCTCTGGCCTTCTTTAGTTTTGCCACGTACTGATCGTCTTTAAATTTTTTGGAAGCCTTTAAATCCGTATTAATGGGTTCAAAGTCGTCGCACATCATCTGGATGCGTTCTTTGGCTCCAATCCGAAAAGCATAGCCACAATTTGGGCATTCCTTGTATTTACCAAGTTTCTTTTTGTAAAAAGTTGTCCCACAATAAGGACACTTTACCCAAATATCATCGGGAATCTGATCCATCCTTTTGACCAGCTCATCAGAATTCAAATTCTCAAAATTACTTTTTGCCATGTTTCTTCATCCATTCTTTTAAGAACGTACTTTCAATATAATTATTGTTGAAGTCACCAGCCAAGAAATGCTTGTCATTTAGTAAAGCAATCAAGAAGTCGCGGTTGGTTTTGACCCCTTCAATGTGAAACTCATTAAGAACCCGACGCATCTTATGGACGGCTTGTTTCTTAGTGGGTAAATGAACAATGATTTTGGCAATCATCGAATCGTAGTACGGTGAAATAACATCATTTTGTCCGATGCCAGAGTCCACTCGAACTCCCTTTGTACCATAGGTCTGGTGTAAACTCGTAATCTTACCAGGCGATGGGGCAAAATTATTGCTGGGATCTTCTGCATCAATTCGACATTCCAAAGCGTAGCCTTTTACGCCACAATCAGCCTGCGCAAAGGGTAATTTTTCACCTTCTGCAACTAAGATCTGAGCTTTAATGATTTCAACATCGGCAACTTCTTCGGTAATGGTGTACTCGACCTGCAGTCGAGTATTCATTTCCATAAAGTAGAAGTTGTGATCTTGATCCATTAAGAACTCATATGTACCTGTATTCGTATACTGGATTCCCTTGGTAGCATTTACAACAATTTGACCAAGTTCTTTACGCTTTGTCGGAGTGATTTCGGAACATGGACTTTCTTCAATGACCTTCTGATGATTACGTTGAAGTGAACAATCGCGTTCTGGGAAATAAACAATGTTGCCATGCTCATCGGCAATGACTTGCATCTCAATGTGCTTAGCGTCATTTAGGTCCTTCTCCATGTACAATCGATCATCGCCAAAGGAAAGTTTAGCCTCTCGTTTCGTATCCTGAAAAGCCTTAGCCAGTTCATCGTCATCAACAACTTTTCGAATTCCTTTTCCACCACCACCGGCAGCAGCCTTTAACATTACCGGATAACCAATTTGATGAGCGACTTCTTTGGCTTGTTCCACGGAGTCAATAAAGCCATCACTGCCGGGAATCGTTGGCACACCACTTTTTTTCATGGCTTCCTTGGCATTTCCCTTGTTACCCATCAAATTTATGACCTTAGCACTTGGACCGATAAACTTAATGCCACACTGATTGCAAAGTTCCGCAAAATCAGCGTTTTCAGACAAAAAGCCATATCCCGGGTGCAAAGCATCGCAACCAGTAAGTACCGCTGCATCAACAATTGCTGCCATATTGAGATATGACTCGTCTGGAAATGGTCCACCGATACAGACTGACTCATCGGCCAATTTTACGAATAAACTATCAGCGTCAGCAGTTGAATACACTGCCACCGCTTTAATATTCATGTCATGAAGCGCACGGATAATCTGGACTGCAATCTCGCCCCGATTAGCCACCAGTACCTTTTTAAACATTAAATCACCTTTCACTCACTATGATTCAACCGCAAACATCAACGTTGCATTAGCGATTTCCTGTCCGTCTCTAGTGACAACTCCTTTGCCAATTCCAATATTATGTTTAACCTTTAACAAATCGACCTTTAAATGCAAAACATCGCCTGGTCGAAAATCATCTTTAAATTCAGCTTGTTTGATTCCACCAAAAAAAGCGTTCTTACCCTGATATTCGGGCATTGACAATAGCGCTACCACTCCCGTTTGAGCCATTGATTCTAAAACCAACGGACGTGGCAGCGTGGGATGATTACCTTGATTTGCAAAGTACCATTCGTTTCCTGCCAACATCTTAGTGGCCTCGGCTCCCTCTCCCGGGGTAATGGTGTCAATCTTATCGATCATCTGAATTGGGGGACGTTGAGGAATGTAATCATTAACATTTAATGCCATAACTAATCCTCCTTAATCTCATAAACGGGTTCGTTATATTCAACCATGGAGCCATTATCCACTAAACGTTTCACGATGGTTCCACTCACTGGGCTTTTAACTTCATTGACCATCTTCATGGCCTCAATGATACAAACCGTCTCACCCTTTTGAACGCGATCACCATCTTTTTTGAAGTCAGGCTTTTCTGGACTAGGCGCAAAATACAATATTCCTACCATTGGTGCCTTCAGTTGATAATTATCACTGGTTGGCGCATTTAACTGCAGTTTTTCCTGCTTTTCATCCGCTTTATCTTCCGTCGTTTTTTCAACGTGAGTGACCGGTTTGAAATGACTGTCAATCTTGGAAAAATAAAGTTGTTGACCGTTTTCGTCAATTTTTAATTCTTGTAAGTTGGACTTATCAAATTTAGTTATTAATTTTTCAATGTCTTTTTCATTCATTATTGATTCCACTTCTTTATCGCAATGACCGCGTTATGACCACCAAATCCAAATGAATTACTAATGGCGGTATTGACCGGTCTTTTAGCATTCTCTTTATCCACTAGCCTGATATGACTTTCTGGATCCTGGTTATTCACCCCAACGTTCACTGGCATTTGACTGTGCTTCATGGCTCCAAGAATTGCCACGGCCTCAATGGCTCCAGCAGCTCCAAGGGCATGACCAGTCATCCCTTTGGTTGAACTAACCAAGACGTGGTCATTATCTTTAAACAACTTGCTAATGGCCTTTGACTCAGAAACATCATTAGATTGAGTTGCTGTTCCATGGGCATTAATGTAATCAAGGTCGGAAGTCTTAATGTCAGCCTCATCCAACGCTTGTTGCATGGCCCCAATGGCTCCTTCTCCATCTGGATCCGGAGCAGTCAGGTTGTAGGCGTCACTCGTTTGACCGTAACCAACGATTTCACCCAAAATATGTGCACCACGTGCTTTAGCGTGATCGTAATCTTCAAGGACTAGGGTGCCAGCACCAGCGCCCATCACGAAACCATCCCGGTCTTTATCAAATGGCATGGAAGCGTGGGCAGGATCTTCACTTGAAGACAAAGCTGTCAGAGCCGCAAAGGCTGAAATCCCAACCGGCGTAATTGCTGCTTCTGATCCACCAGCAATCATCATTTTAGCCTTGCCAGCTTTAATATATTCATAAGCATCGCCAATCGCGTTCGTTCCAGTTGCACAGGCTGTTACCACAGCTTTACTGGTGTTTTTAGCGCCAAAGTAGATGGAAATATTGCCAGCCGCCATATTAATAATGGTCTCCGGAATAAATAACGGAGAAAGACGTCTAGGACCCTTTTTGTACATCTTTAGAACCTGCGTCTCAATGGTACTAATACCACCAATCCCAGATCCGTAGATGACGCCAAGATCCTTTCCATCATATTCTCCTCGTTTTAACCCAGCTTGATCCATTGCCTCTACAGCACTGTATAGTGCGTATTGCGCAAATGGATCTACTCGATGATAGTCTCGTTTAGCTAAGCGTTTGCTTGGATCAAAGTCTTTCACACCAGCCGCCACATGTGCTTTAATCTCAGATGTGTCAAAATTAGTGATTTTTTCGATTCCAACCTTTGAAGCCAACAAATTATCAATAAAAGTCTCAGCATCGTTCCCGATCGGGGTTACTGCACCCATGCCCGTAACAACAACTCTATTACCCAATTGAATCCTCCCTTAAATAAACGGAACTACATTGTGAGTCCGCCATCAACAGTGATTACCTGTCCGGTAATGTATTGACTATTAATCAAAAACTCGATTGTTTCGGCTACTTCTTCAGCATTTCCAAAACGATGAAGTGGAATGGTGTCCTCCCACTTCGAAATGATTTTGTCACTCAATTTGGCCGTCATGTCGGTCTTGATCATGCCAGGAGCAACGGCGTTACAACGAACCCCTCTAAGTGATCCCTCTTGGGCCGTCGTCTTTGTTAAACCAACAATTCCTGATTTGCTTGCCGAATAATTAGCCTGTCCCATGTTTCCGTGAAGTCCCGAAATACTGGAAGTGTTGATGATGACACCAGCTCGTTTTTTCTGCATTGTCTTTAGGGCATACTTAGTCATGTTAAACGTTCCAACAAGGTTGGTGTCTAACACGGCCTTAAAATCCTCTTCGCTCATCCGCGTTAAGAGCTTGTCTCTAGTAATCCCAGCATTATTAATCAACACATCGAGATGATCATGCTCATCTAAAATCTGGTTGACCATCGACTCTGCGTCTTCTTCTTTTGAAACGTCGCCAATCAGGATCTCAATCTCAGTATCAAACTGTGACTTTAAATCCTTTACTTCGTCATCACTTAATTCTCGATGAGAATTTACAATCACAAAATTATGTGGATTTTTTGCTAATCGTTTGGCGGTTGCCAGACCAATTCCCTTAGTAGCACCAGTAATTAAAACCGTGCTTTTATCATTTTTCGTTGTCATGAATTAGTCCTCCAAACCAAGTTTTGCTTGTAAATCATTCAATTTTTTCAAACTGTCGACGCTATAAGCATCAACATCTTTAAGTGTCTTTTTCGCAAATTTAGTCAGTGTGTTCCCCGGTCCAATCTCAATCAGCGTATCCACTCCGTAGTTTTTAACCATGAATTCTAGATCCGCTTTAAAGTGGGTTGGATTGACCAACTGCCGGGTCAACGTATCGGCGAGGTTATCCTTATTAAACAGGCCAACGTCAGTGTTGCTGATCACTGGAATCTCGGGTGTCTTGAAGGTAACGTTCTCCATTCGCTTTGAAAGCAAATCACTCGCTAGTTGCATCAGCGGAGTATGTGAAGAAACGGCCACCTTCAAAGGAACGACCCGTTTAGCTCCCCGGTTCTTAAGTTCTGCACTAGCTGTTTTGACCCCAGTCTCGGTCCCACCAATCACAGTTTGTTCACTGGTATTGAAATTAGCTGGGTAAGCTCCATCAACTTTGTCCGTTACGTCAACCACCACTTTGGGCTCAACCTTTAACACAGCAGCCATTGACCCCGGATTTTGCTGTCCTGCTTCATCCATGTAGTGACTTCGGTCACGCACTAATTTTAATCCTGATTGAAAAGATAGTGCTTTAGCGGATACTAAAGCACTATACTCACCTAAACTAAGACCCATCATTGCTTGTGCTTTGGGCAGTTTACCCGCTAAAATCTGGTAAATTCCATAACTCAAAGTCAGGATGGCAATCTGCGTATTTTCAGGATCGTCAAAAACCTTCGGATCGGATAGATCAAGATTTAAAGTATGCGACGCGGTATCGACCACGTTTTGATAGGTATCATTATTTTGATACAAGTCAGATCCCATGTTAGCAAACTGTTGTCCCTGTCCACTGAATAAATAACCGATTTTCAAAATTTAAAACACTCCTAAAATAAAAAACACTTTATTATTTATCGTTCTTTTCGTCAATTTGCTTTGCAACATAATCAACTAAGTCAGAAACCGTCTCCATGCCCTCGTCACTATCAATTTCGATGTCGTAGGCATCTTCTAGGGCATCAACAATTTCAAAGATATCTAGTGAATCTAAGTCCAAATTATCTTTGAAGTTAGCGTCCATTTTAATGTCATCGGGGTTGATATCAGTTTGGTCGGTAACAACCGCTTTAATCTTGTCAAAAATCTGATTCTTATCTGCTTTTTCAGCCATAAATAATCACTCCATTTAATAAAATTTATTTGTCCTCAATAATTAATTATAACAGTTCCAGTAGTTAATCCGCCACCAAAACCGACAAGGGCAACTTTGTTTCCTCTTTGAATTTTACCGCTTGTAAGCAAATCTGCCAATAGCAGTGGTTCACTAGCTGCCGCCGTATTGCCGTATTCATCAATATCAATTGGAAACCGACTTTTCGGCAAATCAAGCCTTCTAACAACACTAGTAATAATTCTGGCATTAGCCTGGTGCATAACAAAAACATCAATATCATCTAGATCTAAATGAGCATCCGCAAGTGCCGCATTAATCGAGTTTGGAACCTTTTTTAACGCAAAATTAAAGACCTTGTGACCGTCCATCTTAAAAAACTGGTTTTCTTGGTTGGTACTTTTCCCAAACGGTGTAACGCAAGGAAAATGTCCCGCCGTCAAAGATGATCCTAAATCACCATAGGTCTGAAGTGACTCTCCTAAGACCTTCGAATCAGAAGCAGGATCATTTTGAACTAAGATTCCAGCGGCCCCGTCACCAAAAAGCACGGCGGTTGATCGATCCGACCAGTCCAAAAACTTACTCAGTACTTCTGCACCAATCAAAATCCCACAACTACCGTTCTTTTTTGCTAACAACGAATTAAGAATTGAAGTTCCAAACGCAAAACCCGTACATGCGGCGTCAATGTCAAACGCCACCGCATTAGTGGCACCAATCGCACCCTGAACACTGGCAGCCGTTGACGGGGTCTGATAATCAGATGACATGGTAGCTACAATCACATAATCTAAGCTTTCGGGGTCAATCCCAGAACTTTTCAAAAGCTTTTCAGCAACTTCCACACTCATTGACGTTGTAGATTCATTAACCGCAATGTGCCGACTTGAAATTCCCGTTCGTCTTTTTATCCATTCATCAGAGGTGTCCATAATCTTAGCCAGGTCGTCATTAGTGACGATCTTTTCGGGAACACTTTTGGCGCTTGAAATAATTTTAAAAGCACTCACTACTTATCACCTACTTAATCGACCCGGTCAGCTAACGAAAACTCGAGCGTGGCCGAACAAGCTTTATCATCATCAACCTCACTGTCAGCAACCATCGTATAGGTTCCATCGTTAACTTCTTTTAAATCAACGTGAACCTTCAAAGTGTCGCCAGGTCGAACCATATGTCTAAACTTCACATTTTTGGTTTTATTAAGCTTAGTAACCTTACTTTTAGGATCAACATCAAGCGATTTCAAAATGAGGATTGACGCCACCTGCGATAAGGTCTCAACAATTAAAACTCCTGGCATTAGTGGAAATCCGGGAAAATGACCCTGAAAATAGTTTTCATTAGCGGTGACGTTCTTTACGGCATCGATTGACTCGCCCGGAGTTATCTGATCCACTCTGTCCACAAATAAAGTTGGGTTACGGTTTGGAAGAATTTCCATTATTTTATCAATGCTTAACTGTTCCATATTTTCATCTCACAAAATTTAGTTTTACGTTACAAATGTGACGTTTGGTAACATCTTAACGTTTATTCAAACTGAGTGCCTCGCTACTTACTAACAGGATCTTATCCTTTGAATTATACCCAATCGCCCATCGATTTCCGTATCGATCTCCGGGAATTCCTGGGAACTTATCGGCCTCATCATTATCCATATCTTGAAGATAATCATAGGATTCTGGGATGGGAGCCGAGTAACGATCAATTCCAACACCATCAACATAATACATCCGCCAGTGATTGGTGTCATTTATGAAATGATGCTCTTGATCATAGGAACCGGGCATAACCTCAACGCTGTACTCAAGGTAATCGGGGTTGACCAGAACAGTATGCCCATTATCCATTATTGCGGAATAATAGGTGCCATAGTCCACCAAATCTGGATAACGATGACGTTCAATCTTTTGCCGTGGCGCTAGCTCAATATCTGTCCCATCAATCACTCTCTGCTTATTAGGATGTCGTTTTTCATCGATTTCAGTTTGAAATTTTTTCAAAAATTCATTGGCTGAACCATGCAATTTGGAAATGCCATCCGAAATCCGATTTTTTCTAACCATGATACTGTCCCTCCTTAATTTTTTTACACTTGATTTTACCACATTGAAGACTAAATTCTAACGTTTGGGCACCAAGGTATCGTATACTTACTTATAGTACAAGAGATCCAATAATCAATGAAGGTAGGTAAGAAAAATGGAATTGAAGCTTGAACGAATCTACACCAAGCCCGTCGATAAGGATGGATACCGAATCTTAGTTGATCGCCTCTGGCCTCGTGGAATCTCGAAGGTTAATGCCGATCTAGATATTTGGTTCAAATCAATCGCTCCAAGCACTGAACTAAGAAAGTGGTTTGGTCACGACCCAGCCAAGTTTGAGGAATTCAAACAAAAGTATTTGGATGAACTAAAAAATAATCCACAAATGCCTGGATTTGTATCATTAGTCTCTACCCATTTAAAGTCGGGCAACGTAATTTTATTATACGGAGCAAAAGATACCAAGCATAATCAAGCGGTAATTATCTATCACTATTTGCTTGCCCAACCTGAGATTAAAGCAGAACTCAATCAGTAATGGAGGAATTTAACATGAAAACAGTAGAAATTGGCAAATCAGACGTAACGACCGTCCCACTAGGCTTAGGTACCAATGCCGTTGGTGGTCACAACTTATTCCCAAACTTAAGTGACCAAACCGGAATCGAAATCGTTAAAACAGCATTAGACTCTGGTATTACCCTGTTAGATACCGCCTTTGCTTACGGCATGGGCGAATCAGAGAAACTAATCGGTGAAGCCATCAAAGGATATGATCGTTCTAAGATCCAGATCGCTACCAAGGGCTGTCAAAAGGTCCAAAGCGACGGAAGTGTTGTCATTGATGACTCACCTGAATACTTAAAACAATGTGTTGAAGATAGTTTGAAACGACTTCAAACGGACTATGTTGATATCTTCTACATCCACTTCCCGGATGACCACACCCCATTAAATGAATCAGTGGCTGCTTTAAACGAAATGAAAAAGGCCGGTAAGATTCGTGCCATTGGAGTTTCAAACATGTCAATGAAACAATTAAAGCAGGCTAACCTTGACGGACTGGTTGACATCGACGAAGAAGAATACAACTTGATTGATCGTTCAGCCGAAAAGGAAAGATTCCCATACCTAAAGGAACACGATATTTCATTTGTTCCATTCTTCCCACTTGCATCTGGACTCTTGACCGGTAAGTACAGCAAAGAGACCAAGTTCCCAGAGAATGATATCAGACACGACAATCCCGACTTTAAGGGCAAAGAGTTCAAAAAGATCGTTGAAAAAGTTGACCAACTAAAGCCAATTGCCGAAAAGCATGACGCT
Source organism: Fructilactobacillus sp. X2R1C3 (assembly GCF_059901425.1). Lineage (NCBI taxonomy): Bacteria > Bacillati > Bacillota > Bacilli > Lactobacillales > Lactobacillaceae > Fructilactobacillus > Fructilactobacillus sp. X2R1C3. The sequence goes on along the minus strand of NZ_JBWXUW010000001.1, from coordinate 189,764 downwards.
ACCGTTGCTCAAATCGTCATTGCTTGGTACATCAAAAATCCTGACATCACGGTTGTTATTCCTGGTGCCAAAAAGCCCGAACAGGTCAAAAGCAACGCTAAGGCGTTGGACATTGAACTTAGCCACTCTGAGTACGATCAAATTAATACCCTATTTAAGTAGAAATAGAGAAATGAAAAGCGTTCATCAAATGATGAACGCTTTTTTTTACGCTTATTTACTTTTAATTTCACGGTAAAAAATAATTTGGGCCGCTGAATTCCAAAAACTAATGAAAATCATTGGAATATATACAATTACAGAAACCACCGCAGCTAAAATAGAATTACCCTTCACAACGGTTGTAACGGCTGTCATCAAAACGGTTAATACGAAATACATACAGAAAAATAATAATTGCAGATAAAAGAAGTTCCACTTATAGCCCTTCGTTGTTTGCCAAGCATCGGTAAATGCTTGAGTAATCCCAACTTCTTTTCCGCCCTCAATCTCATCTTGATACGAATACATCCAAAGACCCCATCCAACTGACAAGATGACACCAGGAACAATCAACAAGAGGGTTGCAAAGGCCTCTGCAAGTGCCATTAAAAGCCCAATCAGAATGATTACCGGCCAGTTGTATTTGCGATTAAAAGCCACAAAAGCATTCTTAAACTTAAAGCTATCATTTTGAATACTCTTGGCGTATCCCATTGCCAGGGAGGCAGAAAATAAGATTCCCACTAGACCAACGATTAATTCAAAGATTGAGAAAGGGGCTCTTTGCATTCCCTGAAGCTTGAACAACATCGTTGGATCCGAAAAAGCCCCCACGATTCCAGCTGGGATGCCCATTAAAAACATCATCCACCAGTTCTTCTTCACGATTCCCCACGACTTTGTCATTGCATTTGCAATCATATGTATTCCTCCAATTTTTGTTACTAAAATTATCACACGCCTCGTTTGTTTTGACAACGTAAAAAAAGAGAAGCAAACAGCTTCTCTTTTTAATACTAACTATTAACTATTTAATTTCTTCGTAGAATTTGATGTTAGCCATTGAGAACCATACCATGTAAAAGATTGAAATTGCGATGGCCAGCACCGTCAAGATAACTTCCAAAACAATTGCAAAGAAGGTCCATGTCAACATTGAGGCAAAGATCCACCAGAGCAGTGCACCTACTAAGATAATTACCGCGTAGGTCACTACGGCAATGATTAAGTTCAAGACTTTCAAACCGATCAGACCCCAACGATTACCAGTCATGAGTTTCCATGAAGCTGAAAAACCATCCATTAAATGAACTTTTTTACCAGCTCGTTGAGCATCAAAGTAGGTTAAGTAAATGAACGCTAACCCGGTGGCAACGAAGATCCAAGCAATCCCAACTAATGCCAAAATCACAATTCCAACAATGATTAAAGCAACCACTTGAGCGGTAGTAGTGTTGAAACCAAAGACTTGAGGAACAAATGAAGCACTAATAACACCAGCGGAGGCAACAAATAATGCCCCAAAAATGAAACTAATCAAATCCATAAAGGCTGCATACAGTGCTGCCACTAACCAAGTGTTACCTTGTTTAAATGCCACAAAGGCATCCTCAAATTTAAACGTATCAGTCTCATCACCAGTCAAGTATCCCATTGCTGCTGATTCAAATAATACAATCCCAATAATTCCAACGATGATCGAGATTAACCAGATACTAAAACTTGCGCCCAAACTATAACTTAAACTCAAAGCCTCAGAATTTTGCAAGCTGCTAACCACTCCACCAAGAACAGCGGATATTAAGATCGCAGGAACAACCATTGCTAACAAAATCCAAAAATGCTTTTTGGTTACGTTAAGGGCACTTTTAATTGCTTTAATAATCATAATAATTCTCCCCTTGTTAATTTGTCTTACAACTTTATTATAACGAAATCTTAATAAAAACGCTATCAGTCGCAATCATAGCCAATAAAAAAAGAGAAGCATAAACTTCTCTTTTGATTAAATTAGTCATCCCATTGGTCAACAGTGTCAACTGGGGCATCAGGATTTCCGTTCCAACGGAAGTCACCGTACCAAATTGAACGCTTGTCAACGTTAAGGCTATTAATTAGGCGAATATCATCGTCGTCAAGCTCAAAATCAAAGATATCAGCATTGGCTTTAATGTATTTTTCATGAGCTGACTTTGGAATTGAGATAATGCCACGTTGCATGTCCCAACGAATGATGATTTGTGCGGTTGATTTACCGTACTTTTCAGCAACTTTCTTAACAAGTGGATTGTTTAAAGCAGCTCCACCACCAAGTGGTGACCATGCTTCAAGCTTAATGTCATTTAAGTCACAGTACTCTTTAATGTCAGCTTCTTGTTCTAATGGATGAAATTCCATTTGGTTGACAGCTGGCTTTACGGAAGCGTGCTTCATCAAGTCTCTTAGACGACGAATGTTGAAGTTTGAAACTCCAATGGCACGTGCTTTACCTTCATGGTAAATCTTTTCAAGGGCACGCCAGGTTTCCTTGTACTTGCCATTAACTGGCCAATGAATCAGTAGTAAGTCAACGTATGGAGTTTGAAGACGCTTTAATTGTCCTTCAAAAGCTTCAAGGGTTGAATCATATCCTTGGTCACCATTAAATACTTTAGTTGTTAGAAAAACATCTTCACGTTTTAATCCGTTATCAGCCAGACCCTTCTTCAGACCCTCACCAACACCGGCTTCATTTCCATATTGTTTGGCGGTATCGATTGCTCGATAACCATCATTTAGTGCCCATTCAACGGATTGAGCGGCGGTTTTGTTATCACTCTTCCATACACCCATTCCTAATTGGGGCATTTCAACGCCATTATTTAAACGTACTTTTGATTCTAAATCTCTACTCATACTTAACACCTCCATAAACTAATTGTAGGATATCACGTTATTTATTTCATGAATTTTGTTTGTTATTTTTAGTGAGCGTCACGGTAAAATCAAGTGTTCCCTTGTTCACGACGTCCAAGATGTACTGAAATAACATCATAATCCAAGAAAAAGCCAACGTGAACGAAGTGATCTCAAACGCAGTTAGTGAAAAGTAGTGCACAACTTGAAAAAGGATACTGGCCAGTACCAGTAGTAATCCAATCAAATACGACGTTTTCAGGAAGTTTTTAGAAATTCCTGGCCAAAGCCAGCGAATTCCGGCAATCAGAATAATAATAATCCAAACTAACGACCAACCAAACTGAGTGTGCCAAAAATGCATCCACGGAATCTGAATGTCATTGGGAATAATCCCAATTGCGGCCACGTTAAACGCCATTAACGTCAAAAGGATGCGTAAAATCCACGTTTGGATGGTTGGTTTTTGCACTGATTTTAACGAAACAAACAAGAAATCAATCACGGCCCACATCAATAAAGCAGAAAAGATAATGGTCAAGTTAAACTGCCAACTGTCGGTCGCTCGACTCGTCCCCAAAAAACTAAGGTTATGGCGCCACCAGTAACGATGACTATTTGACGACATGGAGATCAAAACGCCAGAAACAATGATTAGGTTTAAAAGATCAACTAATAAAGTCGGGGTTAAAGCAACTGCCACACTAATCATGACGTAGTTCACAATTCCCTCTAAAATGGCAATGATGATGGTCGCAGTATACACATCAAAAGTAGCACCTTTAAAAGCAATTCCCAGGATCCAAAATACCCCCAGCAATCCCACCAATAAACTGGCGGTGAAGGATAGCACGATCGTTGGGAAGTTTCGCCAGTAAATATTACGATAAATGGTATTTTGTGGATTCTTACGACTTTTAATGAGAAAAATCGTAAACAGTAAAGCCCCAAAAATCAGTCCCAATATAATGGTGCCACTGGCAATCGAATATTTACCACTGATGGGAACGATCCGAAAGTGCCGATATTTAAAAAAGATTAGTGCGATTAACGCGGTAATCACCGCCGGAATCAGCGACCACCAGATCGAAACGTTCCACGAATTCGGGGTGCCATCGTTAACTTTGTCGACCGTCATTCCCTGTCTTCGCAGCGTCAAGTTAAGTTTGGCTCCTGGCCTAATATGTAGCCGTTCAACGACCTGATTTGGGATTGCAATTTTATACTTTGGTTCCGTCATTATGATTCCTCGTTCGTTATGAATTTGAAAATAGTTTCATTCCTCTATTATAACGGACCCAGGAATAATTATTAAAAAAAGAAGCAGAATTCTATGAATTCCGCTTCTTAAATTAGTTAATTGATAATTTTAATTTATTTGTCATCACCAGTGAAATCGAAAACAACACGGCCAACAATCTTACCAGCCTTCATGTCATCAATGACGTTATTGATGTTTTCTAACTTGTCGGTTCTAACGATTGGTTTAACCTTACCTTCAGCACCGAATTGGAAGGTTTCTCTAAGATCTTGTCTAGTTCCAACTAGTGAACCGGCGACTTTAATCCCGTCAAGAACGGTCTTATCGATGTTAAGTGCCATGTCACCCTTTGGAAGAGCAACCGCAACTAAAGTTCCATCGGGACGCAAAGCGTTAACTGATTGGGTAAAGGCATCCTTGTTAACGGCAGTAACGATTGAATCGTAAACCCCACCAACTTTATCTTGAACTTGTTGGGCAACGTCACCATCATGTCTGTTAATCAAAACATCGGCACCGTTTTCTTTAGCGGCTTTCAGCTTCTTAGGATCTCCATCAACAACTACGACTGGAGCACCAAAGACGTTTTTAGCAAGTTGAACTCCCAGGTTACCTAATCCACCGGCACCAACGATTTCAACCCACTTGCCGGGTCTCGTGTCACCAATCTTTAAAGCCTTGTAAGTGGTAACACCAGCACAAGTTAATGAAGTTGCTTCAACGGGATCCAAACCTTCGGGGACCTTAACGGCATACTTAGCATCAACAATACATTCTTCTGCCATGGCACCGTTAACAGTGAAACCAGAGTTTTTAACGTTACGACATAAGGTCTCATTACCAGTAACACAGTATTCACAAGTGCCATCAGCTGAGTAGAACCAAGCAATGGAAACTCGGTCGCCAACTTTTAAGTCGGTAACATCGTCAGCAACTTGGGTAACACGTCCAACACCTTCGTGACCAATGATTCGGCCAGGAACTTCACCGAAGTCACCAGAGGCAACGTGGAGGTCAGTATGACAGAGTCCACAATACTCAACTTTAACTAATGCTTCACCCTCGTGAATTGGACGAAGTTTAACATCTTTAACATCAACGTATCCATCTGAATTATCTCTAACAACTGCTGCTTTTACCATATTAATTCTCCTATTCCTATGATTTATAGTCGTCTATCTATCAACAATTCCTATCATATAGTTAAAATTTTCACGTGTCAATAAGGAATTGTAAGCGATAACAGATTGTAATATATCCTTAAAAAAGGAAGAATTAAAAAAGTGATTTATTTCCATGCCCAGGGGTCTTGGTGCCATTTATTAAGTCGCTCGTACTGAGTATTTTCGATTTGACCATTGTTAAGCATTTGCTTAATTAGTTCAGGATAAGTTAACAGCGGAACAAATCTTAAATCGGCCTTGTCAAAATTATCGTCGGCATCACTAAAACCATAAGAGAAGATGGAAACCACCCCATCAACTTGATGGCCGTCATTTTGAACTGCCTGAGCCGCCTTAATCACACTGCCGCCAGTTGAAATTAAATCATCAATGAGCACAATGTGATCATCTGGGCCTACTTTTCCTTCAATCTGTTTACTAGTCCCATGATCCTTTGGCTTGGATCTAACGTAGATCATCGGTAACTTCATTTCTTCAGCTACCCAAGATGCATGCGGGATTCCAGCCGTTGCCACTCCGCCAATGACCGTGACGTTCGGAAAATTAGTCTGAATTAACTGACTAAGTGCCTGATAAATCTTTTTTCTTAGTTCTGGATACGAAATTGTTAAACGTAGATCGGTATAAATTGGCGACTTAATCCCACTGGCAAACGTAAAGGGGCGTCTTGGATTCAGTTGAACGATTTGGTCGTTAACCAGGTCCTTTAAAATTTCAGTTGTACTATTCATAACTAATCTGTCCCTTTCCTTAAATTCCATTCATCATTGTATTTTTGATAAGCCCGATAGGGATGTTCATTCTGCGTAATGGGACGTCCTACCACAATGGCAGACGCACCATCACGTCGCGCTTGTTCTGGTGTTGCCACCCGTTTTTGATCTTCACTGGCGTCGTCCTTACTTCTGATTCCAGGCACAACGTAATCAAAATCATCACCAACTTGTTTCACTAAGTCAGGCAGTTCCTTAGCGGAGGTAATGACCCCCTCGCAACCAGAACTTTTAGCTAACTTAGCTAGAGAAACCACCTGCTCATTCATGCTCAAAGAACAATTTTGTTCGTTAGCGAGTCCTTTTTGCGAAATAGAAGTTAATTCGGTCACCCCTAATAACTCGGGAACCTGATTATGAGACTGATTACTGCCATCAACCAATCCCCTTTTGGCAGCCTTCATCATTTCACTTCCACCAAGCGTGTGCACAGTCACGTAGTCAACCCCAAGTTGAGCAAGCTGAAACATGCCCGCGTATACAGTATTAGGAATGTCCATTAACTTCAGGTCTAAAAAGATTGAACACCCCTTGTTTTTGATTTCTTTGACCGTCTCAGGACCGTATCGATAGAAAAGTTCCATGCCAATCTTGACCGTCAACTGACTTGGGTACGCAAATTGATCCAAAAACGTATTTACGTCCATCTGCGTCGGAAAGTCCAGCGCAATCATCATTGTCTTCTTCATTTTCTTACCTCGCAAAAAAGGACCAATCACAGACAAGTGTCAGAGAATGGTCCTTTAAAATTAAATTTATATCAGTTAATAAACATAATCTTGGTTTCTCTGAACCAACTTAATTAATTATTACTCTAAATATAGGGAATATCGGTGGGGCCGTCAAGGTAAAAGTTCATCTTGTCAAAACAATTTTACTATGTAATAATCACTAACAGCGTCAAATAAACAAGACCAGCGAGTCTTAATTTGGAGGAAATTATGGATAAAATAAGCAATAATACTGAGCACAGCCATGCATCAATGAGCAAGAACCAGAAACTAGTCTTATTATCGTCTAGTTCTGGTTTTGGCCTTGAAAACATGGATGTGCTTTTTCTGTCTTTTACAATGAGTTCGATCATCGCATCTCTACACATCTCAGCCGGAGCGGCCGGGTTAATTGGAACCATCACCAACTGGGGAATGCTGCTTGGTGGCGTGATCTTTGGATTTCTTGGTGACCGTTTTGGTCGAGTCAAGACGTTTACCTACACCATCTTCATCTTTGCGTTTGCGACCGCTCTGATGGGATTTGCCAACAACATCTACCTCATCTACTTTCTAAGACTATTGACCGGGATTGGAGCTGGTGGTGAATACGGACTCGGGATTACTTTACTAGCTGAAGCATTCCCAAAGAATAAGTTAGGAAAAATGTCATCAATTGCATCTGTCGGCGGGCAAGTCGGTGCCTTACTTGCAGCAATCTTGGCCGCCTTTGTTATTCCACACCTTGGCTGGCATGCGTTATACCTATTCGGTCTCATTCCGATTATCCTAATATTCTTCGTTAGACGCCACTTACACGAGTCGGACGAGTTTCTTGAATCAAAGCAGGAACAGACCATTTCAACTGGCGAAGCAATTAAAAAATACATGTTTTCAGACTTTAAGACCGCCTATCAAAGTGTCGGTTTAATGATTATGACAACTGTTCAGATCGCTGGATACTTTGGGTTAATGAACTGGCTTCCAACCATCGTTCAAAAACAAAGCGGCTTAAACGTCGCGGGATCCTCACTGTGGATGATTTCCACCATTATTGGGATGAGCGTTGGCATGATGGTGTTTGGCACGATCCTTGACCACATCGGCCCCCGGCTTTCATTTGGGATCTTCCTGATTGCCTCATCAATCATGGTTTACTTATTGGTACTAGCCCACACGACGATTGCTTTACTAGTGATTGGTGCCATCGTTGGCTTCTTCTCAAACGGGATGTACGGCGGCTATGGTGCGGTAGTTAGTCAACTCTATCCTACTGAGGTTAGAAGTAGCGCTAACAACATCATCGTGGGTGTTGGTCGAGCAGTTGGTGGGATGTCATCGGTCATTATCGGGATTTTAATGGATCAGTACAACCTGTACGTAGTGATGATTTTCCTCTCTATTTTATATTTAATCAGCTTTGTCACCATGATCAGCATCCCTGGCATTAAAAAATTAAGTAAAAACACTAAATTAAGTGCAAATAACTAACATTTTTAAGCCAAAAGAACTAAAATAGACATGAATAAATGAAAAAGGGGATATATAACATGGCTGATGATTTTGAAACACCACGTGTATTAGACGAAAAGATGTCAGAAGTATTTGATTGGAGCGATGACTCAATCCCAGTACGTGATGCATTATGGGATCACTACATGGAAGATAACAGTCATGATACCATGAAGACTGAATCTGATATGGAAAAGTACTTAAACATGAGCGATGACGATGTTAAAGCTGATGCTGAAAAGTTACTTAAGAAATAGTTTTTGATTCTTAGAACTCATTATCAATTGATGGGTTCTTTTTTTATACAAAAAGAGATGACTGAATTGTCATCTCTTTTATTTAGGATTAATTGTTAACGATTCGTTTTATTCTACGCCCTTGGTTGAAGATATCATGTCTAGTTTTTTTAATCTGCTCCTAATCATTATAATTGTGGATAAGACAGCTAAAACAACAATCAACGAAGCTAGAACAATACTAGTAATAGAAATAAACGGATAATAAATTATCTGACTGGTATTAAAAGTAGTTACGTACTTGGATAGGAACCAGTATCCAAACGGAATCCCCAAAAACCAACCAACTACCGTAATTGTTAAACTCTCAATAATCGTTAAATTTCGGATCTGTTTACGAGAGAATCCTAGTATCTCAAGAGTGGCATAACTTCTTGACCTTTCTGTAAAGCTTAGAGATCCCAAATTATAAAGAATTACAATGGTCAAAAGGATCCCAAAGATTTGAATCATTAAGAAAATACTACTCAAATTATTGACCATACTTTTAGCATTACTTTTTTGTTCTTTCAAACTAACAATCTGACTAACATCTGGACTCTTCTTAATTGAATTTGAAATGTCTTGATGATTTGTCAAAATTGACGTTGGTTGAAATTTCAACCCATTACTGGTCCACGTCTGTTTAGTTACATACATTCCTTGTGGTGCATTTGATTTAACGATGCCCTTTACCTTCAACTTCAATTTATTCGTACTTAACGACGGCTTGATAAAAACAGTATCGTTTTTCTTAACGTTAGCAGTTTTAGCAATTCCCTCAGCTAGATATATACCACCATCCTTAATTCTTTGTCCACCATCAGTTTTAAGATTGATTTGAGATCCAGAACCCAAGACAGTAAGGGGGCGATCAAATTTCCCATTTGGACTTAAATTAGCGTAAGACGTTTCAATCTTCTGCCCGTTAGTTTTGTTAACAATTCGATTAATCTCTGTCTCATTAGTCTTTTGGTTTAAATTAATCTTTTTAGCGTAGTTATATTCATGTCCATACGTTTGGTTAACCTGATTGTCCATTGAATTTTTCGTACCAAATCCAGTCATCACCAAAGCTAGTCCACCAATAACGCCGATTAATCCCATCAGCATTTGAATTTTATTACCAAGATTATCTCTAATTGACCAACGATTACCAATAGGAATTTTATTCCAAATTCGAGGAAATCTTTCGAGAAAGACTCGTTTACCATTTTTAGCAGTACTACCCTTCCTAAATGCCTGGGCTGGTGTTAATCCATGATTCACTTGCGCCGCTAGTAGTGCTGAAAAAATACATATAATCATTACTCCCACAGCAACGTAGATCGGTGCGGTAGTATAGACAATTTGCCATGACGGAAGCGAAAACATAGATTTCTGTGAATTCATTACAAATGTTGAAAGTGCTGGAGCTACTATCAAACCTGCAATTGCACCAATTCCTCCAACAAAAAGACCATACATTGAGTAATACATGGACAATACTATATTGGAATATCCTAATGACTGTAAAGTTGCCATGTCCCTTTGTTGCTGATCAATTATTTTTCTAATAGTGGTATACATGGCCAAGACCGCTAATAGAATAAAGATAATTGAAAATAGAATTGAAAGATTACGAATTTGTTTTACTCGATCAACAGCTGTTGAAATTCCAACATCGGATTTTTGAGTTTGCAAAGTGATAAATTTACTACCAATGATGTCTCTAATTTTACTTTCAGTTTTAGAATTATCACTGTCTTTAATATCGACAATATTATTTAAGGCTGGCAATTTAAATTTATTAAGCAATGTCTTTTCACTAATGATTCCATACCCATAGTCTTGTTCTTGAGGAGATATGAAATCATTGGTTCCGGTATAATACATCTTGTTCGGAGAATTTATCATACCGGCCACTTTTAATTTAATGGGTTGATTATTGAAATTAACAGTGACTTGTTTTCCCTTCTTTAACCCATTCTTTTTAGCAAACTTCTCATTCAAATAAATACCATTAGTATTTTTATTTATCTTCTTACCATTAGTTTGAAATGTACGAGAAATTTCTTGGGTTCCGGGAGTATCAATCTCTAAATAACGTTTATCTCCTTTTAATTGTGCCGTGGTACTAATTTCTGTTTTAGCCGATGTCTTTGAAACACTTGGAATTGACTTAATTGTATTTAGTTCTTTATTGCTCAAGCCTGTCGATTGTAATGTCGACGTAGCCAAATGAGTTTCACTCGTATACTGATTAATATTTTGTTTCATACCATTCCAGGTGCCCTCTAAACCGGTATAAAAAAGAACACTTAGAAACGCCATCAAAAAAACGGAAAAGAATTGAGTCCAATTTTTCACAACCGTGCGGGTTAATTTCTTAAATAAAAACTTCATCCCCAATCAACCTCCTCAACTTCAAGCGGAGTTGGATTGTCAACGATCTTATCTATTTTGCCATCATTAATATTGATAACTCGATCAGCAATTGGAGCAACTAATGGATTATGGGTGACGATCACCACGGCCGTATTTTCATTCTTACTACCCTTTAGAATTTTAAAAACTCGTTTTGAGGTTTCAGTATCAAGTGCACCAGTAGGTTCGTCACAAAGAAGTACTCTAGGATCTTTAGCCAAGGCTCTCGCAATCGAAACACGTTGCATTTCACCTCCAGATAACTGATCAGGAAAATTATTTCTTTGTTTTAAAAGACCAACCTTTTTCAAATATTCTTCTGACACTTTCTTGTACTTCCTGTTTTTTAATTGTGCCGAAATTGCCACATTTTCAAATGCCGTAAGATTAGAAATTAAATTATAAAATTGAAACACAAATCCGACAACATCTCTTCGATAAACTGTCAATTGCTTATCCGACTCTGTGTTAATAAGATCATCATTATATAAAACTTTACCTGACGTTGGTTTATCCATCCCACCTAAGATATTTAAAGTTGTACTTTTACCAGACCCACTTGGTCCCAAAATCACCGTAACCTTATTCGACTTGATATCAAAACTAACATCGTCTAAAGCATGAGTTGTTTCAGATCCATTTTGATAACTCTTACTAACATGTTTTAAGCTGAGCATAAGCGGTACCCCCATGATTAATTATTAAAAGTATGAAAAGATTTTATTTACACCTTTGATTTGTAGGTGTTATTTGTATAATATATTCATAAGTTTAAAAATAAAAGTAGGGTAATTTTTTAAAGTATCAGCAAAAAAGTAAACTGGAGGCGCTTATGGAAAACAATAACATCATCGATGACTGTCCTATTCAACCAGTTGTGGACATCATTAGTGGAAAATGGACCTCATACATTCTCTGGGAAATTTATAATGGAAATAATCATTATGGAGGTATCACGCGGGCATTACCTGGAATTAGTACCAGAACATTATCAACAAGATTAAAAATGTTAGAAGACAAGCAAATCGTTACGCGTAAAGTCTTTAATACAAACCCTCCCACTGTCGAATATAATTTAACTAAACGTGGAATGGATTTAGCACCTATTTTAAAGTCAATGAAGGAATGGTCAGAACGATATAAAAAATAGAAGCAGAATGACTTTTGAGAGTCATTCTGCTTCTTTTAATACTATTAAATTATCAACGATCGGCAACCAGCTTATATCCCCGCATTGGTACCGTCTTAATTTTTCCTTTTAGTCCAACTTGGTCTAACTTGCGTCGAAGTAAACTAATGTCGTCTTCAATAGCATCCTCATCAATAAAACTTCCGTTCGCCCACAGAAACGTCATCAATTCCTTTTTGGACACTAACTTATTCTTATGCTCAATGAAAAGGACCATTAGTGAGGTCTCAGTTGGAGTTAGCTTAATTGACTGCGTATTACTGCTTAGTTCTCCCACTGCCGGATTTAAAGTGAACCCATCAAAACTAAAACCATTACTTTTATCTGCCAAATTCTCATCTCCCATCTTATTTATTAAAATTGTCACAAAAAAAGGAAGCTACCAGGGTAGCCTCCTTAATTCGAGCTTATTAATCGTTGTCGTCCAAATCGTCGACAACCTTTTTGTAATCTTTCATAAATTTATCGTAAGCAGCAGAATCGAACTTGTCGAACTTACCAACTTCATGAAGGGTACGTTTAATTTCATGAATGGCACGGTGTTCCTCTAACCAACGATGAACTTTGTGGCCCTCTTGTGATTCAGTGCCTTCCTTGTCCAAAGTTTTTTGGAGTTCGTTCATAATTTCTGAAATCTTATCTAATGCTTTTGTTTCTTTACTTTCGTCTGACATAACAATCTCTCCCCTTTATTTAAGTATGACATTATTATATCTTGAAACGGTGGGCGTTCAAACCAATATGCTCAAGGGTTTAAGAAAGTTATAAGAGTTCTTCTTGATTCTTGTGTCGCTGGACGTACTGCAGGATGTAAACGGCCAAAATAACCAGAACGGCACCAAGAACTTCAATCCAACTGATGTGGGTGTGTAAAAAGATCACACTCAAGATAAAGGTGGCTACCGGTTGAATGGCGTCTAGTAAACTGATAACTTCTGAAGAAGTAAAACGTGAAGCGTAGATTAGTGATGAGAATGTCAGTAAGGTTCCAAAGAGGATGATTCCACAAACACCAAGGACTCCACCCATTCCTAGGTGAGGCACGTTGGTCCAAACGGGATGATTGATGTTAAAGGCTAAACTGGCAATCAAAGTTCCCCAACCAAGAACCACGATTGGTGAATTGTCGTGAGCCAGTGGTCTTGGAAGCACCACGTACAAAGCGGCAGTAATTCCAGAAATAATCCCCCAGAAAAACGAGTCAAAGGGAATGGATAATTGCGAAATGTCGCCCTTAGTAATTGAAAGAAAAACTCCAGCTAATGCCAAAACAAAGACCACGATGTCCATCTTCATGGGTTTTTTGTGCATGAACAGAAAGCCACCCAGTAGGATGAATAGTGGCGACAGGTACTGCAAAATCGTGGTGGCAGCGGCGTTACCAGTCTGAATACTAACGTAGAAACTTCCCATGTTGGCAGCTAAACCGAATAAACCATATAAGACCAGCCACATGATTGATTTCCAAGAACGGAAAACACTGAAAATGCCCTTTCCGTAAATAATGGCACTGACTAGTAACAATACAATGGCAGCTCCGGTAGTCCGCGCTGACAGGAACCACGCAGCCGGAATCCCAACGTTTTGTGAAACATACTGCGTAATAACGCCAGCAACACCCCATGAAGTTGAAGCAAACGCCGCTAAACTAATTCCCTTAACGGTGTTACTCATCTTACCCGTTTTACTTTTCATATTCTCTCCTCACAGTCTACTCTTGATCTAAGTGTGACCTTGCCTCATCAATCAGCCTCAAATCAACGTAATCATTTAAAAAACGTTCCATCGGTGTATACAAATGTCGTTTTTTAAAAGATACACTAAAATCCGCCACAATGGCAACCCTTAATTTATTTTCCGTCAAAAAAACCTGACCAATGCGTTGAAAATGTCCTTTAGTGTGTTTCCCGATTCGCCAGGTGTGAAGTTTAAAATCACCCTGCTCATCCTTCTTAATTACATAATTACCGGAGTCATCCAGTTTAACTGGAACCCCGGTAAAGCGAATTACTTTATATTTATCTGTCATGATCTTGGCTAAAGCTTCTGTTGTTTAATATTGCGACGTTTGGAGTCCTGCAAGATGTAGATGGCAAGAATGACCAAGGCGGATCCGACAATTTCCATTAAACTAATCTTGGTGTGTAAGAAGATAACACTCAAGATGAAGGTTACTACTGGCTGAACGGCATCAACTAAACTAACGTCTTCAGATGAAGCAAAGTGTAAACTGTGTAGCAAACATGCAAATGGGATCACGGTTCCAATGATGACAATCGCACCAATTCCAATGATCGCGCCCATCGTTAAGTGAGGCACACCAACCCAAACTGGTTGGTGAATGTTAAAGACCAATCCGGCAATCAAAGTTCCCCATCCAAGCACTACAATTGGTGAATTCTCTTCCATCAAGGGACGCGGAATGACAACGTAACATGCGGCCGTAATTCCTGAAACAATTCCCCAAAGTAACGCTGGCAATGGAATGGCTAACTGATTAATGTCACCCTTGGTAATGGCCAAAAAGACACCCACAAGTGCCAACAGGAACACGATTAAATCAATCTTATAGGGACGTTTATGAAAGAATAAAAAGCCCCCCAGTAAAATAAACAGTGGTGATAGGTACTGCAGGATGGTGGCTGAGGCAGCGTTTCCGTCCTGAACACTAAGGTAAAACGACATCAGGTTGGCACCTAAACCAATGATTCCATATGCCACAATACAAATAATCGATTTCCAGTCCTTAAAAACATGGAATATTTTTTTCCCATACATAATCGAACCAATTGCTAAAAGTAAAATTCCAGAAAAAATAGTTCTAACGGACAAGAACCATGAGGCCGGAATGGCGGCATTTTGTGAGACAAACTGCAAGACAACTCCTGAGACACCCCAAAAAGTTGATGCGAGGGTTGCCCACGCAATGCCCTTTAATACTTTACTTTTTCCGATGCTAGTCTTTTCTTCACTCATATTTTCACCCTAACTCGGTTTAAACCGATTCATTTTGATACACATTAATAAGTTAATTTTAGGCGTTCAGTAAAGGGCGGTCAATAGTTCATGTCATTTTAACTGACATAAAAAAAGTGAAACCAAGAAATCTTGGTTTCACTTTTAAGTTAAAGTCTAATCTTCGTTTTTATCTCGTTTAAAACTCATTGGCTGATACGTTAACCGAATGGCAGCTGGTAACAGGATTGGCAAAATAATTACTAGAATAATTAAACCAATGATAACCCCGATGGCCACCTGAATCAGTGTCAAAATTCCTGATGGAATTAGTGCGGCAAATGTACCACCCAAAATCACGGCAGCCGATAATACTACTACCCCAATATAGTTAGCTGAATTAACGATTCGTTCAGCAGGCGTTCCGTCCTTATTCTCTCTGTACCTCATCATCAAGAAGATACTGTAATCGACCCCTAATGCAATCAACATAATAAAGGTGAAGAACGGCGTGTTCCAAGTCAACATACTCTGTCCGAGGAAAACATCCGAGAAGATCCGTGTCAACGTCAGTGAAGTGAAGTACGTCAAAATCAGCGTGCCCTCAATGTAAAGTGGTTGTAAGATCGAACGGGTTACAAACATCAGTGCAATCAGGATTCCGACTAACATGATGACAGCCGTTCTAAAGAAGTCTTGTGATGCAATATCGTGGGTATCAGACATGGTTGCCGTCTCTCCCCCAATCGCAACGGTCGCATCATTTAGACTGGTTCCCTTAAGCGATTGTTTAACTTGATTTTGAACGTTTTTAACCAAGTTCATCGACTTGGCGTTTGATGGATTATCTTTTAAGACAAAGGTGATGCTTGTAATCTTGTCATTAGAAGAGACGTAGTTGTTTAAGGCTTGCTTGAAGGTATCACTTTGAAGCACTTGATTAGGAATGTAGAAGGTGTTCGCAGCCGCAGCTGAGTTCTGTAAACCAGTCAAGTATTCATTTGACTGCTGCATGCCCTTATTAATCTTACTTAGGCCATCATTTGCTTGCGACAATTGGGCTTGAACTCCTTGCAACTGTTGACCCATTGCCTGAGCATTAGCACCAATATTTTGAGTGTCAGAAGCAATGCCGGCTAATTCATTTTGAAGACCTGACATAGAAGCGGCCTGTTGCATTTGAACTTTAGAACTAACACTTTGCAGGCCGGAAGCAACAATTTGTAACTGCTGAGGACTCATTGGGGACCCCATAGCGGTAGCTTGTTGCTGCATCTGGGCGATGACTTCTTGACCAGAAGTTTGACCGGGAGCGGTACTTGCTCCACTAGCGCCTTGAATGGTCTTTAAATGATCTCCAATTGATTGGGCCGATGCCCCGATCGCCTTTAATTGATCGGCATTAAACGAGCCACTGTTAGCCCCACTCTGAAGCTGGGTTAAACCAGCATTCGCCTGTTGCATCTTACTGTTCAAAGTCCCAAGCTGATCGTTTAAGTAGAGTTGATTAATCGGTTCGCCACTTGGCTGAGTGACCGAAGCAACCGTCTTAATCTCCTTATTTTTCTCCAATTGACGAGTAATCCGATCAATTTCCATCATTGACTTCTCGTTATTGACTTTGTGTTTTGATTGAATATAAATCGTTGATGGTTCGGCAGTCCCCTTTGAGAAATGTTTAGATACCGTATTCAATCCCTGTTTTGAAGGCAATGAATTGCTTAATTCAACCGAATTATCGTAATTCAAACTGCTCTTTCCAGCAAAGAAAATCAACGGCAAAGTCAAAACTAGAACCAAGGCAATTGCCATCACTGGGTGAGCCACTGAATGACTGGACAAGAAGTACCAGATTCGGCTACCCCGTTTCTTTGATGACAAATTCTTAGCGGGCCAGTACATGGTCTTGCCAAGCAGTGCCATAAAGAACGGATTTAACGAGAGAAGTACCAGTAATAGAACTACTACCCCGATGGCAACGGCTACTCCAGACTGGTAAATTGAAAACTTGGCTAGCCCAAGCGCAAAGAAACCAATCAGGACCGAGCCACCACTGTAGAGAATGGTCTTACCAGCGCGTCTTCTGGCATCGACTGTCGCTTCCACTTTGTCCATTCCTTGCCCCAGATTATCCTTAAAACGATCGTACAGCAGGATGTTGTAGTCGGTTCCAATTCCAAATAGCACTACCACCATGAAGACCTGGGTAAAGTTTGAGAGTGGAAAGCCCATATATTTCGCTAAATTCATGACGACACTCAAAGAGACAATGAAAGAAACTCCCACGGTCAGAAGCGAAATCAACGGAACGATTGGGGACTTAAAGACGATGATCAACACAATCAAAATGAAGACTGCCGCAATGATTTCGGTCTGCTTGATTCCGTCGATCATTGACTGCCGCATGTCGTCATCTAAGACATCGGATCCCGTCACGTACGATTTCAAGTTCGCCGTTTTCGCACCCTTTTTGAGTTTGTTGTTCATCGTTTCAACCGAATCCTTTTTAGAAACATTCAGTTGAACTAATTCAGTCGTACCGTCCTTTGAAATCAGTTGTTTCTTGGTGGCGGCATTCTCATTTGCTGAAGTAACACCCTTAATTCCATAGTAATCAGCGTCATTTTTTAGCTTCGAAACGGTGTGATCAATGTTAGCCTGTTTACTAGCATCGATGCGTTTATCACCGTTGTTATATACCAATACAACCTGTCTGGTATCGCTAATGTGATGACCCCAATGCTTTTGAATATTTTCAGCAACCTGACTCTGCATGTTAGCTGGAATCTTAGTTTGTCCATGTTGTGCAGTTACCTGTGAAATGCTGGGCAAAAAGAAAATGGCAGCTAAAACAGCAAGAACCCAAAATATCGCAAAAAATATGTATTTTTTGACGAACCTATTCATCAAACTCCTCCTCAATGCTTAATATTTTACTTAAAATATTAATTCGTGTATAACGCTTTCAATTATACAAAAATGATCACAAACAAGCAATACGCCAAAAGTGGCCTAATCAAAAAAGCACCAACCGATTAGTCAGTGCTGAAGTGATGATTTCCTGGGTCTGATTGCCAGGATAAAAACGGTACTTAAGACCAAAATGCCACCAATGGTTTCATAGATATTAAAACTAGTGTGTAAGAAAACCACCGTTCCAATGGTTGCTGAAAGTGGTTCAAACGTATCAAGTAGTCCGGCAGTCGTGGCGGACACATACCTTAGACTCGATGTGAAGCATAGAAATGACAGCATTGTGCCAAAAAGCACAATGAAGGCCACTCCCAAAATGCCACCAAGGGAAAGCTTAGGAACGTCCACCCAGAAGGGATGAATACAGGTGAAGATCACTCCACCAACGATCATTGCCCATCCAATAATGACAAACGTGCTGAAATTTTCTTGGAGTTTAACCGGCAGCATGGTCTGAAGCGCACCAGCAAAAGCCAGACAAAGGCCAAGCGTAAACGCTTTGGGACTCATTGCAAGATGAGTCAAGTCCCCTTTCGTTACCAGTAACCACGTTCCAAGTAAGGCAACCACTACGGCAACCCCCTGCTGAATCGTTGGCGCTTTTTTGTACACAATCACCGTCAAAATCATGATGATGACCGTTCCCAGGCTCTGCATGATGGTCGAAGTGGCCGCATTACTGGCTCTCGTTGTCAGTAAGTACAGGTATTGAACGGCCGATAAACCAAAAATAGTATAACAGAGAAGGATGACCCAACTATAGCCAGTGTGCCAAATTTTTAAAATCCTATTTTTTTGAACAAATTTTGTAAATAAAAGAATTAAGATGCCGGCAACCGACATCTTAACTCCCATCAGCCATTCCGTTGAAAAGTTCTTGTCTTGAAACAAGTACTGCGAAACGGGTCCTTGAATTCCCCACATGATGGCTCCAGCAATTGCTAGGATGACACCAATGTAAGTTTTACTCTTCTTCAATATTTGTGCCCCATTTACTTATCTTCGTAACCATTTGGATGCTTAGTCTTCCAAGTCCAAGCGGTTTTAATGATTTCTTCAACATCATCAAACTGTGGTTTCCAACCAAGCACTTCTCTCGCCTTGTCAGAGTTTGCAACCAATGTATCCGGATCGCCACCACGTCTTGCCGCAATTTCAACCGGAATCTTCTTACCGGTAACTTTTCGAGCAGCATCAACGATCTGCTTATTGGAAAAACCAGTCGATGAGCCGAGGTTAAAAATGTTACTTGGATTGCCTTTTTCCAGGTACTTCATGGCTAAGATGTGAGCGTCAGCTAAATCAAGGACGTGCACGTAATCACGAACGTTAGTCCCATCTGGCGTGTCGTAGTCATCCCCAAAAATCTTCATGGTATCCTGCTGACCCGCAGCCACTTTTAAGACGATGGGAATTAAATGGGTCTCTGGATGGTGATCCTCACCAATAGACCCGTCTTCCTTTGCTCCAGCGGCGTTGAAGTATCTAAGAGCAACAAACTTAATACCGTAAGCTTCATCAACCCACTTCATAATGTGCTCCATGATTAACTTGCTTTCACCATAGGGGTTGATGGGGTCCTTTCGGTCTTTTTCATAGATTGGAATTCGCTCTGGATTACCATAGGTCGCAGCGGTAGAAGAAAAGACCAGGTACTTGATCCCAGCTTTCTTCATTGACTCTAACAATTTAATCATCCCAATGACATTGTTATCAAAGTACTTCAAGGGATCCTTCATTGATTCTGGAACCAGTGAGAAAGCATCCATGTGGATGACAGCGTCAATATCTTCCTTAGCAAAAACCTCATCCAAAAAGTCAGAGTCACGAGTATCTCCCTCGTAAAACTTGGCCTTTGGATTAACAGCCTTGCGGTGTCCTGTTGATAAATTATCAATTACCACGACGTCATAACCCTTGTTAATTAAACGATCGACCATGTGAGAACCAATGTATCCGGCCCCTCCAGCAACTAGTACAGCCATCTTAATTACCTCCTATTTAACCAGTAAATCATCATATTGAGTGTTTTTTTCGAAAAATTTAACGGCAAAGGAACAAACTGGTTTGATTAAATCATGGTTTTCTTTGGCGTAATCAATCATTACCATAATTAACTTTCCAGCTAGGCCCTGGCCACGATAATTTGGGTTCACAAACGTTTCGTTAATGGAGACCACTCCATTATCTTCAGTAAAAGTAACTTCAGCAATTAAATCACCACGGACATCGTTAGCATAGAAACGGCCTGGTTCATAATCAAATTTCATTTGTCTCACCACCTTAGCGTAAGTATATCATAGTCTTAACGTCAATATAAAGGCGCTTACATTGACGGAGTGTCAGACTTTAATTATAATCCTTATTAGAAGTTACAATTCAAACTATTCGACGTGGAAAAATTGTTTCCAGGAGGAAAATTATGAGTGCAACAGATACTAAACAGGAATACGATAACTGGGTTTCTCAAGAAGATATGCCCGCAGAACTAAAAATTGATTTAGCTAAGATGAGAAACGATTCGGAACAAATTGAAGACGCTTTTGGTTCATCCCTTTCATTTGGAACGGCCGGAATGCGTGGAACGCTCGGTGCCGGGACGAACCGGATGAACATTTATACCGTTAGACAGGCCACTGAGGGTCTCGCCCAATTGATGGACACCCTTGATCCTGAGGTAAAAAAGCGTGGGGTCGTCATCAGTTTTGATCCCCGCTACAACTCGCAACTTTTTGCTCACGAAGCGGCTCGGGTCCTTGGTGCTCACGGCATCAAGACGTTTGTTTTTGATGACATTCGTCCAACCCCAGAACTTTCGTTTGCTGTGCGTCACTTACACACTTACGCCGGAATCATGATTACCGCTAGTCACAATCCAAAACAATACAACGGTTACAAGATTTACGGTGAAGACGGTGGTCAAATGCCACCCAAAGAGTCCGATCTAATCACCACTTACGTTCGAAAAGTCAACGACCTCTTCAAGATCCCAGTTTCAGAGGAAAAAGACCTTAGAAATGACGGACTCATGAGTATCGTTGGTGAAAACGTCGACGTGCCTTATCTAGAAGCCGTTCAAACGGTCAACGTGAACCATGACCTGATTAATAAGGTAGGAAAAGACCTGAAGTTTGTCTACACTCCCCTTCATGGGACTGGTAAAATCATTGCTAGACGAGCACTCTCAGACGCTGGGTTCAAGAACTATGACGCGGTTGTTGAACAAACCATCGCCGACCCCGAGTTTCCTACTACACCATTTCCTAATCCAGAATTCCCGCAGACCTTCGATCTTGCCATCAAATTGGGTAAAAAGGAAGATGCAGACGTTCTGATTGCTACTGACCCTGACGCTGACCGTCTGGGAGCTGCCGTTAGACAACCCGATGGTGAGTACAAACTCATGACTGGAAACCAAATCGCTAGTGTACTTTTAAATTACATTCTTCAAGCCAAAAAAGACGCTGGTACCCTTCCAAAGGACGGGGTCGTGGTTAAATCAATCGTTTCAACCGAACTCGCCACTGATATTGCCAAAAATTACGGGATTGAGATGAAGAATGTCCTCACCGGGTTCAAGTTTATCGCGGAACAAATCAAAAACTTTGAACAAAATCACGATCATACCTTCCTCTTTGGATTTGAAGAAAGCTATGGCTACTTAATTAAACCATTTGTAAGAGATAAGGACGCCATTCAGTCGACTTTACTGCTTGCTGAAGTCGCTGCTTACTACCGAGAAAAAGGGATGACCCTGTACGACGGTCTTCAGGATATCTACAAGAAGTACGGTTACTTTAGAGAAAAGACCATCTCTAAGGAATTCGATGGTCTAGAGGGTAAATCCAAGATGGCCGCAATCATGAAAGACTTTAGAGACCATCCCATGACGTCGTTTAACGGTGCCAAGGTAGTCAAGCTTGAAGACTTCCAGACATCCACCACCACGATGGCTGATGGTTCAACCCAAAAGATTGAGTTACCACAATCGAACGTTTTAAAGTATTGGCTTGATGACGGGACTTGGCTTGCAATTCGTCCTTCTGGAACGGAGCCCAAGATTAAGTTCTACATCGGTGTCAAAGCTGATACAGCAAAGGCGGCTGATCAAAAACTTGAAAGCTACACTAAAGCCGTTGACGATGAACTATTAAATAAATAATTTTAAGCAAACAAAAACTGGACTCGTTTGAGTCCAGTTTTTTTAGTACGTTCATTTAGCGGCCGGTTCATCAGCATTCACAAGGGCCACCGTGTACACTTTTTCCACCTTAAATTCCTTAATGGCCTTCTCACTACGCCAGAACATCTGGATCGCAGCATGACCAGTTGTTCCTTGGCGCATATCACGCCGCATCCCCGTAACATAATCAGAAACATACGTAATCATCTTAATCAACTGCGCAATTAAGGAGGCCAACTTTGATTTTTTGGGTGCGTCCATTCTCTTTAACAATTTAATCGAATAAGCGCATTTTTCAAGCAAGTTATCGTCATTGACTAGGTCACCAATCGCAAACGCAAATGAATTCTCAACGGTGTAACCATCCCCACGATAATGAACTAACCCGGAGTTATCCTTAAAACTATTAACAACCGTTTCAAGGTATTTTCCTTCGTTATCAATGAATTGAACGTTATCCGCCAGTTTTGAATCCGAAAGGCTCAGGGTCTCCTTATCCGTCAAATTACTAAACCAACTTTTTAAGCTCAAATTGCCAACCCCTTTCTGATGTTTGGTTTGTGAATTATTACCTTCATTATATCATTAGCTGTAAGCGCTTACCAATAGTAACTTTCTCCTGGGTAAAATCATCGGTTTGTTAATTCCTGCTTACATAACCAATTAACAATGATGTATCATTATTACCATAATGATAAATTAAGGAGTGAATCACATGAAAATTGGAGTATTAGGTGCCGGCCACATGGGCAGCGCCATCATTAAAGGACTTGTTAACAAATATACCGCGAGTGACGTTTTAGTAAAGGGACATCACGTAACAGACGAGCTCAAAAACTTCTCAAAAGACCTTGGCTTTACGATTGTCACCGATGATTTTCCAAGTGACTTAAACGTCCTATTTGTAACAACTCCCGCACCAATTACAGTGGCAGTGCTGAAGAACACCAAATTACCAGACCAAACTGTGATCGTTTCAGCAGCACAGGGAGTTAGTGAACAAGCCATTAACGACGTGCACCCAGACAACTCAGTGGTCTGTATCGTACCTAACATCCCGGTTGCTGTGAACGCCGGCTGCATCGCCGTTGGTGAATCTAAGAATGCTAATGAAGAAGACATTAAGTCGGCCTTAGACGTTGTCGCTAACCTAGGGACACTCATTAAGACCAGCAACCAAAACCTTGGCATCGTGGGAACGGTTGCCGGATGTGGTCCCGCCTTTGTTGACGTCTTCCTGGACGCCTTGGCTGATGCTGCCGTTCAAAATGGACTTGACCGTGAAACGGCCTTTAAGGTCGCTGCAAGTATGGTTCAAGGCAGTGGCAAATTAGCACTCGATACTGGCATTTCACCGGCAACTTTGAAAGACCAAGTGACCTCACCTGGCGGATCAACCATTCGTGGGGTGGTTGCTTTAGACGCTACCGGGTTTAGAAATGCTGTCAACAAGGCGGTTAACGACGCCAACAAGTAAAATACGGTAATGGAGGAAATTATTTGGATTCAAAAGTAAGTTTAAAAACCAAAATCGCGATCCTCGCCACCGCGTTACTATCATTTTGTGGAATTCTACTAGAAACCTCAATGAACGTTACGTTTCCGGAACTCTCACAAATTTTTCACATTTCGTTAAACTTAGTTCAGTGGATTTCAACTGGATACTTACTAGTTGTTACCATCACCATGGCAACAACGGCATACCTACTAAAGAAATTTCCGCTGAAAAACATTTTCATCTTTGCAGTCACCGCGTTTATCCTTGGCGATATTTTGTGTGCGGTCGCACCCAACTTCTGGCTCCTATTAATTGGACGACTAATTCAAGCGGCGGCTACTGGGATCTCACTTCCAATGATGTATCAAATCATTTTTGCTGAAGTACCACGACCAAAAATCGGTTTTTACACTGGAATTGCCTCCATGGTTATCTCACTAGCTCCCGCACTGGGACCAACTTACGGTGGAACGCTATCATCACTACTTTCATGGCGTTACATCTTCATCGTGGCTTTTCCAATCGTCCTAATCACCCTGTTTATCGGACTTAAGAGCATTGACCTTAAGGCTCCGGGAATCTCCAAACGATTTGACTTCGTTAGCTTTGCCCTCTTGATCGTGACCCTATTCTCATTTGTTTGGGGTGCTAACCAGTTTGGCGTCAAGGGTGCAACGTTTATGAGTGGCCTCATTCCCATCGTCATTGGATTAATCACCCTGGTCTTATTTATCTATCTCAATGGCCACGGTGATTCACAGCTAATGTCGCTTCACCCCCTCAAGATCCCCACGGTTTCACTGAACGCCGTGAACTACTTCTTGTTGATGTTCATCAACATTGGGGCGTCATTTGTAATTCCAATTTACGCTGAGACGGTCCTTCATACCAGTGCCATGGTTGCCGGACTGATCCTGCTGCCAGGTTCAATCATTGGTGGACTCATTTCGCCATTTGCTGGAGGAGCTTACGACCGGTTTGGTGCCTTTAAACCAATCATGATTGGGATGGTTCTGCTGTCAATCGCCACGTTCTTGTTTAGTTCCATGACCGCTGCCTTCACGGTTATCGTGTTAACGCTGTTATTTGCACTTTTACGAATTGGATTTAACTGTGCGTTCTCCTGTACCATTACCAATGCTCAAGAAACCGCACCACAATCTGATTCAGCCGACGTGAACTCGCTATTTAACATGCTCCAACAATACGCTGGTTCAATCGGTACTAGTGTCCTGGCAACGATCTACGCTTTTAACCAGAACCAGGCTCACAGTGCTGCCCAATACGTTTCAAAGACGGTCATGGGTGGTCACATGGACTTCCTACTATTATTTGTCCTAGCAGTTGCTGGATTAATTCTCTCACTAGTTAACTGGACCATTCAAAGAAAGCACCACGTCAAAAATGCATAACAATCAAGCAATTAAGAAACTTGCTCCGAACCTTCACCATTTAACTACGGAACAGGAACAATTAATCAATCAAATCGAACAATTTATTAATCAACGAATTGATCAAAAACAACCGTCCGTTTTCACGATCTTCGGGGATGCCGGCACGGGCAAAAGTGTCATTTTAAGTCAACTATTTTTCAACATTCAACAAGCCGCAAAGAAAAAAGGCAAGCTTCATGATACTAAGAACTACTTCTTAGTTAACCATCCAGAAATTTTGAAGGTTTACAAACAAATTGCTGGATCTGAAGATAATGTTTTAAAAAAGAACTTTATGCGTCCTACCTCTTTTATTAACCAAATGCATAAGCGAAACGAACATGCTGACGTTGTGATTGTTGATGAGGCCCATTTACTACTGTCTTCACCGGACCACTACAATAATTTCTATCAGGAAAACCAGTTAGAAGAGATCATTAAGTCAAGCAAGGTCGTCATTGCCGTCTTTGACATGAATCAGGTACTACGGACCAAGTGTTACTGGGACAAGCAACGTTTAAATAAACTACTTGGGCCCTACTATCACGAAAGCTATCAACTGACTCATCAGTTTCGCATGACCGCTAAGCCAGACTTGGTCCACTGGATCAACGAATTTACGAAGGGCAAGCTGTTACCAATCCCCAAGGACGCAGATACTGGTTACGACTTTCAAATCTTTGATGACGCTGAAAAAATGCGCCAAGCGATTGTGAAGAAGAACGATGAAGTGGGCTTATCCCGAATTGTTTCGACCACTGGCTATCCATCGACTTTAGATGGCGGAAAACATTACATCAAAGAGCTTGGTGGTTTCAAAATGCCGTGGGATCAGTACAATTACACCAGTACCCCGTGGGCGGAAATTCCCCAAACCATCAATGAAGTTGGTTCCATCTACACCTGTCAGGGATTTGATTTGAACTACGTCGGCATCATTTTAGGACCGCCCATCTATCTTGACCCTAAAGATCACCGCGTAAAGGTCGATTTAAAAAAGCAAACCGATGTTGAAAGTAAGAAACACCGAAGGGACATCACGGATCCAAAGGAATTTGCACAAATAAGACGGCAAATCATCCTGAACTCCGTGAACGTGCTGATGAAGCGCGGTGTTTTTGGGACTTACATCTTTGCTCACGACCCGAACCTTAGAGCAGCATTGATGAAATCATTTCAAAAGATCACCCACTAAGTAAGTTCCATTTTAAAGATAATTAAGCAGAAAGACTCCATAATGTTCGCATTTTGGGGTCTTTTTTGCTGTTTGGATAAAAAAATTCAATTTTGTGTAACAAAATGTGCCATCAGTGCTAGTAATTTCTTTTCAATGCGTATAATCTAGTCATAACCCCAAAATACATTTTTTGGAGCTTATGATAAGGAGGACAATTTAATGGGATCAATCATTCAATTCAAAGACGTAGAAAAGTACTACGGCAAATTTCACGCGTTAACCAACATTAACCTTGATATTCACGAGGGTGAAAACGTTGTGTTAATCGGACCATCTGGATCAGGTAAATCAACTTTACTTAGAACCATTAATGGACTAGAGACCATTCAAGAGGGTCAACTCGTTGTTGACGGCAAAGATCTGTCAAGCAACAAAACCAACCTCAATAAACTTAGAACTGACGTTGGGATGGTCTTTCAGCATTTCAACCTCTACAACAATAAAACCATCACCGAAAACATCACGTTGGCTCCACGAATCGTCTTAAAACGTCCTCAAGCTGAAAACGAAAAGGTAGCAAAGAAACTCCTTGAACGAGTTAACCTCCCAGACCAGGGAGCCAAATACCCAGCTCAATTATCTGGTGGTCAACAACAGCGAATTGCCATTGCCCGTTCCCTAGCAATGAATCCCAAGGTACTGCTGTTTGACGAACCAACCTCTGCTCTTGACCCAGAAATGGTCGGGAGTGTGTTAGACATCATGCAGGACATTGCCAACACCTCGGACATGACGACCCTCGTTGTTACTCATGAAATGGGCTTTGCCAGATCCGTTGCCGATCGGGTTATTTTCATGGCTGACGGGAAAATCCTGGAAAACTCTAAGACCGACGAATTCTTCGATCACCCTAAGACCGAACGAGCTCGCAAATTCCTATCACAAGTTGAACATAAATAAAAAGTGAGGTAGATTCCATGAGTAAATTTAAGTTAAAACGAGTGGGTTTGATTGCCTCCGTCATCTTAATCGTCATAATCATTGGCGGCATCTTTACTGGTCTTGAGGCCAAGAAACATCAGTCGGTCGCAACCAATGACTACGCCAGAATCAAGGACAGCCACGTCATGCACTGGGGCGTTAAGGGTGATACCAGACTGTTTGGCTTAATCAGTCCCAAGACTGGTCAAAGTGAAGGATTTGATGTCGACATGGCACGCGCCGTTACCGCCCAAATGGCAAAAGACGCCGGAACGAAAATCAAGCCCGAATTCACTTCCGTTACCACTAACTCTAAAATCCAGTTACTAAAAAATAATCAGGTTGAAGCAGTGGCCGCAACGATGACCATCACGCCCGAAAGAGCCAAGGTAATTGACTTTACTAAGCCGTACTTTCCAGCCGGTCAATCGATTCTGGTTAAAAGAGATTCACCGATTAAAGACATTCGTCAGTTAAACAATCCTAAGTACACCGTAATCACAACGATTGGAACGACTGCGATTCAAACCATGAAACAGTTTGCCCCGAAGGCAAAGGTCATCTCCATGCCAGATAACTCTCAGGCCTTAAGTGCCCTTGAGTCCGGTCAAGGAGTTGCCGTAACCACCGATAACGCCATTCTGTACGGTTTAGCTGATCAAAATCGATCCACCAAAGTTGTCGGAAAACCATTCACTAACCAACCATATGGATTAGCAATGAACAAGCACCAACCTGAACTGAAGGCCGCCATGGATAAAGCTTTAGAACAGGTCATTTCCGACGGAACTTACAACAAGCTGATTAAGAAATGGTTCTCAAACGTGCCTGGATTAGATTGGAGGAGTCTTGAAAAATGATAAATATCTTTCTTGAAAATTGGAAAACTCTTCTAGACGGCTTCTGGATTACCATCTTATCCTCAATCATTGGATTAGTTGGATCACTAGTCTTGGGTACCATCTTTGCCCTTTTAGAAATGGCTCCAAATAAACTACTTAAATTCATCGGAAGTGCGTTTGTCGAATTTTTTAGAAACATCCCACTTCTAGTTATCACCCTGTTCTTCTACGTGGTGGTCGCCGCCGATTTCCACATTTCCGGCTTTTGGTCTGGAACCATCGGACTAATCCTCTATACGTCTGCGTTTATCGCTGAGTGTATTAGAGGTGGTGTTGACTCAGTTGATCCGGGCCAGATGGAGGGTGCTAGAGCGAACGGATTAACGTACACTCAGGCCATGATTCAGGTGGTCTTACCTCAAGGATTCAAACTGGCCATCCCATCACTTGGAAACCAGTTCATTAACCTGGTTAAAAACTCATCAATTCTGTCATTCGTGGCCGGATTCGATTTAATGTACCAGGCGAACGTTATCTCTGGTGAAAATCTTGACCCATTTAACACCTACATCATCGTTGGAATTTTGTATCTCATCATCACCGTCTCTGTTTCCAAATGCATGAGCGTGATTGAGCGCAAAGTGAATGGAGGTGTCACACAATGAGTGGAGCATTTAGCTTAATTAACATGCACTATTTACTGGGTGGTCTAGTGGTTACCATTCTGGTATCAGTGATTTCAATTATTATTAGTTTTATCCTGGGAACGCTGATCGGAATCATCCTATTTGAAAAAGTTCCCTACTTTACCAAGACAGTTCGTTTCATTTCCAACACCATTAGGAACCTGCCACTACTGCTTCTCATCTTCTTCACCTTCTTTGCTCTACCAAAGTTAGGGGTAGAACTGAATGCCTTTGCGGCTACGGTCGTTGCCATGTCGGTCTTTGAAGCCAGCATGGTTGGTGAAATTATCCGTGGCGGTCTACTCTCAGTCGGAGTGGACCAGGCTGAAGGAGCCCTTTCTACCGGAATGAACAAGGCCCAAACGTTATGGCACATCCTGTTGCCACAGGCCCTAAAGAAGTCCATTCCACCCCTGATTTCCCAGTTCATTTCACTAGTTAAGGATACTTCGTTAGCAACCGCCATTGTCCTTCCAGAACTAACCTTTAGGTCTCAGGTCATTTACGGTCAGAACCCTAACTACATGATTCCGATGTTTGTCACGATTGCCATTATGTACTTCATTATTAACTACGGACTTTCCTTACTTGCAAAATGGTTTGACAAAAGAATGGTCTAGCATGCACAAATTGCTTCCCATTCTCTTGATTTTGAGCTACATTGGATGAGGGCATATGGGAGGTTAATGCATGTTGACAAACAAAATTAAAATCACAGCAACAATGACGAGTAAGAATCAAATTACGATTCCAAAAACCGTCCGTGACATTCTCAATCTTAAGCAAAACGACCAACTAGAATTTACAGTTCAAAAAGATGGCTCGGTAACGATGGCACCTAAAGAATCTTTTGAGGGGTTTTGGAAAATCGTTGAAGATCAGGAGAAGAAATACGGTAACGTCAGCAGTTCGGAACAAGATTGGGGCCCTGATCAGGGGTCGGAGGTTATCGATTAATGAATTATAAACAAGGTGAGATTTACTTCGTTAATCTTGAACCGGCACTTGGCACCGAAACCAAGAAAAAACGTCCGTGTCTGGTGGTTAGTAACAATCACTATAATCATCTAATGAACACGGTGATTGTAATTCCAATCAGTTCTTCCGCTAAGTACTTGGAAGAAAAGAAGTACGTGAAGTCACCACTATACTTTCAGGTTAATAACAAAAATGTTCATGGGACTGCCATGCTTCAGCACGTCAGAACCGTGGACATGGAAGTTAGAAGCGAAACTAAGTTAGTTGCGAAGTTAGACGATCGGGACATGCGGAAAATTACTAATAACATTAAACAGTTCTTTTAAAAGGTACGAAAAAGAGGCCACACGAAGGTGTGACCTCTTTTTTTGTGTTCATAGGTTGCAAAAATAAATATGTGGCTCAATTTTATTTTCGGATAAATAATTGATCCAATAACATTTGACCAACATCATTTGATGAAATGATTGTTTCTCATGAATTTAATCGATAATCTTAAATAAAGACATTTAAGTAATTAATTAAGGAGAGCAACAATCATGAAAACCAAAGAACTTGTTTATGACGCACTATTTGCCGCAATCGTCGTTGTCTTAGGCCTCTTTCCACCGCTGACACTGCCATTTATCCCAGTTCCAATTACGCTACAAAGTATGGGCATCATGCTTCAGGGAAGCTTTCTAGGTAAGAAAAACGGCTTTCTAAGTGCCCTACTGGTAGTTATCCTGGTCTTAATTGGCCTGCCTGTCCTCTCAGGCGGACGTGGCGGTTTAGGAATTTTAGCTGGACCAACCGGTGGTTACTTCATCATTTGGCCCATCGCCGCCTTTCTCATTGGGCTTTTGGTCGAAATATCATGGAGGAAGATTAATTTCTGGAAGTACCTCATCGCCAATGTCATCGGTGGTGTGATTCTGATTGATGTTTTTGGGGCCTTGTACCTCTCAGTAATTGCCCACATATCAGTGACGGCCTCGCTAGTCTCAAACTTAGCCTTCATCCCTGGTGATATCATCAAGGCCGTGATCGTTAGTCTCATCTGTGTCGTAACCAAGAAAATTAGTCTGGTGTCACAACTCAAACATGAATAATTTTATCTTTGGCACATACGCGAACAATCATTCCTTCATGCAGCAATTAGATCCGCGAACTAAGCTCATTTTCATTACGCTCATCACGATCACATTCATGTGGTCAACCACGACTATTCAAATTGGCATCGGAGCTTTAGGACTAATTGGACTGTATCACTTGGCCCACATCAAACTAAGCATGGCACTTAGTTCCATCAAGCCCATTTTATTCATTTTAGTGTTTATTTTAATTTATCACGGAATTTTTCCGACCAATCACGATTTGTACATTAATCAGATTAATGTGGGTGGGTGGCTTTATGGAGGCAAGCTTTGCGTTAAAATCATCCTTCTGCTTCTGGTGGCCGCCCTTTTATCGTTTACGACCAGTCCATCAGATCTATCACAGGCAATCTCGCGACTACTGAGGCCATTAACTTATCTTCATCTGCCTATATCTGAGTTTTCGTTAATGATTACTCTCACCCTGCAATTCATTCCCATTATTTTAGGTGAACTAAACGATCTAAAAGTTGCCCAAACCAGCCGCGGAGTTGACTTTACTTCATCAAAATTGACCAAGAAAATCAAACTCCACGTTCATCTCATCATTCCACTGTTGTACGCGGTCACAAACCACGCTGACAAGATGTCTGATACTTTAGACGCCCGTGGTTACGTCCCTAACTCCCAAACGACTAGGTATCACGAAACTAAGTTTAGTATCCAAGACATCATCTTTGGTGGCGGTGTCATCATCTACTTAGTTTTAATTCTTACTTTAAGGTCATTTTAAAACTATCCTGAATCATCTTTTGAACCTGTTTTGAATCAACTTCACCAAGCACAATCGTAAGCCAGTGCTCCTTGTTCATGTGATAAGCCGGTAAATAGCCCTTGGACTGTTTCAAAAGTCCGGCAACATCTGGATCCACTTTCACGTCTAAGACATCGATCTCATCGATTCCGTTTAACCCTAATTTGTTTTGCGGTACGTTCATGACTAGGCCAAACCACTTCTGGTCATCCTTGTGACGAAAAGCCAAGTACTTTGGATATTCTTTAAAAGGCCGGTCTGGTTCCACGTCAAACTGCTTTTTAATGTATTTAATTACATCATCACGATTATTCATTTTACTCACCTAATCCATTCTTAACCTGGTACTCATGACTGAATTCAGAAACAGCCTTCATGGCGTTCATCACATCTGTTGGTGTTACTGAAACTGGTAAGTTTACCATGGTGTCACTTGGATCACATGCTTGAGTGGCAGCCTTCATTAATTCTTCATCACTGGCATTGCCCAACTTCAGATCCGCTAGCGTGGTTGGTAGGCCAAACTCAAGATCGAATTTCAAATACTTTTCAAACTGACGATGATCGGCACCCGTCAGAACCAACTCACATAGGGTTCCGAAGGCGACCTTTTGTCCATGTGATAACTGGTCAATCTCACCACTCAAAGCCGTAAAGCCATTGTAGATGGCGTGAGCAGCGGCCAAGCCACCACTTTCAAAACCAATCCCACTAAGAAGCGTGTTGGCTTCAGCGACTTTATCAAGTTTGGTAGTCACCGATCCAACCACGTTTGCGGCAACCGCTAGGCTTCCATACTTAAACAACGTTTATTCACACTTTTGCCCAATTGCTTCACCAGCAAGGGTTGATTTTCCACCTAGCATGTTCGTTCCGTTAGACTTGCGGGTATCTGTCGCCTCAATGTTAGTCGCCATGGCATCGGCCATTCCCGAAATCAGAAACTTGACTGGTGCCTGACTAATCACCTTGGTATCAAGAATCACCATGTCGGGATTTTTCTTATAGAAACGATAGTGGTCAAACTGACCACCGTCAGTGTAAATTACCGACAACCGCGAACATGGTGCGTCCGTCGAGGCAATCGTTGGGGCAATCACTACGGTTGTGTTCAAGTTGTCAGCAATCGCTTTAGCACTATCGGACACCTTGCCGCCGCCCAGACCAATGACAACGTCATCATTGTTAGCTTGACCAATCTTAGTAACTCGATCAATCTCACTTTCAGATGACTCCCCGGCAAAATCAACCACCTCCACGTCAAAACCATTTTGTTTCAAGTAATCAGCAAAGTCATTGCCAATGATTTTTAAAACCGAATGACTTGACAACAGTAAAACCTTTTTCCCAAACTTGCCAATTCGATCCGCACTGCTCATCAAAACGTCTGAGCCTTGCACATAGTTACTAGGACTTGCGTATAATTCAACCATTTTTTAATCCTCCTTTAAACTGTCATAATTATATGATTCACAAATTAAGAAGTAAACCATTTAAAAATGCATAAGAAAAAGCCGAGACAAACGTCTCGGCTTTTCATTAGACCTTTTCATCTAAACTATTGAAATACTCAACTTTAATGTCTTTATCAGTAATGATTAACTTGGTAATACTACCATTCTTAGCCGGCTCACCAATATCAAGCGCTGGATTATACCGATCAACAATGGACCGAATGGTCATCCCATGAGAAACGATCAGGATCTTGTCACCATCCTTGGTGTTTTCTCGGATTCGATCAATTCCACGATCGACTCGTTTCCAAAATGTCTTATTGTCCTCCGCGTTGTTGTACAAATCGGCTCTGGCAATCAGGTCACGAGCTTTCTCAAGACCAAAGTTTTTGAGCACCCCGGCTTCAGAAGTCGTTTTGACCTGCTCACCAACAAATTGCCACATCTGCTCCAAGTTTTCACCCTCAAAGTAGCCGTGGAACTGTTCTCGTAACTCGGGGAACTGATAACTAATGATATTGATGTTATTGTTATTGGCCTGCAAAATATGGCGGGCAGTTTGAATGGCTCGACCAGAATCACTACTAAAGGCCGCATCAAAATTGATGTCTTTCAGCCGTTCACCAGCGTTATCGGCGTCTTCAAGTCCTTTTTTGGTCAAAGGTGAATCAATCCAACCCTGTACCTTGTTATAAAGATTCATATAGGTTTGTCCGTGTCGTACTAAGTATGCAGTTACTTTCATAATTTATTACCTCACTCGTTTCCTTAACTCTAACCCAATTATAACAAAAAAGCATTCCCAGAGTATTTTGGGAATGCCAATTTTTATTTATTTCGTTTGCGATAGAACAGCCACTCGCAGAACGCGCCAACAATTCCGACTATCGTCAAAAGCAATCCAAGGATTAGTCCAGGGGTGCGGTAATGGAAGTGAAGAGTGTGCTTACCAGGCTTTAATTTCACTCCAGTAAGACCGTCAGCAACCATCAGCGTCTTGACCTTCTTTCCATTCTCAGTCACGTGCCATCCCTTGTCATAAGGAATACTCAATAAGAGCACGTTGCGCTTTGAAGTTGTCTTTACGTGACCAGTGAAATCGGATCCCGAAAGTTTCAGGTTCTCAGGATGATCCACTCTTAGCTTGTATGGCTGGGTCTCATCCACAAATTGGTTGAAAGCCACACCGTCTAGACCAGAGAAGCTCTTTAATAGGCTCTTCTCTTTTAGACTATTAGAAGAAATAATCTTAACCGTAAATTTCTGTCCCTTATCAAAGTGACCTAAATTAACGTTTTCAGTCCCAATCATGCGGTATCTTTCGGGAATCTTCTTACCATTCACAAAGATTTTATCCTTGTAGAGGTTGGCCTGACTCAGATACATGTATTGGTCACCGGAAATAGCTGGATTAACCGTCAAATTGTACTTGTATCCGTCCACCGTATCCATTTGCCTAGTATCGTATGGATCAACCGTCTGATAACGGTATTTACTAGAATTATTAACGGTGACCTGGGCCTTATGCATGAACTTCTTTTTGGTACCGGACTCGTCTTGCACAAAGCGATTCAGGTTCTTAAAAACATGCCCTTTGTTCAGTTTGGTCTTAACAATCCGATCAGAAACCGCATAGCCTAGTCCACTGTAGCGTTCATCCTTTTTATTGATCGTCTGACCATTCTTCAAAATGGTCAACCGGTTGGTAACCCCAAGCAACTGGTCGGTAATTGGTGAACTACCAATCACGCTAACCCGGCGCACGTTTCTTGACGATAATCCGAGATTAGAAAGGACCGCTTGAGTATGCATGTTTAGAGTGGAACTATAACCACTCACCCCACGGTAATTAAAGATAATCCCATCATTATATTGGTTGTAATCCTGATCAAAGATCCCACTGTATAGTTGATTATTCACGTCATTACGATGGAACGTCGTTTGATTCTTCTTATTATCAACTTTTTGGTCAATAATGCCCTTAGATTGGTTGTAGGCATTTTCAAATTTCTTTTGGTTTCCAAACATTGCGGGAGCATTTCTAAACGCATCAATCCGTCGCCCCTGAAGTGAGAGATAGAGGTTAACTCCCATCTCAACACACAGGACTGCGAAAAGCAGGTACCAAATCTTTTTGCCGTAGCGATTCGTTGCCATTAACAACAACGTGGTGACTAAGACAAAGATTAAAGCGTAGATCAAGTGAGAATTCCCAGCAATAAGCTGAATGCCATACTGATGCATGTGGTTAAATAAGGCCACCAAATCACCACAACCGTACCCAATTACTAACAGGAAGGAAACGATTAAACCAGCATTTCGGACCACCTTGTTGTCCTTAAACGCTCCGTTAATGTAGGCTTCGTAGGCGAACATGATGGTCACAAAGCCAAACATGAAGGCTTCTCGATACGGGAACCCAGCTGGATTTTGGAACATGTGCCAGATGGTGTTGAAAGTTGTAATCCACATGCCAACGAAGATTGCTCCAACCAGCCAGAAGGAAGCGTGTTTCTGTCGTTTCGTAATTTTCTTTGATAACCAGAAAACCAGGAGTCCCATGATGAAGATCGTGCCAACAAAGATACTGGGGTCATGTGACAAACGTCCCATAAAGTTATTGGCTCCAACCCCAAGATTAACAAAGACTGCGGGGCTAAACCTTGGATAAGGCAGAAAGTCCCAGATCTTGAACAATCCCTTACTGGTCGAAAGCATCCCCACGATTGATGGAATCAGCATGAAACACGACAATAGGGCGGCAATGATTGAGCTAACGACGTACTTGCAGGTCATGGAACCATGAACTTTTAGGTAATGCCAAAACCCAGTTTTAGCTGGACGGTTCAAAAAGACAAGATAAACAAAGTAGATCACGGAGTAAATACACAGCATGTAACCCATGTAGTAGTTCATGATAATGATGGCCGTTAAAGCGACGACGTATCCGCCCCACTTGCCCTTATAAAACAGACGCTCAATTCCAAGAGTCAGAAGCGGCAGGATCATTAAGGCTTCCAGCCACATGAAATCATAGAAGTAGAGAGCAACGTAACCACTCAAACTGTATGCTACGGCAGCCATGATCTGCACCATGTCCTGTCTGTGATACTTCACCTTCAAGAAGAAGGCCATTGACCAACCAATTAGTCCAATCTTAATCAAAATGATAATTGAGATCAGAATTGGCATGTGAACGACACTGAACCATGAGACTAGCAGGTTTAGAGGACTCATGAGGTAGTAAGTGTAGATCGGGACGGTGTTATCACCAATCGACACCAAAAACGAGTACGCACTAAAGGTATGATGGAGCATCTGATCACGAAGTAACTTAAAAAATGGCATGTACTGCGTGAGCAAATCACTGATAAGTAGATTATGGTTACCAAACGGTGTTATTCCGTAAATTGCGAAGACGATGGAAGCAACTACGACCGGAATAATAAAAGCGGCCGCGTAGTATTTCCAAACATGCATTTTCTTTTTCATAGCTAAAAAATCCCTCGATATTAATATTTGTAAAATTATGTAACCACAGTTCATTGTATTATATTTTTGTGACGTAACCTAACAAATGTGACAATTCTTTAAGAATAATTTGTTAGTTCAATCATTTAACGCTAATGTCTTTGACAAAGCCAACGGGTCTTCATAACTAGGATACGTCAATTATTCCAATTAACTTCCCTTGAAGTTAAATATCTTACTAAATTACGTCATTTAACATTTCAATGGTGGCTTATTTCTTAAATTTTGGTAAAATGAATTTAAGCTTAGGCTAATAAATAAAAAGGAGTGTTCATATGTTTAGTAAAACAAAAGGCTTTGACCCGTTTTCATTGGTTATCGGAATCTTGAGTGTCATCTTATCACTCTTCATTTTGAAGAATCCATTGAACTCATTTAAGGCATTAGTTTTCGTCATTGCCATCTTGTCAATCGTTGAAGGTATCTTCAAGATTGCTGAAATTTCTCAACTAGACAAATCATTAGGGATGTCACCAGTTTGGCTTGTCATTAACGGTGTGCTTGATATCATCATTGGTATCTTAATCTTCTTAGACCCTGCCGTTGGTGGAATCTACATCTGGTTGATGTTATCAATCTGGTTCATCATCGATTCATTGTTTGAACTATGGTACAGTCGATTTGCCGAAAGAAACCACAAGGGTTACTTCTGGTTTGAAGTCATTCTTGGTATTATTGGCTTGATCTTAGGAATTGTTCTATTATTCCAACCAGCCATGGCAATGTCAGTTGCATTATTCTTAGTAGCATTTTACTTCATGTTCTTTGGAATTTTGTTAATTGTTCGTTCATTCTAATCAAAAATAAAAGATCGCGGATTCGCGATCTTTTTTTGTACCATTAATTATTTGCGATCCTTATTTGGTTCTTCAGGACGGTCACTACGTTCGATGTGTTTATGAATCTCTTTTCCATCGGTTGAACGGTTTTCATGGCCACGATCCTTTTTGTGATCGTCTTTTTCTAATTTATGCAATAAGTTCTTTTCTTGTTTTTCACTAGGTCTTCTGTCACTCATACTAAACCCTCCTCTTCTGTTTATACGTTCCTATTATATCATTATCACCGTGGCTTTCATAAAGAATCATTTCCAAAATGGTTTAATTGCCTTTTGAAAAGATTAATGCTAGTTTCTAGATAACGAAAATGAAGGAGAAAATACTATGAAATATGGAGTTACTGCCGGAACGGGTCGTTTCGGTGAACGTGCTATCTTGGGCCTGATTCGGTTGGTTCCCGTCGAAGACATCGTCGTAATCGCTAGAAACAAGGAAAAAGCAAAAAAGATGTATCCTGCGGGAGTTGAAATCAGAAGGGGTGATTATAACGACACCGAGAGCCTAAATCAGGCCTTGAGTGGAATTGACAAGCTCCTGTTCGTCTCATCACAGCCCGATCCAGAACATCCCCGCTACGTCCAACACGAAAATGTGGTCAACGCCGCCGTCAAAGCTAAGGTTAAGTTTATTGCTTATACGAGCTTCCCTCACGCCGACATCGCCAAGGTGCCACTGGCAGAGGACCACGCCAAGACCGAACAATTAATCGAGGCAACCGGCATCGACCATTCCTTTCTTAGAAATAACTGGTACCTAGAAAACGACCTCGACGTAATCAAACGTTCCGCTAAGGGAGCGGACTTTATCTTCTCCGCTGGTGACGGCAAAGTGGGTTGGGCCGAAGAGAAATACTACGCGTTTGCGGCAGCTAAAGTCATGGCAAGTGACGAAAAAACCAAGGATGTCTATGAGTTCTATGGCAACGAACACACCTACGCCGACCTAGCAGCCTCGATCGTTGCCAACACCAACAAAGACTTTAAAGTTAACTTGTTAAACGATGACAACTACCGCCAAGCTTTAGCAAAACGTGGCTACGACAAGGACTCAATTGATTTCATGATAGGCGTCCAAGACATGATCAGGGCCGGAGTTTTGGATGAAAACATCGACGAACAGGCCGTCAAATTTGGGATGACTCATCAAGAAATCCTAGAAAACAATACTGACAATGATCCGGACCTACCACAGGTCATTGGTAGACCACTACCAACCCTTGATGAACAGGTCAAAGATTTACTGTCCCCTAAACCATCATACGAAATCTAAGTAAAAAAAGTTCTTTGATTAAAATTTTAGTCAGAGAACTTTTTTAAACCCATTGATTGCATGATTTATCCAAGTGTATTAACTTAAACTTAATTAACTACTAAACTTTCTAGCAGAATCGAAGTGAACAACCATGCGGCAAGAATCACTTTTTAATAATCAAGACCAAAACGTTCCCTTAGCCAGTCGGGTTCGTCCCAAGACTTTAGACCAGTTTGTGGGACAGCAAAATCTCCTTGGAAAGGGAAAAATCTTAAGAGAACTAATTGAAAACGACCAGGTTTCTTCTATGATTTTCTGGGGACCACCTGGGGTCGGTAAAACCACGTTGGCCGAAATCATCGCCAGAAAGACGCAGTCGAACTTTTACAGTTTCAGCGCGGCCGACAGTAGTATCAGTAAGATTAAAAAAATTATGCGGCAGGCCGAGCAGGATCAGCAAATTGGGCAAAAAACAATTGTCTTTGTCGACGAAATTCACCGTTTCAATAAAGCCCAACAGGATGCCTTTCTACCCTACGTTGAGCAAGGTAGCATCATCTTGATTGGGGCCACTACCGAGAATCCGTCGTTTGAGGTCAATTCCGCCCTCCTATCACGTTGTAAGGTCTTCGTCCTGCACGCCTTAAAACCGTCCGATGTGGTAACACTTTTAAACAACGCCTTAAAGAACCCGGACGGCTTTGGCAAACAAAACATCAAGATTGGCAAAGATGAAATTAACGAGATTGCTAATTTTGCTAACGGTGACGCCCGTAAAGCGTTAAATACCTTGGAAATGGCAGTCCTCAATGGTGACAAAAAAGACGGTGTAACTACCATTACACTTGATGGCCTGAAACAACTGATCGGTAACAAGTTTGTGCTGTACGACAAAAATGGCGAAGAACACTACAACATTATCTCAGCTTTGCATAAATCGATGCGTAATAGTGACGTTGACGCTACTATTTACTGGCTTTCTCGTATGTTAGACGGTGGAGAAGACCCGCTTTACATTGCAAGACGACTGGTGCGGTTCGCAAGTGAAGACGTTGGCTTAGCCGATACCAATGCCTTAAACGTCGCTATTAACGTGTTTCAGGCCTGCCAGTTTCTAGGAATGCCCGAGTGTGACGTCCACCTCGTAGAGGCCGTGACGTACCTCTCACTCGCACCAAAATCAAACGCCCTCTATAAGGCACGACTGGCGGCCAAGAAAGACGTCAAAGAAACCGCTGATGATCCCGTTCCCCTCCAAATCAGAAACGCTCCCACCAAATTGATGAAAAACTTGGGCTATGGCAAAGGGTATGAACTTGCACATAACTATCAAGACAAACTGACGACGATGAAAACAATGCCACCATCGGTTGAGGGTCACATCTACTACAAACCCACGAGCGAGGGTCATGAGATCCGGTTTAAGGAACGCCTCGAACAAATCAAGAAGTGGCATGAACAACACGATAATAAAAATTAAGAAAAAAATTGCCAACCCTGATTAAATTATCGGGTTGGCAATTTTAATTTACTATAATTTAAAAAGAATCGACGCTACTAATAATTAAATAACGCCCCAAATACCACTAGTACCAACATAATCAGACCGAGAATCCAGAAATTAGCCGCAAACAAACCAATCGTAGCGGCTAATAGAAACATCAACAAAAGACAACCACAAGCGGCACTGCTGATAAACTCAAACAGTAGCCAGACCAGAAACAAAAAAATAAAGATTGATATTGCAACAGTCATTTTTCGCCTTTCTAAGATACGATTAATTCATACACTTTATATTTA
Source organism: Fructilactobacillus sp. X2R1C3 (assembly GCF_059901425.1). Taxonomy (NCBI): domain Bacteria; kingdom Bacillati; phylum Bacillota; class Bacilli; order Lactobacillales; family Lactobacillaceae; genus Fructilactobacillus; species Fructilactobacillus sp. X2R1C3. The sequence continues at coordinate 149,106 of NZ_JBWXUW010000001.1, read as the reverse complement.
AACACAAAAAATGAACCTCTCAAAGTTCCTTTAGAGATTCATAATATTACATAATTTAAAAGTAAACAACCAATTATTCTAACGTACTGTGAACAGTCTCATTAGAATAATTCCTACTTGTTATCAAGTAACTGCTGAAACTGCCCCATGGTATCATCAAACTTCGGTAATTTACCAGTATCTTGGGCATTTTCAACAATCTTAATGACCAAGTCGTTGAATGGAGTCTTGATTCCATATTTTTTGCCCGTCTCGGCAATCACCCCATTGATGTCATCAACCTCAGTCTTTCTACCCTTCTCCAAATCCTGCAGCATGCTGGCCTTTAGATTCTTACTGTTATTCATCGCGGACTTCAGGTATTCCAACTGTGCTGGTTCATCATTGGGATGGTCGATAGTAAGCGAACTGAGGTCATGATTTCCCATTTTGGCAAATTGCACCCTGTCAGCATGACCGACCTTTAATCCTTCTTTGACGATATTTAGCGCACTCTTTAAGCCAATCTCATTGTCAGCAACCTGGCCAAAAGTAGCATCACTTGCGGCTGATAACCCACTAAACGATGAGTTAACCAAAAGTTTAGACCATTTGGTTCCAAGTAAGTTATCGGAAATGGCGGTGCCACCAACGTGACTCAACACGTCTTTGACCTTCTTAATGCGGTCGGTATCCTTCCCGTCAAGTTCACCAATCTGAAACGCCGCATTTTCAAAGGCAGGAAGTGCCGTGGTCAATTCCGACTCCGTGTGGTTAAGTTGGGTACCACCAAATTCAACGGAACCAGCAACGATGTTTGCGGGGCCAATGACCTTTGAAATCGCAATTTCTGGAACCCCGTTTTGAAGTGAAACCAAGGTTCCATCCGGTTTCAATACTTCTTTAACTTTGGGGAGAACTTCACCATTATGAGTCTGCTTGGTCAAAAGTAAGACAAGATCATACTCGTCCGATTTTAATTCATCTGGGGTCTTGGCCGATACAGGAACGGTAAAATTAGCCGTACCAGTGACCGTCGCACCCTGATCATTTAAATCCTTAACGTGCTGGGGATTGTCGGCAATCAAATCCACGTTGTCTTTGCCGTATGCTTTGGTGAGATATGCACCAATAATGGTCCCAAGTGAACCAGCGCCATAGACTGCAATTTTCATTATTACCATACTTCTTTCTTTTTTTGGAATACATGGGAAGTATGTAGCTGTAAAGCGGGAATGTCAAAAATGTGGGCTTATGAAAAATCATTAATGATATCTTGTGAATTAGATTTTCTAATAAAGCAAACCATAAACAATAAACTAACCAACACCACAATCGACATCGTTGTAACAGCTGAGACAATCTCACTAGCGGGAAGGACTTCATGGATTCCATTACTAGCTGAAGTAGTAAAATTCCACAAGAAGTGCATCAACATCGGAAAAAGAACGGTTCTGGTCCGAAGATAAATCACACCATTAATGATTCCCATTGCGATCGTGAACAGGACCTGAACCAGCGTTACCCATAATCCTTGATGAAGGGTTTCAATATTAATTAAGTGAGTTCCCGAAAACATCAGACTACTAATCGTGACCGATATGAGGCAAATAAGATGGGTTTTATTTTTTAGAACGGGAAGCAAGATTGACAATAACATGGTCAAAATGACTCCTCTAAAAAGAAATTCCTCTAAAATGCCTGAGCCTAACGAAATTATCAATGGCTTAATCATTGACGTTCTAAATAAATCTACGGAAAATAGTTGCAATACAACTAAGCAAATAAAAATTAGTATTATTACATCAATTATCCACTGCTTTTTAAATGGAACGTTTGATTTTAAGTAAACTGGTTGTTTTAACCACCAAAAATTCACCAAATAGAAAAACAGAAATAAACCAACGTATGTAACCGCGAATACGGTGATTCCCTTATCGGTAAGTTCATAAATTAAGTGAACACATGGAAATGACAGTAAAATCGCAAAGTAAAACACAATTAATTGAAATAAATGATTTTTGGTTAACGACTTAATTGAAAACACATCCTTAAGTATTTAGGTATAAAAAATGAGTGTTGATAAGCACTCACTTTATCTTTTAATAAAACATCATTTCAGTATGAAGTTTATTTAATCATGATTATTAACTAACTCATTGTACTTCTTATAAAAACCCTTCGTATCCGTATACGCCAAACGATACAACTCATAGTACTTGTTATACTCTTTATGTATTTCAGGATTGGGTTCAATCTTTTCATTAATTTTGACCCACTTTTGGACCGCTTGAGGTTGAATTTGATTCAATCCAATTCCAGCCAGAATGGCACTTCCGAGGTCAGCTTCACCGCCAGAATCGGTTGTCTTGACAGTCTTACCTGTCACGTCTGCAATGATCTGGACCATTTTTTTAGAACTGCTAACGCCACCCACCAGGGTAAACGAGTCGCCAATGTGATCACCAAACTGTTCAATACTCTGACGAACCGAGTAGGCAATGGCCTCCTGAAACGCCTTAAACAACTCGTAACGTTTCGTCGTCATTGAAATCCCAAAGATGGTTCCACGAACGTTGGAGTCCCAGACCGGACTGCGTTCACCCATAAAGTACGGTAAAACAATCAAGCCATTACTACCAGCGGGAACGTGCTCACTTTCTTCGTCCAGCATTTTCGTGCTGTTATTATTATCAACTTCCTGAGCGAATTCTCGGGTGAACCACGCAATGACCGCGCCAGCCGTGTTAGCTCCGGCAAAGTTATAGTAGTATTCCTTCGGTTTATAAGCGTAAGGCCAAATAATCAGATTGTCATCTTTAAGTGGCTTATCGGTCACAAGCGCCGCATTCATTGACGTTCCTAGCGCAATCGTCATACGCCCCGTTCCAAGAACGCCAGTTCCGACCGTTGCTGGTCCAACGTCAACTCCAGTATTAAAGATTGGTGTCCCCGCTTTAACGCCTAATTCCTGTTCCCACTCGTCAGTGACTTGACCGGCGACATCCGTGCTAGCAATCATCTTCTGTGGTAATTTATTTAAATCGATGCCTAATTTAGTGGCCAGTTCAGGTGACCACTCATCATCATTAATGTTGAAAATTCCAGCTAAATTACCAGCCGCGGAATAATTAATGCTGATATTTCCCGTTAACTTGTAAATGACGTACGATTCAGGTGGCAAAAATTGATAAGTGTCGCGGTACAACTCCGGCTTGTTTTGTTTCAGCCACATAATTTTAGTGTAACCGTAGTACGGATCGGCCAAGTTGCCAGTGATGTCCATCAGTTCTGATTTACTGACAAGTTTCAATGCCTCTGCAGTTTCTTTTGTAGCCCGACGATCCATCCAAATCAAAGCGGGACTGAGTGGCTGACCACTTTTGTCAATTGGAACCCCAGAACCACCGTAGAGACCATCGATGCCAATACCAATGATGTGGGTACTATCGATTTTTTGGGCCAATTTTTTAATCAAAGACGTCACTGCCTGAAGCCAGTCGTCAGCATTCTCTTGCGCCCACTCTGGATGTGGGGTTTCTAATTGATATGAAGCTTTGTCTTGAGCAATAATTTCACCAGTGGTAGTCATCAAGATGGCTTTGGTGCTTGAGGTGCCGATGTCAATTCCTAAAATATATTGGGTCATGGAAAGTCTCCTTTGCGAAATAAAGTGAGCTGTTTTGATGACTTAAGTTTAGCTTATTGAGAGTAATTTGTTAATGAGTGAACATAAAAACAATGTATCTCAAAAATAAATATTACAATTCCATCTCAGTTGCTAGCTTGTGATTATCATGATGTTCAATTACTAGCCTTTCAAAAGCACTTCTATCCCTAGCCATCTGAAACAATGCATCTTGTTGGGTACTTTGCACAATATGGTTATTTTCAATCTGGTTCAGGGTTCCATATCCCATTCCCAAAGTTTTAGCAAAGTCCCTACTAGACAATCCATAACTTTTCCTGAGTTTTCTAACATCTGTTGGCACCATGAATCCCTTTAATTTACGGTAAGCATCAAATATCTTATGAATATTTTCGTCTGGATCATTAAAATCCAGCCATTTTTCACCTGATTCATCAACGAGAAAATGTTCGTTAACATTAACATCTACACCCTTAAAATTGACAGTTTTATTTTCGTAGACATCTTGGTATTGACCAGTTTGGTCTGTTTCTGGATTATATAATAATTTCATCATTATTTTCTCCCTTCTACTTATAACGATAATGTATTGGATATTCAGCAATATGAATTGAAATCCAATATACTGAATTCTTCTTCAATTGAAATTTTAAATACAAATCATAATTTAATCTAGTTAACCCGAATACCCAAATGTCTCCAGAAATTGGTGGAACGTGGTTGTCACTTTCCGGACCACAAACATAATCTTTCCAAGAAAGATTGTCATAAATAAAATTCATGATTCCTACTGAATCCATCTCTAGTTTAATTTGAGTTCCCAGATTTTTAGAACGCCTGCTTACTTGCCAAGTTGATCGATTTCTTTCGATCTTTTTTAAAACACTTTTAACTTTACGCTTAGATGCATTGTTCACAGTGTTTATCACCATATCTTTCTTGGCTAATATCATTATACCATTTGTTTCTAATCAGAAACAAAACAATAAATTAACCATAATAAAAAACCACTTAGTTAAATTAATTAACTAAATGGTTTACATAGTGCATATACGCATTAATTATTTATATTCACATAGACTTTTCATAAAAATACTTTTTCTGTTACATCCTACAACTCATACGAATACTTCACATCATCCGCCTGGGCGTCCGACTTAATCAACAAGGTCTCAAATAAATCAGTCAAGCCGACAATTTCGTAAGTGTGGAATGTAATGGTATTTTCTTTCTTATCAATCTCAGTATCAAACGCATTTTCGGTAATGCGCCAGTTCTCGTTGGTCCAGTCTTCCTGATTAAAGGCCTGAAAGGCAATGTAGTTATTAATCAACATCTCACCCTGTTTGGATAACCAAGCGAGCACGTTCAAGTCAATCCCTTGAAAACCTTCCCTTAAGGCTGGCTGCAAAATTTTTTCTGGGTCGTACGGTTGAAAGACCTCTAAATCAATGTTGTCCTTAATCAAATACTTTTTAGCTCCAATGTAGCCACGTTGAAGCGAAGCAATGGTGGCCTCTTTCATCTTGTCATCCATGGGTTGCTCAAATTGACCGTAGACCTCCATGAAAGTTGAAAGAAACTTCTGCTGGTCACGCTGGACGTGGTCGTAGAATTCGTCCCCATTGTGATTCATATCAGCCGCGAGCGCCTCCACCGTCGACGGAATATCATCCCGGTTGAAGTCAACGTTGACCATGTAGACTCCGATCGCAGCGTTTGACAAATAATTATCGACGATTACGTCTCTAATTTGTTGCGGAATCGGTCTGACCTTGTTGAAGTCAAACTGATTACTATTATCATTGACTCCCGTAGCTACCAGTCGCTTAAACACTCGCCCGTTGTCTGCCTTAATAATATGTTTCATCCTAAATACTCCATTCATTATTTGATTGTGATTATGACTATACAACATCAATCATCTTTACAAAAGCGATTTTGCCACTATTTTTTATAAAATAAAAGAGACTTCACGACTGAAATCTCGATTTCATTATTTACTTTTTCGGATGCTCAAGATCCACCAAGAAATCACGGGTCATCTCGTTTGTCCGGTACGGATACCGTCCGTTTCGATCCGTCACCCGGTGAAGCGGCAACACGATCCAGATGGGACTTCTTGAAATGGCAGCTTCCACTTTATCCTGACTCACACCAGAACGGTCTGCCAAATCGGAAACCGTGACTAATTCACCAAATGGGATCTGGGCAATTTCGTTCCAGACCAACCGGTCCCCATCAGAACCGTAGCCCATAAAATCAGTTGGTAAATCAAGACTAGTTGATTTACCTCTCAAATAGTTTTTAATTGTTTTACGATACTGTAAGCTATGCTCACTATTTTTGGCGTACTCAAAATGATCATTCGTATAAAAATCAAGCAGTTGAGACACTCCTTGACCTGGACTGCTTACGAAATTCAATCCATGATCGTCAATCGTGAAGAAGACTTTATCCCCGTTAACATGAACGGAATCCCAATACAATCTTTGCATTTTTTTACCTCATCCCACTCTTTCCATATCATCATTTTATCATAAAATGTGATGGCAACCTAACTTCAGGGAAACAATTATCGCCGTCCGCGTGGTATCCTAGGGGTAGAATACGAAAAAGGAGAACGTTTATGACTAAAGAAATGAATGCCGTTGGTTACACAAAATACCTACCAATTGATGACCCCAAGAGTTTATTTGACTTCACCACCGAAGTACCCAAGCCGGAACCACACGACTTGTTAGTAAAAGTGGCTGCCGTTTCGGTTAATCCCGTTGACGTTTTCACCCGTGAAGCCCAAAAAGAACCACTAAAAGAACCAAAAATTATCGGATGGGATGCCGTCGGAACCGTTGAAGCGGTTGGCTCTAAGACTAATCGTTTCAGCGTCGGTGACCGCGTCTTCTACGCCGGCTCACACGTTCGTCCAGGTAGTGACAGTGAGTATCAGGTGGTTGACGAACGCATCGTCGGCATTGCCCCTAAGAAGTTAGACAATGCTCATGCTGCCGCCATGCCACTCACTAGCCTGACGGCATGGGAAGCCATGTTTGAACAGATGAACATCGACTTTTACGACCGTGACGAACAGAACCACAATAAGTCAATCTTAATTATCAATGGTGCTGGTGGAGTTGGTTCAATTGCGACCCAATTGGCTCATCAAGCTAACCTCAAAGTCATTGCCACTGCCGGCAAAGATGAGACGAAACAGTGGGAACTCGATCACGGCGCCGACATCGTCGTTGACTACCACGATGACATCGTTTCAAAGATCCACGACCAAGGTTTCAAATACGTTGACTACATCTTAGATTTACGTAACATTGACGCTTACTGGGACGAAATCTGTGAGTTAATTGCCCCATCTGGCACAATCGTATCAATCACTGGCTCTGGCAAGTCACTCGACATGAGTAAATTAAAAGAAAAACGGGCTCGCTTTGCCTGGGAATACATGTTCACCAAGTCTGAATTCCATACTTCTGACATGATTACCCAACACGAAATCCTGGATAAGATTAGTATCATGCTTGATGAGGGTAATCTGGTAAGTACGATGACCAAACAGTTTGGCCCCATCAATGCCGAAAACTTACGAAAAGCTACCAAGTTAGTCGAAAGTAAACAAATGATTGGTAAGGTTGTGGTGGCCAATGATGAAAATGAAAAATAATAGTGCCATAAGGGAAACCGAAGAACTAAAAAAGAATGGTCAACTCAAAGAGGCACTTGAGGGACAAAAAGACCAGAATCCTAATCACTATTCTGATATTAGTAAGGGAATTAAATAATATATAAAATTAAAATAGCAGGTTTAGATATATATCTAAACCTGCTATTTTAAAACTCTGTACTTCCAAAATTTAACTCTGTTTCATTTAAAATATATTCTTTATCATTAGGATAAAGTTTAAGATATTCACTTAAATTATTTTTAATTTCAATTTTCATTTCGTTATATGGAGACTTATTTTCAAATACTTTAAGTACGTTCAACACGGTTCCAACACTACTACGACATACTTTTTTATTAAATTTCTCTCTAGAAATTGGTAAAATATCATCACGATAAATAAATCCAGAATAATGTTTAATTCCATGAAACTTAGAACGGTGAGAAAATACTCTTCCCCCATGTGCTGTCAGATTCCGATAATTTAAAAATAAATCAAGAATATCACCAAATGATTGGCTTATTTTTAATTGAGCATCAGATTTTTTATACAAACTCAAATCCATTCCTACCATTCTAGAAACAACTTCTTGTCTTATATCTTTTTTTGATAATCTAAACCAATAAATAGCATTACCAAATGTAAAATTTTTAATCATAATCCATGGCGGAATATTATCATGTTGATTTCTATAATATAAATATGGATTATGATCCGACCTTAGCGTCCGTTTAAACGATTGTAATAATTTATTTCTATCATTCCTATTTCTATTATTCCTAGAATGTACTTTCCCAGTATTATAATGAGATTTTAAAGTGTAATGACTATCTTTATATGATAATTTTTCAGAAATTACATAAGCTAAATTCTCTTTAAATATACCCTCGAAATCCTCTAAATTTTGCAGAATGGCATTCCTAAAAGATTTATCAAGATTATATAAAGCATATATATGTTCAAATGTTGTGTCAGGCTTAAATCCATGATCATCGTCAATATTATCAATCATAAAGTTATCTTTATATCCATTAATAACTTCATAATAACCATAATCTTTTAATATATTAGCGTCTGCAGATTCATTAGAAAATAACAAATTTCTTTCCTTTAATATTGTAATTTGTTCTTCAGTAGTCTTAAACGGTTTTGAATCTTCTGACATAATAAAAATCTCCATTTACTAATATTAAATAAAAGGGGAAGCTAATAAAACATAGCCTCCCCAGTTGACTCAAACGAGTCATTCATTTGATTAACTATATTATATCGATTCCCACTCTATTATTCAAGGAAAACATTTATAAATTCCCTTAATGATCACGCATCCGACCATAACAATCCATACCAATACCGACAGAGCGACCACTACCATGAAATGCGCCGGGTTATGATATCCAACCGTCAACTGATTCTGACCAGCTTTTTCTTTGACCCTTGCTGCCCCAATATCGGAAACGCGATATTGATTACGATTAAGTTTGGTGCCGTTCAATTTAACCGTTGAATTATGGTACAGGATGACCGGAACGGTTCGATAATCATTCTTAGTCTGACTGGGATCAGCGTTCCACTTAACGGTTAAATCACCATTATGGTCTACTTGTTTTTTAAAACCATGATTATTCATGACATCAGCATGGTACTGCGATCCAACCGAATTAAAGTTGGGATTACCAGAATCATTTGGCAAGTAGTCCCCATTTGACTCAGAAACGTCACGCAAGGGTTTATCGAGGTTGCCACTTATAAAGTCAAAGCGAACCTGTTTCACGCTCAAATCCTTCTTAAACGGGCTCTTAGCTGGTGGCATGTACGCTCGTGGTGTCTCCACGTTTGGAAGGGCCCGAATCATATTACGTTTAATCGGGGAACTCTTTGGGTTATGCCAAACATCCACGCCATACTGAACGTTTGAATATGCAAGCCACAGGGAAGTGACCGTCATGACAGCTACCACGATTCCCATGAAAATTTTCATGTAGTTGTAGCGAATATCACCGTGCGATGCGCTGATTTTTTCGTACCAGTCACGACTAATCTGACTGATTGACATGAAGAAACCAACCATCAACAAAATTGCCGCATACGGAAAGAAACGGTACGGGAACTGGATAAAGTTCTGCACGTAGGTCCACTTCTCACCCATTGCGTTCCAAGGTAGCATCGCCGATGATACTAGGAGAAACAAGCCACCCACAATCGTGACCACGATGTTAGTCAAATTCTTCTTTTTGGCAATAATCATGTAACCCAACTGGAAAACACAAATCAGTGTCAGTACAATTCCAACTTCATTGGGTAAGTTATTATAAAAATTAAAATTCGCTGAATACGTACTCATGTCCTTCATCATAAACGGTGGCATGAGTTCGTTTTTCCCGAAAATGTTCAAGAAACCAACGAAGTAATTTCCAGCCAAAATCAACGTTAAGAGCACGTTCAACGCAATCTTACCCAAATACTTCCACTTAGCTCGTGAACGCCAAAGACCAACGACCGCAAACGGGACTAGCATAATGACCGTGAACAGGGCACTCAAGATGTGCATCTCAAGTAAAATCGCAACGACTAACGCTAACGTCACGTGAATTTTCTTCGGTGAACCATCCAGCAAATCGAGAGCCACCATCACCGCAAACGGCAGGACGGATGCACCCCAAGCTAGAAACTGCGCATCAGTCTGCCAACCAGTAATGAAGTTCTGAGACAAATAAATAATTGCGCCAGCTGTGGCAAAGAAACGGTTGACCTTGACACGGCGAAACAAGCCGTACGAACCCAGTCCAGCGATGACATACAGAACAAAACTCGTTACCAGTTGGAAGCTAAACCAACTCTTAGTCGCTAGCAAAACTACGCCCAAAATAAAGGCCATGTAAGGTCCATAGACTGCGTTGACAATTCGGCCAGTCTGATTGAAGCCATAGTTAGTCATGAAATAGTTGAAGTTGCCGGTCTGAAGCTGTCTTTCAACGTCATAAATGCGATTGAAATGAAAGAGCGAGTCATTTCCCAGCAGGATACTGTGTGAAAAGTACTGAATTCCAACTAGGAAAAGGGCCGCTAACAAAATTAAAAAAGCCGCTAGCGTCGTTTTAGCATATTTATTCTTCATGATTTCCTCTTATAAGTAATTGTGATTAACTTCTTAATTATCATCAATTATACACTACTTAATTGCCACAAAAAAAGACGGTTACCTATCGTACCGCCATTATTTCGCTACTTTTGATCAGAGTTCTTTTGATTGGCTTCCCTTTGGAGTTTCTTCTTCTGGTGAATGTAAACTAGCGCCATTACACAGACGATAAACGTCGTAAAGACCACTAGTAGCGCCAACAAAATCGTCCAGATTGAGGTTGGCTTGGTTAAAAAGTAAACCACGATAAAGATCACAACCAGTGGCGTTAAACCCCAGTTCGCAAAGTTATGCAGATTCTTAATCTTTTTGTTTAGTGCTTCCTCTTTACTTTTTGACTCCATTAAAAAGACTCCTTTAATTTTCCCGTTTTGGTAGCAAAATCGTGATGATCAGTTGTCCATGTGTTAAAAATTGCTGAATTTTGGGCCGCTTTAAATAAATTATCCTGTTGTTTCGTTTGAACTATTTTATCATTTTCAATCCGATTAAGCATGCTTGAACTTATCCCAAGAATTTTAGCAAATTTTCGAACCGTACAACCATATCGTCTACGAACTTTTTTCACTTCGATTGGCAACATAAACCCCTTTATTTCACGATATTTATTAAAGGCGACACGCAAATTTTCTTCAGGATCATTAAAATCAACCCAAAGTTCACCCTTTGAATCTTTTAAATAATGCATTCTTAAAGTAATCGACTCATCTTTAACTTTGATTGTTTCAGTAGGAAAAACATCTTGATAAACGTCATATTTATCTAATTCTTCATTAAAAAGCTTACGTGTCATATAATTCACCTCATTTAAAATGATAATTTATTTCACGCTTGCTAATTTTCCACTTTCCTCTTTGTTCTTTTATATTTCTTACCGCCAGACAAACCTCATGTTTATTAATAAATGTCAAAAATCAAACCACCTATAGTAGTTCAATTTAATTATAGCATATGTGTTTCTCTCAAAAAACATAGCCATAAATTCAAAGACTACGCATTTTTATGAAATACGTAGAAAAATAAGACAAATGTGTTTTGCATTAAATTTATTCACAAAAAAAGTGCTCTGTACCTCCTAGCATTCACACTAGTAATTACCAAGCACTTCAATAAATTTATGTGGCACTCTTTAAAAGACTCTCACTAGAACCACGTTGACTTATCAGTTCCATGATCTGACCAGCAATAATAAACAAGGCGACGTTGTTAGCGTAAAACATGTGGTCGGTAAAGACCCCTTCGATTAGCGTAATGATAATGATCAAGGCTAAATATGAGGCCACCGCACTATCTTTCGACAATAAACGAGCGAGGCCAATGGTAATTAAAACCATCAATATTACAAACACAATGTAGCCGTCCATGAACAGTACTCGTGAAAAGCTAGAATCAATGTAGAAGTAATGTAAGACATCACTTACCTTACCACCGTTCCCACGTTGCTTGATGTATTGACCAAACATGCCTGGCATGTACTTAAGATAAGCTTCATGAACCAGCGCCAATCGATTACTAAACAGCTTATTTAAAGTTAACCAGAGACTATCATTTTTATAAAAAATCATTGATATGATGGTCCAGAAGGCAATCAAGAGCGGCGTCAGTTCCGCCAGTATCTTCGTGTATCGATTTCTTAAGTTAATGAAAAAACATGAAAGGATGATAACAATCACGATTGCAATGTTAAGCAACAAATCGGTTCTTGAATCAGTAATCAAGTAGATGGCAATCGTTCCAACCGCCATTATTAATGAACCAATCAACTTATTCTTAAGTGATATCTTATTAATCACTAAATAACTTGCTAACGCAACGTTCAAGAAAAAGACCGCTGAGGATAACAATAATGGATAAACGAAACCTAAACTATTGCGAATTAATCCGTTTCGCGGAAATTGCAGGTTTGGCAAAATACCAAATGCGGAAAATAAAATAACTACCCCAATCACACAGATCGTAACAATTATTTCCGTTTTAATAATCCGCTTAATCGGAACGTCTTTCATACCAACGAGAAACACCATCGTATACAACAAACTTTGGTCTCTCGCAAAATGACCGTTTATGAATATGAAAGTAATTAGGACAAAAATTCCCACCAAATAAATCGGCTTTAAGTTATCAAAGAAAAAAATCTTAAAAAACACATAGACAAACGCCAACAGGAGCACCAAATGTAACACGTGTCCAATGACTGGATGCATTTTAATGATCATCGTGGTCCCAACTAATGCATCGAGGATTCCGACTACCAGAGCACACAGATACAAAGAAGATTCATGTTTTTTTAAAAAATAAATTGAATCTTTTATCATTTTTCGGTTACAACTCCATTTACGTAATTCTCATTTAATAATTTCAATTGTTTATTAGCAGAATCGTCATTAGGCACAAAATCTTTATGATTTTTATACTTAAAGTCGTATTTACATGACCTTAAAGTTACTTTACTGCCAACCGTGGCATTGCTAATCACTGGTTGCGTAATTATCGTTCCACTGAAGGGATGAATTGGCGGTTGAACGTCCATGCTAACGGGCTTATCCAGCATCGAAACATAGACGGTCTGATTTTTCCGTTTACCGTTAACTTTAATCTCATACAAGTAATTATCATCAGATTGATTAATGTTGGTAATGGTACCTGTCTCGTCAAAGTTAACTTGATTAGTTTTTTCAATCTCATTCGGGTCCACCGCTCTAGCCTTAACGTACTTAGAGCCAACAAAGAAGATCCCGATGAAGACGATTCCAATACAAACCAGCCATATACCGGTCCTTTTATGATTTGGTTTAATGCCATGGCTATTGCTTGCCTTGTCCTGATAGTAACTATTTCTGATCAGAACATATCCAAGGACTAAGATAACAAACGCTACCAGTAATATTAATAATACAAATAGTTTGCTAGATAGTAGCTCAGAGGCTTTATATATAAACCATTGCGTATTTGAATATTTGATAATACCACTCCTACTTATAAATGATAATACGATTAATGTATATATTATTTTTAATTAATAGACACGTTAATAATAATACAGATATTATAGCACAAACCACTGGATCACTTTCATAAGCTTTAAATTAATACCATTTTCACGCCTTACTAGCCAATAAAATAAACAAAAAGTTAATTTCTTGCTAAATATAAAACACAAACCGCCCGAATTGAGTATAATTGTTACATAACTAATACAGAACTGGAGTGAGAGTAGTGAAACTTTATTCATATTCATTCATTTCCCACAACTTCAATTTTACCAACTACATCTTTATTGGTTTAATCATTGTGATTGCGTTGGTAATCATTGGAACTGGGATCTTCTATTATCGAAATAGAAGCAATCTAAGATTTCGGAGTCTGTTCATCCTAGTTACGATGTTAGGGGCTCTGATTATCGCGATGCAGACGGGCCGAGTCTTTCAGCAAAAGAACGCTGATAGTCAAACCACTCAGACCGTCCAAATCATGAAGAACATCAGTAAACAGAAGAAAGTGCCACTGAATCAGATGTATTCCAGCAGCAACAATCTGGTCGATGGGATGACGATTCAGGCAGGAAAAGACGCCTACGTTGTTCACTTCAATACTGACATGACCAACTACATGGTCACGCCGACTAAGCTAGTCGCTAAGCCCCAGTATATTAATAAGGGTGGCTTCACGTGGAGTAGTAGTGACTCTCAATATTGGACGATCTTCTTGAAGTTCCTAATTGGATTCATCATGATTGTCTTACAGATTAACCTTTCTGGTAAGGGTAATCTGGCTCCATCAAACGCCGTCGATCAACTCCAGAACTATATTCTTGGTGGAATTATTGGTGGTGTTATCTACAACCAGGACATCACCCCACTTCAATTCGTCATCATTCTGTTGATCTGGTCTGTCATCGTCTTCGCAAGTAAGTTCTTGACCGGAACGAGTAACACGCTGAATAGGCTCATCAACGGAAGTCCGCAGATACTGATTCTAAATGGTGTCGTAAACGTCAACCGTGCATTGCGGAACGGTCTAACAGCTAATCAGCTTGCTTTTAAACTCAGAACTCATGGCGTTAACGACTTCAAGGACGTTAAGAACGCCACCCTTGAAGAAAACGGCCAATTGACCGTAACGTTAAACGACGAACCTACCATGAATTACCCGATTATCACCGATGGTCAACTAAACGAAAACGTTGCTCAACGTCGTAACTTAAGTGACGATCAAGTTGAACAAATGTGTGAGAAACAGGGATGCACTATTCAGGATGTCTACCTAGGTCAGTTTGGATCTAAGGGTGATCTAGACCTTGTGTTGTATCCAAAGAAAAGAAAAAGTTTGAAGAAAACTAAATAGATAGTAAATAAATAAGCCCAATCCATCTGGATTGGGCTTATTTTTGTATATATCAATTTAGACTTTTCACAACACTTTTTACAGATTCATTTGCTTTCAATATAAGATCATATAAATTACCATCATTTTTGAGCTGATCTAATACTTTTTTTCGTTCTGCTTCCGTACTATTCGCACTACTAAAAAGCTTCCGATAATTTTCAAGCAATTCTTTAGCTTTATTTTGAACTTTGGTTATATCATTATCATAATTTAAAGATGTATTAATATATTTTTTGTATGACACTGAAACAAACTGAGCATAATTGCAAATAGAAAGTATATAATTCATATTATTTACTAACTTTCTTTGATCTTCAATATTCAATATGTCGCCAGTGGATTTATCTATAATATATTCACACTCAAGAATATTAGAAGGGGCCACAAAACAAAACTTCTTATAAACATCTGATAAATCACTTATCAGATGTTGATGTATATCTTCTTTTCTGCTTTCTTTTAGTTGAAACGAAGTATTTTTCTGAGTTGTTTTAGCACCAAAATAAGCACCAAATAATCCTGAACACACAGATATTAATGACATAATTAAAGACATAGAAGCATCCATAATATACTACCCCTCCCACTTATTTTCTTAAGGTAAAATATCTTTTACTAGAGGAACTTTTTTTAATCCAAATACTAATAGTCCACATAGAATATACGTTACAACTGGCATAACAAATACATGAACCAGCCCTGACGGATTTGATTTAAAAATAACATCAAATAGTTTAAAGAATAATGGATGCAAAATATAAATACCTAAACTAACAGAAGCCATCTTTGCTAAAATGCTTTTTACATGAAGATTATTAAATAATTCAAACTTACCTACTAACAATTTAATCAAGGTAAATACACCGATCACATAGAAAAATAAGTATGGAGAATTTCCTAAAATGTTATGAGAAGCAACATCAGGAAGAAAGATTTCTGATATTAATAAGAAAGCTAAAGCGCATATACCAACAACTGAGATACAGGTTTCAATTTTTTTAGAAAAATAGTTAGTATTAATCAAATACCCCATGATAAATATCCCAATAAAGGCAGAAGCAATTGGATTTATTTGAACTTTAGTTGGATCAATCGGTAACTGATACGCTTGAATGGCATATATATAAAGAAAGTCTCCAACAAAGTTTAGAATTACAAGATAAAATAATAAATCCTTATGCTGGTCAGCTAACAAAGATAATAAAGGAACTAATAAATATAAAAGAATAATGGCATAGAAAAACCAAAATATATTATCAATGTTGTTATTCAAAAATCCCAAAATAAAATCTTTGATACTTGGATTAGGATGAGGAATTGGTCCTGGAAATGCTGTAAATTTTATATCATATAAATACCAAATAATACTCCATACAGCAAAAGGAATGACAACACGTTTAATTCTTTTAATAAAGAATGTTTTGGTATCGTATTTTGATCTATACCCAATCAAAGTTGCACCAGAATTCATCAAAAATAAGTAAATTGCTGGAATAAAAATTGCTTGAATAATATTATTTTTTAAAACAATCCCATTAGTCAGATACTGTGATGAATGCAACATCAAAACATCAAAAATTGCAATAATATTAATTACATCAATATAAGTTAATCTTTTTTTCATAATATCTCCAAATTATGTAATATTTAGTACATTTACAATAATATCAGATTTTCAATTAACAAAAAAATATAATTTTAATCCACTAAAAAGGGTAAGGAAATATTTCCTTACCCTTCTACGATTACTTGTTAATATTCTTTTCGTCTATCTATTATATCTAAATTTCTTATAAACTATCCAACTAATTAAAAGAAGCCAAGTGATAATACTAATCCATAAAGAAATAATCTGAGTCACAGTCTGCTTATAAATTACATCAATATCATTGCTACCCCTTCTTACTGGGATTCTAATCGCATTATTTTTATTCGTTTTAATTGGTACTTCTTTATTGTTCACATAAACATGAAACCCAGGATAGTACTCATTGGGTAAATTAATATACTTTAACTTGTTATCGTTTTTTATCTTGTAATGAATGGAATTAAATGATGTAGAATAACTATCTTGTTTGATACTGCCATCCTCATTCATTAATGGAATTGAATGTCTCTCTAACTTATTAATTATTGATCCAGCGCTCTTTGGAAGATAATCATAACTGGAAATTTGAGAAGATCTAGAATTAAATTCATTTATAGAAATTTTAGGAAAAGTTTTCCTGTTCATCTCTGCCTGTGCGGTAAAGATACATAATTCTAAAATGACTAATCCACTAAAAAATAAAACAAGTTTATTTTTTACGTTATCCTTATTAAATAAAATTAACAAACATTGTCCACCGATAATTGCCACTAAAAAATTAGTTATGGCAAGGAATCTGATTGGAAATTGAATAGGATACAATATTGATTGAAAAATTCCCCACGGGAATAAATTAGTTATAAGTAACAATGAAATAAAAATTTCAATTAGTATATATCTATAAAATGTTGATAAATATTTAAAATATACCAAAGCCATAACTATTATTGCTACTTCAATTAATCCAACCGATACCCCAATAATATTGTTAATATTAACGGTATTAGTAAATAAAATACTTTTACCCATTAACAAATTTCCCTTGATAGACAAATAATTTTGAATTAACGGGCCGACAAATACTAGCGATAACAGTAAACTAATAATTCCAGATATTACTAACCAAAAGATTCTTTTAAGCTTAATTTTCCAATTACTTTTTTTAATAAAAAGCATTCCAAGTGAAAGTATCATAAATACACTTAAAACAACAACTGACAAGATATGTGTAAGGATTAATAATGAAAGCCCAATTGATAGTATCCACCATTTCTTATAATCAAGACATAATATTTGATACATACCATAAAAGCAAATGGGTATAAGGATAAAAGCTATACTCTCTGCTACATTTTGAAAAACATACATGTCATTAAGTTTATATTGAGAAAAGCCATAAACAATTGCGGAAAATAAGGCTGCTCTTCTACTGTTCATTAATTTCTTAGTGACTTCATACATAGAATAAAATGTTAAGAAGTTAATGACTATAAGTGACAGTAAATATGATCTAAAAACATTTAAATGAACCATTCTAAATATTAACGCTGGATAATACGTAAAAGACGGATAAAACAGGTTTTCAGGATAGCCAAATTTTCCCATCGTTTTAGTGCTGATACTTGGGAAAATATTGAACCACTGATGTTCTTTAATAAAATAAGTTGCTTCATTCAACGGCGCTAAATGATATGGCAAATCATTAACAACATATGGATAATTCCAATATGGAACAATCATTAATAAACTTAACAAACAAAATATACTAAATATTAAGACATTTTTGTGATTATTTATAAAATCAACGGTTTTATTCATTTAATCAATTCCTTTACGTTTTTGTTAATACAAGTGGCATACACACAAAACATTACCAAATTACATAATAATAAAATTGTAGAAACAAGTACTTAAGTTCACTAAAAATCATTAGGGAAAAAGATGCTTAATAACTGGAATCTTCTTCATCAAATAAACAAACATACCACAAACAACATAGACAACAAATGGCATTAAGAAAATGTCCCAGTATGAAGAATAAGTTAAATGAAAAATCTTATTAAATGTCTCATAAAACATTAAGTGCAAAATATAAATTCCTAAACTAACCGATGAAACCTTAGCTAAAAATGACTTAATCTTCAGATTATTAAACCAATGTGCTTTGTTAATTAATCTTTTAATGACAATGTAAAATCCAATTGAATAAAAGAAAGTGAAAGGCGAACCATAGCCAGTACTACCATAACTAATTAATTTTGGCCCAAAATTTTCTGTAGAAACAAATTGAACTGCAATTACAAATATTAGTGATATCAATCCAATTATTACTAATATATTTTGAGATTTTTTATTGAAATAATTTTCCTTTAGTAAATAACCCATGATGTAATAGCCAACATAATTTGCTGTTGAAAATAAATACATAAAGGCAATAAAATATGGTGTGGTTCCTAAATTAAAAATATCATGAATAAATAAAATCAGATTATTAATAAAAACCAAAATGACAATGTAAAAAAGTGTATTTTTACTTAGATCTGCTAAAACTGGTGTAATAATATACATCGCAATAATGGCGTAGAAGAACCAGAATGATCCGTCGATATTGTTTCCAATAAAATTCTTAATAAAATCAATAATCCCTGGATTAGTGACAGGTGTAATTGCCCCTGTAAAATGACCACTACATGCAATTAAATAAAAAATCAAACTCCATGCCACTAAGGGAATTACAACCCTTGATATTCTCTTCTTCGCAAAGGTCAAATTATCATATTTATTTTTATACCCAATCAACGTTGCCCCGGAATTCATAATAAAAAGAAAAACGGCACAAATACATATCGCATGAATAACTGAAGTTATCATTAACATTGGGGTACTAATCGTTGTTCTATCATTCCAGGCAACCGATGACGCATGAAGCAAAAGAACAAATATAATTCCGATTATGTTGGTTACATCAATATAAGTTAATCTTTTTTTCATATTTTCTCCTGTATTATGTAATATTTAACACAATTACAATCATATCAAACTTTTAACTAACAAAAAACACTAGTTAAGTATAATAAAAACGCGAAGAATGACTTCTTCACGTTTATTTACTTACATATTTAATCTTTTACGATTCCTTTTTCTATTGACAACCTTCTTATAAATAATCCAACCGATTAATAAAATCAAACTCAAAATACTGATCAACAGAGTAATGATTTGAACCAAAGTCTTTTTGTAAACAATATCAATATTGTTTGTTCCCTTCTGGATTGGAATATTAATTGCTTTATTTTCATCAACTTTGATTGGTACCTCTTTGTTATTTACGTAAGCATGAAATCCAGGATAATAAATATTAGGAAGTCTGATACTAGATAAATCTTTATTCGAATATAACTTATAACTGATTTCATTATATGAAGTTGAATACTTATCTTGCTTTAAGCCCATCTGTCCAGGATTCATTTTAGGAATAGAATGTTTAAATAAATCATCTCTAACAGGCTGAGATGCTTGGGGTAAGTAATCTAAAGTGTCCCACTCGGGTGCAACTTTTTCAAACTGTTTTTTTGTTAAAACAGTTCTTTCACTGTGTTTCAAATATTCAGTGGTAGAAGTCGCAAAACACATTCCAATAAAAGCAAGTGACAACATAAACAGCACGCCAAATTTCTTAGAAGAGCTGATCAAATTATTATTGATAACAATTTGTGCAGATTTAGCACCTAAAACCGCCAAAAGAAATGAAACAATCAGCATGAACCTAATTGGGAATTGCAGAAACTTCATTACATTTTGAAATAAGTTCCAAGGAAACAAATTAGTGGTTAATAAACCAAAAATGATTAATCCTAATACTAAGTACCGGTATTCTTTATTCAAATGTTTCCATGCCAGACAAATTAAAACGACTGAAACTAATCCTAAAATTCCAATGCCAGAAAGCTCAGTCCAATTAGTCACTGCATTATTATTTTGTAAGTAGTTAAAGAAGAAGTTTTGCAAATTGATTGTAAACTTATCTAGTTGAAGGATAAACACAGAAATGTTTCCCACATAGTGCATATTTACTAATAATGGTATCAAGAAAAAGGCAGACAATAGGACAGTAACAACGGCTGATAAAGCTAAATTCCCAATTCTTATTAATTTGTCACGAAAACTATAATTGATAAAGAAAACGTACAGAGCTAAGAAAAACACAAACATCGATACAATCAACAAAGAAACAATGTGAGTCATACAAATCAAAAACATCCCAATTGATAGGATGTACCACTTCTTATAGTTACCAAGAATGATTTGATAAACTCCATAAAACGCAATGGGTAAAAACATTAAAACCATTACCTGTGATATATCTTCATTATTAAATTGCCAAACAAAATTAAAACCTGACAATTCGTAAATTAAAGCACCAATTACAGAAGCAACCTTCGAAATCTTTAACTTGCAACACAAAATAAACATCGATAAAAGAATCAAGAAGTTTACTATCAACGCAAAAATTAAATATGAAACCCATGCATCTTTAACAGCTAAATGAATGAAAATTTCAGGCAAAAAAGTGAAAATCGGATAAAACAAACTATTAGGATACCCAAAACTACCAAATGTTTTCGTATTTATATCCGGCAGTATCTGAGTCCAATTTCCACTTTTTGCGTTTAAATAATTTTCTTGAATACTAGAAATATGAAATTGAAGATCAAATTGATTATAGACAACCCCACCATGAAAATATGGCAATATTAACAGGAAACTTATCAATGCGAAAAAAAGATATATTATTAAATTACTGTGTTTATGTATATTCATTTCCAACTTTTTAGTACTAATTTGATTCACCTCATAGAATTATTTATTCACTTTATATGATAATCATATCAGAACTTTTAAAAAATAAGAAATTTAATTTTTCATACAAAAAGAGTGTGAAGATAAAATCTTCACGCTCTTTTACGTATTATTCTATTTAAGAACTCTAAAGCGCTTGCTATCATCCATGAACTCTTTTTCGCTAGCTGGAGTGTTGATTGAACCAAAGTTCATCTCAGCCCGTAACTGCCAGTGATCAGGAATATCAAAAGTTGAAGCCACTTGAGCATTAATCAATGGGTCATAGTGTTGAATGTTAACACCAAGTCCATTTTCTTCTAGACCAGTCCAAACGGCAAACTGAGCGTTCCCCTGTCCTTCTTCAGACCAGTTGTACATCTCGTATTGATAGGTCTTGAATTGACCCTGCAATTCTTTAACCTTGTCCATATCAGTGAAGAACAAGATTGAGGCGTAGGCATCCCTAAAAGTTGAGATTTTCGCCTTAGTTCGAAGGAACCCGTCGGCAGGTACCTTTTCTCTCAATGCATCTTCAACGATATCCCACAACTTATCATGGTTTTCGTTAAAAAGTACCACAGCTCGAACCGTCTGCCCATTAAAGGCACTTGGTGTGTATTTAATTAATTCCTTGATATAAGTATATAAATCGTCCTGTGAAAAAGGTACATCCTTACCCAAGTCATAGATAGTCCGACGATTTTTCTCAAGATCTAAGAATTGTTTCTTTAATTCCATGTTCCAAAACTTCTTTCGTTAAATTTGATTCTTGGTCTTTCCCGTTGTCATTGCTTCGTGGAAATTATCGTAACTAACCTTGATCATGTCAACCGTGGCTGGCTCAGTCAGATAACCAATGTGCGGAGTAATAATAACATTTGGATAACGCTTCATCAATTCTAACACGTCTTTATTAGGAAGGTCATCTAATGAATTGAACTCGTTACCGTCAATCTGATTCTCATCAATAATCACATCGGCGGCGTATCCACCGATGTTACTACCAGACAATGCAATCGTAACGGCCTTAGTATCAACCAGTTCACCACGGGCAGTGTTAACTAAAATAGCGTTTCGCTTCATCTTGGCTAACTCTGGAGCTCCAATCATTTCATCATTTTCACCCGGTACGTAAGGAACGTGAAGGGAAACAATGTCCGACTTCTTCAACAACTCATCTTCATCAACGAAGGTTACATCCGGGTTATCATTTGGATGACGTTGATAGCCGAGCACGTTGGCACCTAAGTTGTGATACAACTTGGCTTCTGCACTCCCCATGTGCCCAACTCCGATAATTCCGACGGTCGCATCATGAATCTCATTACTGAAGTACGTTGGCAGAACGCGAAAATCAGCGTTATTTGTATTTACTGTTGCTTGGGCAACGTGTCTGAATAAGTCCATTCCCATCGTGAGTGCTAATTCGGCAACGGAGTATGGTGAATAACTGGGAACGTTAGCGACCATAATACCGTCTGCCTCAGCAGCATCTAGGTCAATGTTGTTGTAACCAACAAAACGGGTAAACAGATACTTAATTCCCATATCCTTGACCTTATCCAAGACATCTTTATCAGCGACACAAGAACCGTCAATTAAGATGGCATCCGTGCCCATTGCCTCGTCAACCGTATCAATCTTCAATGGTCTTTCAACCAAATTTAAATCAAAGTCATATGAATTTAAATCCACAAAGTATTCTTTTTCAAATGGCCTTACGTCATAAGCAGTAATCTTTGCCATTATATCTCTCCTTAGTTTAATGGATGAAGTGGTTTCCCGGTCTCAATCACCTTTTGAAAGTTCTCAAAACTGATACGAACCATATCCTTATTGGCTTCCTCGGTAAATGAACCCATGTGTGGCGTTACAATCACGTTGGGATAGTTCTTCATCAGCTTCTTATCTTCAGCACTAGGAACATCGTCCAAACTGTTGAATTCTTTGCCCATAATCTGACCTTCATCTAGTAGGACATCAGTTCCGTAACCACCAATTTCAAAGTTTTCGACGGCATCAGCAACCGCGTTGTTGTCAACCACGCCGCCCCGAGCTGTATTAACCAGGATGGAATCGTTCTTCATCTGATCAAGTTCGGTCTTGCTAATTAACTTCTCGGTCCCGGAAGTGAGTGGAACGTGAATGGAAACAATATCCGACTTTGTAAGTAATTCATCCATGTCAACAAACTTAACGGAATGATTATCAGGATCAGCATGCCGTTGATAGGCTAAGACGTTCGCTCCAACTGCATCATACATCTGAGCTTCAGCCGTTCCGATCCTGCCGGCACCGATGATTCCAACCGTTGAATCATGAATCTCACGACTAAAGTACAGTGGTAAGATACGAAAATCAGCATCATGCGTGTTGGCGGTTGCTTGAGCAACGTGTCTAAAAAGCGTCATTCCAAGGGTAAAGGCTAATCCTGCCACCGCATGTGGTGAATAGTCAGGTACATTAGCAACTTTGATGCCCTTTTCGGTTGCCCGCTTAATATCAATGTTATTGACTCCGACAGAACGAGTAAATAAGTACTCAACGCCATAATCGGCTAAGTGGTCAACGATTGTTCCGTCAGCATCGCACATCCCATCGATCAAAACTCCGTTTGATCCCTGAGCTTGGCTTACATTGGCCATCGTTAACTTCTCATTGACAAACTTTAAATCGAATTCTGTTTGATTATAATCTTCAAAGTATTGCTTCTGCATCGCATCAGCATGGTATATTGTTATTTTAAACATTAAACTATCTCCTTATCTTAACAACCCAATTATGAATTAAATCGTGGTTAAAATGCAATTCTTTTCTCTTATTAAATGCTAAAATGTTCATAACCAATCAGAGGAGAATAGTATGGCAAACAAATTTAATAATTTTCACAAAACTCAAGTTAAACGAATCATAGTAATGGCAGTAGTAATGATCATTTTGGTCATCGCTGGCATTTACGCAATCCTAACGAAATAAAAAAGACGACTTTTAAAAGTCGTCTTTTTTTATAGTAATAATCAATAATTATCAATAGCTTTTATACTCTTAGCATTAAACATATATGCATAAGAAGTATTTTGCCAATTTGTTGGATCATCAAAAATGATACTACCTAAAGAATAATTCGAAGAACCAACATTTGTAATTTGAGGAACAATAACATTTCCCTTATTTTGCTTCTTTTTCAATTCATTTTTGATTTCTTTTTGTTGATTTAACAATTGCTTATCTGTTTTATAGGATATTACAAATCCAGAAGTAAGATTAAGGATTAAGTATCCACCCAAACAAATTATAAAAGCACTAATTAATAATTTAATAATATTATCTTTAATATTAAACGGAACTAATTCTACAATTGCAATTATTAATAATATTGTCACAAAGAAATAACACCTTCCTTGGTCTGCACCTTCTGGAGAAATTACTAAAGCATAAAAAGTAATAAAAGCTGAAACAAACAAAATTAGAGCATTAGTAATAGCCTTTTTGTTTTTAACCAGATAAATATTAATGCAAAGAAAAATGACAAAAATAATGAGAATGGGCATTAAATTATTAATAATGTACTGATTAATAAGTGGAAAATTAATCCCAATTTTTTCAAAAAAAGTTTTATCTAAAAATGAAGAGTCTCTCAATCTTGCCCTTGCCATGTTACCAGGAGCAATTAGTAACAATACATACCCAATAACATACGATATAATCATTACAATTCTAGGAACAGTTAATCCCATGTGTTTTTGAGAAGAAAATAACATCAGTCCTAGAAGTAAAACAATCATTCCAACTCCAAGGTTTTCGTTAGAACATCCAGCTATCAAACCAAAAATTCCCAAAAAGAAAACAAAAATCGTATTTAAAATTCGATTATTCTTTTTTTTATATGTAATCCATAAGCTTACAAACAGTAAATTAATTACAGTTGTCCATAATTAATTTCCAGAACCAGCTCGGTAAAAAATTGTAAGTGAAAATTGGGGGATAAATACGAAAGCGAGAATTGTTGCAAGTAAATATTTTAAATTAATATTTTTAAAATTAATGGAAAATTGAGCTGATAAATAAGTAATTAGTAATAGTAAAACTATAAATGCTAAACCATTTATCAATCCGAAAGATGTTGGCGACAAATTTACTAAACATCTGTAAATAGTTTGGCCTACAAACCTACCATTCCAAACAAACCAATCTTTGATCCCTTCATGAACTATATTTCCCAAATTCATTCTAACTGCTAAAGCATCATCACCAAAGATCGGGGTAATCATACTCCAAAAAGACATCAAGCAAAATATAAGCACCGACATAATTCCAATAAAATACTTTTTACAAAAAGACAATATCTTATCCATAGACAATTCACCTCATAATATAGATATCCTAATTGTATCATAAGAAAAAATATCAAAATACATAAAAAAGGACTATGCACATAGCATAGTCCCTTCATTCTCGTTTTAATAAATCTTATTGAGCCGTGTATCCACCATCGACCACTAACTCACTACCAGTCGTAAATTCAGATTCATCAGAAGCCAAGTAAACAGCTGCATAGGCGATGTCTTCTGGCTTACCTAAGTGTCCCATTGGAGTTTTGGTTCGTTGTGACATGGCTTTCGCAAAGTCTGGTTTAACCATTGGAGTTTGAATATATCCAGGATGAACAGAGTTAATCCGAATACCATAATCTTTCAACGCACAATCAAGTGCAGCTGATTTTGACATCATGCGAACCGCACCTTTAGAAGCATTATAAGCACCCAAATTTGGGTCACCTACTAATCCCTCAATCGACGACATGTTCACAATTGAAGCACCTACGTTCTTATTCTTCATTTGCTTAATGCCTTCACGTATCCCATAAAAGACTCCGTCAAGATCGATACTCAAAACCTTATGCCATTCTTCGGTCGTAGTATCTTCAATGGATTTGCCAAGAGCAATCCCAGCATTATTAATCAACGTCGTGACCTGGCCAAAGTCTTTTTCAGTTTCTTCAAAGACCTCTGGCCAACGCTCTGGATCCGACACATCCTGTTTCATGAACTTGACGGTTCCAGGATATTTCTTATCAATTGATTCAACTGCTTCACGTCCACGATCTTCATTCCGGCCAGTAATGGTTACTTTTGCACCTTCTTTTGCGAACATCTCGGCAATCGCATAGCCAATTCCAAGTGTTCCACCAGTGATAATCGCAACTTTGTTCTTTAATCTGTCTGTCATAATATATCCCTCCAATTACTTAATCATTTATTGACCTCACTGTACCATGAAGGTTTGTAAACGCATACAAAAAGGACTCATGACTTTCATCACAAGTCCCATCCTAAATATACTTTACTTTAGTACCAGTTGTTACTTTCCCAGTGTTTCTTAGCGTTTTGCCACGAGCCATATCGATTATGGACGTAACTATCGGCCGTACGTTCTTGATTTTCCTTAGAATAATCACCATGTAAGTATGGACGACTTAGTTGGTACTTACCGTAAACCGTCGGATTCGTTGGATTCTCAGCATGATAGTCACCACGTGATTCATGATAAGCAATCCAGTTCTTAGCCGCCTCTTCCGATTTATTTGGTTTTGCTACTGAACTCTCAGACTTAATTACTTTTACAGGTTGTTTAGCCTGGCTTGCTTTACGAACTTTTTCCGATTTTGTAACAGTGGTGTATCTCGATGAATCGGCGTTGGCGTCGATGCGTGAACTATTTGCGACTGCTATGCCCGCGGTAAAAATAGCTGCAACGCTTGCTACGGTTAGAATAATATGTTTCCACTCCATTTAATTTCCTCCTCTCAACATTCAATACGTTAAGGGGTGCAAATTTCAACAATATTAGGAAAATATTACACGGATGTTAAAAAACATTGCAGAAATCGGGTTTTAGTATTATTAAGCCTTAAGAAATTATTTTACTGTCATGCACCTTAAAATTGAGTGTTATGGAGCTTTTTCAGATCAAGAATTGGGTCTTTTACGTACTCTTTCTGGGTGTCATCAGGTACGATTTTTGCATCTTTGCCTTTTAAGACTTTTTGAACAAATTCATCCCGAGTAATCATTTTATTGTTTGTTAAATGATACATTCCATAAGATAAATCATTTTCAATCACAAACAGCATAAACTCTGCCAACGTTCTGGTATCGGTTACCTGTATTGGCTGGTTACTACCCTCAATCTCACCACCTTTTAGTAATTCGTCCACCAATTTGCTTCCATTTTCATCATATAAATTAGCCGTTCGAATCGTATAATATTTCGTACTAATTTCCTCAATGGCACGTTCTGCCATGCGTTTCTGCTTACCATACTCACTTACTGGATTGGGAATGTCCGTTATCTCATGCAATTTAGAATTATCATTTCCGTCAAACACTCGATTCGTGCTGATATGGACTAGCGTTGCATTCACATCTCTAGCGGCTAACGCCACGTACTGGGTACCAAGAAAGTTCACGTTCTTATTGACGGTCTTACCCGGTTCCCTTTCGGCGTTAACAATGTCGGTGTATCCAACGCAATCAAAAACAACTGCTGGTTGATGGACCTGAAAATAATCCATTACTTGTTTCTGATTAGTTACATCAACTTCTTTTGAAGAAGGTGCCTCAAATTCGATTTGTTTTTTCTTTAGTAGATTTGAAAAAGTCCGACCTAACTGACCAGTTGAACCCAGTACCAATACTTTCATCATAAAATCACTCCCATAAAAAATAACGACGTGATGATCATTAGCTAATAATATTAACTAATAGATTAACACGTCGTTTCTAATTTGTTTTACTTAATTTTCTCAAAAACCTGGTTAAAGGCTTGTTTGGTGTAAAAACCATCATGAAGCTGCTTGGCGAGTTCATGGGCATTATCCACCATTTGAGTAAAATCATCATCAGTCACTTTTTTAAGTGATGAAGCTAGGTCAGAAATGGAATCCACTGATAACCCAACGTGATGCTGTTTTACAAATTTAGCCACGGCTGATTCTTCCCAGACAATCACTGGCATGCCAGCACTCAGATATGACGATGCCTTATAGGGGTTATTGTAGCGCAAATAGTCGCCAATCTTGCCGTAGACAGTATCAACACTATTGCCATCCCACACGAGTCCGTAACCATGACCTAATTTCTTTGATAAAACGTCTGGTGAGACACTCCCCATGTATTCCAGTGAAGAGTTTAAGGTCTTTGGATCATCAATATTACCAAAGACCTCAAATTTAACGGATTTTGCAACGTTTAAATATTTTAAGAAGACCGACTTATTTAGATTTCCCGCAAACGTCACATTATCTTTGTATTTTACCCCATTTTTTTGACTTTGAACGTCAGAAAAATAATCAAAGATTTCAAGGTCCACACAGGGAACGTTTAACCCATTTTCTTTTAACGTGTCTGACATCGTACTGTTTGGTGAAATAACGGCCGTAAAGTTATTTAAAAACTCGGCTTCTTCTTTGACGGTTGCAAAGGTACTGTTAGGAAAACGTAATGAATCAATATCATGGATCACTGCCACCGTCTTGACGTGACGGTCATTAAGATACCTTAAAAGTGTTTCTTCAAATTGTTTTCCAGAATAAATTGGATACTGAATAACAATTACATCAGTTGATTTAAGGTGATACTTGTCAAGTTTATTAATTCGATAATTGATCAAAAAATGACGATCGAATTTGCCATACTTATACTGCTTTAAGTATGCCATTTGAAAACCATAATCGTTTTCAAGAACTTCATTAATGTCCTCTTTGGGCTTGCCAATCCCATCATTTGCTTTTGACCGGACCACATCAATAATCAATTTTTTCATCAGTTCCACTAAACTCCTTCAAGGTTTACCTAATCATTAAACTTTCGAGTTAATTCATTGAAGCCGCGTTCCCACGCCTTCCAGTTCAATTTTGTTTCATATAGTTTTCGCGCGTTTTGAGCCATCGTTTCCAACTTTTCTGGTGACTGCGTAAGATCGATCACTGCATCAGCAAAGTCCATTGCCGTGGCATTCTTATTAAGACGATAGCCACTGTAATCATTAATGACATAAGTGCCAATCCCACCGGTGTCATACGTGATGGAAGGTAATCCATATTCAGCGGCTTCTGCAAACGCAATCCCCGCACACTCCGCCTTCGTTGGCAGAACAAACAGGTCACTTTCATTATAGAGTTGAATCATCTCGTTAAGACCGGAATCCGTGTGTTTAGAAACAAAGCCATGAAACTTAATGTTGTCTGGTAAATCTTGGTCGGCTGGTTGATTAAGACCAATGACGTTAATCATAAACTTATCAGGGAATCGTTCGTTTAACTTGTCCATCATGGAACAGATGAGGTCCATCCCTTTTCGTTTCCACTCAACACCCACAAACAATAATCTAATCTTACTGTTCGGGTCAGCTTTATGAGCTACAAATTTATCGGGTAAATTAGCGCCAAAGGGTAACACCTTGACCTTGTTTTTATTAATTCCATAGGTGGTGACAGCTCCCTCTTTTGCCCATTCACTGGCCATTAAAATCAAGGAAGCTTTTTCAAGGGTGACTTTATCCATGCGGGTGTGTACTTCAATTTTCTTTTTTGTTAAATTGAAGTAATAATAATTAATCATTTCACTAAACGTCGCATCATTTAAAAAAACGATGGGTAAGTCGGTCTGCAAAAATTCAACGAGGTTATCCTCAGCAGCAACAAAGATAAAATCAATATCAAATTCATACTTCAACTTCCGCTGTAAAGATTGACCTTCAACTCTTGCAATCCACTCGTCAGAGAATGCTTTTAAGTCGGGTAAATTAAACCACTTGGTAAACTTTCGAAAGACTTTTCCTAAAAACAGCTTAATACCAGACGGACGAACTGAAACAACTCGGTTTTGTTTAGCAATGACGTCGTAAATATTACTCGTCGTTCCCGACCAAACTGAGACATCATTTAATTTATCCTCACTAATAAAAGCAATCTTCATTGACTCTTAACCTCTTATTATTTTAACTAAAATCTCTTTTTAACAATGGTAATTATATCCTTTGAAACTTTTGTTTTAAACAAAAAGATCAGGAGACCATAAATTACGATTCCAATCCCAACTTCGATGATCAGATCAATCCATTTAACTTTTAGAGTCATATCCAATAACGAAACAATGGAAAACATTATGAGCCCTGCAACAAAGTACTTAAAGAATCCGTGGTACAACTTTCTAAAGTCAATTTCATCCTTAACAGCATATAGTTGGACTAGAGTGACAATAGATTCTGACAGAACCGTTGCAATCGCGGTTCCCACTGCTCCCCACAGTAAAATCAAAGGAACGTTAGCAACGATGTTAACAATTGCACCAATAATGACCGAGTAATTGTAGGCCTTGTTTTGGTTGGTCGGAACCAAGTATTGAACTCCAATGGCATTGCTCCACGCAATCATGACGACCACAATTGACTCAATCATCATCAGTGGAACAACTGCCATAAATTTCGGACTGAAAAACAGTGGGACAAAGCTCGGAGCAACGGCTGCAATTCCAAACGCAATTGGAATGGACAATGCCGTCACAAACTCAAAGCTTTGATACAAGTAATCCTTAACCTTTTCGTGCTTTCCTTGCATGAAGGCGTTGGCCACGTGTGGAAGCATGACGGTTCCCGTCGCCGTAACGACCGCTAACGATAATTTAACGATTTTATCGGATTGATCAAAGTAACCAGCCGCCGTGACAGAAGTCATTGCCCCCAGCATCGTCTTATTAACCACTAAATAAATCTGAGTGGCAATCTCAGGTACGAATAGAACCATCGACGGCCAAAAATGCCTAAACCAGTGAAAGTTTTTCCAGTCCACTTTCCCTAAGTATCTTCTCAAACTTGGGAATAAGGTCAGATTTCCAATCAATAGCGACATAGACAGTATAAATATGTATAACCACAAGTCACTATATGACTTGACGAACGCAAAAATACTGAAAAGCGTGATTATTTTAACAACAAAGTTTCTTAAAACGGTCACAGCAAAGTTTTCGACCCCCTGAAAGAACCAGGAGATATCAAAAGCTGCCGCAAGCAATGAAAAAGATTGGGCAATGTAATAACTGTGAAAGCGATGCACAAATGCCAAAAAAATAAAGAAGGCAATGTACGCCACTCCAATCGTTACCATTCGCATAAAGAATATTTCATAAAAAGTGTTAGTTAGTTTTTGCTTATTGTTTCGCACATACGCAATCTGCCGATTACCGTAGAGTGCGACCCCAACACTTCCAAAGATAATGAAATATTGAATATTAGCATTTGTATATGAATTAATACCAACTCCCTGTGGTCCCAAAACACGGGCCAGATAAGGAGTGGTGATTAAGGGAACTATCAACACGAATAGTTGATAAGACGCGTTATACAAATAATTCTTAATTACTTTACCCAAATTTATTCACCAAATTCGTTTTTAACTAGTCTCAAAGCTGACATGATGGTCTGATCCATGTTGTAGTAACGGTACTGACCTAAACGACCACCAAAGAAGACGTTTGGCGCATCCCTTTCAGCTAATTCTACGTAATTCTTGTACAAAGAACGATTCTTTTTGTCATCGATTGGGTAGTATGGTTCATCCCCACGGTGCCATGTCTTGGGATACTCATGAGTGATGACGGTCTTGTGCTTGTTACCCTTACCAAATTCAAAGTGTTTGTGTTCAATAACTCTGGTGTAAGGGGTCTCAGCATCGGTATAGTTGACTACCGCATTTCCTTGGTAGTTATCAACGTCTTTCACTTCAGTATCAAACTTCAAGCTACGATACTCCAGAGCTCCTAATTGATATTCAAAGAATTGGTCAATCATTCCGGTAAAGATGATACGCTTACCGGATTTTAGATACTCATCCTTTTTATCAAAGAAGTCAGTGTTAGTTTTAACATCGATTAAGTCACTAGCAAGCATCTTTTCAATAATTTGAGTGTATCCACCAATTGGAATTCCCTGGTATGGATCACTAAAGTAGTTGTTATCATAAATAAATCGAACTGGAATTCTTCTGATGATAAAGGCCGGGAGATCGGTGGCTTTTCTGCCCCACTGCTTCTCGGTATAGCCCTTTACTAATTTCTCATACAAGTCAGGACCAACCAGTGAGATAGCCTGTTCTTCCAAGTTAGTTGGCTTATCCGGAATATTGGCGCTACGCTTTTGTTCTTCAATCTTAGCCTTAGCTTCTGCCGGCGTTCTAACTCCCCACAGTTTATTAAAAGTATTCATGTTGAACGGCATGTTATAGATTTCACCGTGGTAGTTGGCAATGGGACTGTTAACGTAGTTGTTAAAGTCCGCAAATTGATGGACGTAATCCCAGATATCCTTCATCTTGGTATGAAAAATGTGAGCTCCATATTCATGAACTTGGATGCCCTCTACTTCTTTGGTATAGATATTGCCACCAACGTGATCACGTTTCTCGATCACCTCAACGTGATTGCCGCGTTTAGCAGCTTCGTATGCAAAGGTTGATCCAAATAATCCAGAACCAACAACTAAATAATCAGTCATGTTATCCTCCAAAATGTATTAATTTACTAGGGCAAGCCCTGCTTAAATGTTTTATTTTCTGTCTGAAATGTACCAATAACTTACTAAATTAATAGATAGTCTTACTTTATCAATAATAGTAAAGAATAATAATACAAGCAACAATGCAATCAAGATTGTAATGTCAATTAACTATCCTTTACTTCATTAACGGCTTTTCCATCAATCTTGGTTCTCTTCTTATCTCCGTTTAAAAACCAAGTATACTCTACATCAAAATGTCCGATATCAAGAACCTGTTTGTTTAACGTTTTAGTTAAGTCATACGAAAGAATGGTGGCCGTTGGTCCAAGCGCAGCTAGGACCAAGTCTGGATTATCTCTTACAATTAAATCTTTAGATCGAATTAAAATGTCATCATACTGTTCAAAAGCATTATGACTTGGGCATTCCAGCCTCAAAACTTCTCTGGCACTTTCTAACAAGTCGTTTCCCTTGCCAAAGTGCGTTTGGTCTCCCTCAATTACTAACACCCTTTTATTTGCGACATACTTCTTAAATTCATCAAAAACATACTTAGCGATGTTCTTATCTTTTAGATCCATATACGGACGCGTCACACTGGTATTATAGTAAGTCTTACTCCGATCTAAATCTTTAAGCCACTCTGAGCCATACTTCCCCATTTCACGTTCCCAGTACATGTCAGCGTTCATGATGCTTGGGTCTTTAAATGCTTGAGGAAGACCAATTCCATGACCATTAAGATTTGAGTGCAACACTTCTAAAAGCCGTTCGCTTAATTCTTTTGAATCGCGTTCAAACGATTTCTGACCAGTCATGTTAATCCACTTAAACTCGCCATCACCAAATCGGCTAAGAGAAATATGGTCCTTAGTAATCGCATCGATGGTTTGTTCAATTGATTTAACTCTCAAGGTTTGAAATTGTTTCTTATATTTAATTTGATAGATTGGAATGTACACAGCGTCGTTAAACGCCTTATACAAAAAAGACTTTAAGTTCAAATCTATTTCTCACTTTCGTTTTGAATACAACTTAATGTAAGTCTTGGGCATCATGAAGGCCAAAATAATTGCAATGACGTACTTTTTGCTCAATTCACTTAAAGCTGACGCATTAATTAGGGGCCGCAGGATCAACCGCTGCGATTGAGCGTCCCAACTAGGATTATTCAAAATATTTCGATGAACGTAAAACAAGTCAATTCGCGACTTAAAGCTTCTGAAGTATCTCACCAATTCGGGGTGATTTGCAATTAATTTATCGACCTTATCAATGTACTCATTACACTTCTTAAGCAACTCAGGATCATATGTATTCGTGGTTGATCCCTCATGCTTATTCAACAGATACATTGGTTGATTGATGTAACCAATCTGTTCCCAATTAATTGACAACAGGTACTGCAGTACAAACAAACTGTCCTCAAAAAAGTTTTTGTTGCTCATCTTAATCTGATTTTTATCAATAATGGCTTTAACAAAAATCTTATTCCAAAGTCCAACGTCCATTTCCTGATTTTTAGTCAGGTAGTCTCCAAGCAACTGTGCGTCACTAGTGGCGGATTCCATTACAGAATGATCCTCAACCTCGACCCGACCGTTCGGAAATTTTTTCTCGATTCCGGCAATCACTAGTTGCATGTCTTGAATTTTCTCACCCATGGCCTGAATGTATCCAGGTAAATATTCGTCATCATCATCAGAAAACATGATGTATTTGCCCGTCGCGTGCTTAAGCCCCTTATTTCTGGCTTCAGCCTGATACTGATGGTCGGTATAAAAAAGATGGATGCTCTCATGATGGAGCATCCGTGACTTGATAATATTTACAGTGTCGTCGGAGGATCCATCATCAATAACTAAAAGTTCAAAGCTAAAATCGGTTTCCTGATTGAAAATCGAATCAATCGCGTTCCCAATTGATTTTTCCGAATTAAAGCTTGGCATGATGATACTAATGTCATAGTCAGTCATTAACGACTCCTCTTTCTAGTAGTGTGTTTCGTCTTTTCCGACGTTACTGGAGAACTTCCGTTTTACAAAGCCCCACGCCTTTTTCACCAGGTGCCGGTCACCGATCTGAATCCAGTTACACTCGGTGTACTTAATGTGGTTCTTCTTAATCCAAACGTCCATCAAGACCTCAGATAGATAACCAAAGACCCGGGCTTCTTGAACCGAATAGTTTGAGATATCGATTCGTTTTTCGACGTTAAACAAAATGTTAAAGAGCCACTCACAATAGTCGTCAAAGTAGTTTGTTTTCATGATAAACATGTTGAACATGTGGGCTGAACGACTGTGCATGACATGGTCAAAACTGGCTAAATAATCAGGATCGATTTCTGAAATGACCTTACGAGTCTCCTCTAATGGCTCTTTGTAGTGAGAGTGGACATAATGCGAATAAATGGTTTCAACGACGTAGTAACGTTTTCGTGGCAACACAACCGGAGCCTTTTCTAGCATCTTTTCGGCCTGCTCCTTAGTAAGTACCTTATCAAGCGAACGCTTAAGGTACTTACTGAAAAGACGACGATAGTGAACTAATCCAATCGCGTCAACGTCATGTAAGTTCTTCCATGCCCAGTAAATGGCAGTTAATTCATTGTAATTGGGATTTTTGGCCGAGATGTTTTCACCCTGATTATCCAGTTGAAAACCCCTTTGGCCCTTGTAATTTTTGTCAGCACCAACTAAAACCGGTCGGTACAAATCATGATCTTTTGGCATCGGCGCGTCTTTATGGGACGCTACCAAAATCGCAATTTTCATCCTTTAACCTCTTTAATAAGCAGCATTTGGCACTACCATAATCTGAACCGTCTTGCATATGATCTTCAGATCAAACCAGAAGCCACTGTTCATAATGTAGACGATGTCTAAATAAACCATGTCATCAAAACCGACGTTGTTTCGTCCCGTCACCTGCCATAGACCAGTACAGCCAGGCTTGACTAACAGTCTTTGGCGGTCATATTCCGTGTATTCGGCAACTTCTTTTGGAAGCGGTGGACGTGGTCCAACAAGTGACATTTCACCAATTAAGACGTTCACTAACTGGGGCAGTTCATCCAAACTATATTTTCGAATGAAACGTCCGACCTTGGTGACGCGGGGGTCATCCTTCATCTTAAACATGGCCCCGTCCACTTCATTAAATTTTTTAAGTTCAGCTAATTTTTTGTCAGCGTTAGGGATCATCGACCGAAACTTATACATGTTGAAGACGTCCCCGTTACAACCAACTCGTTCTTGCGTGTAAAAAACCTTACCGTGCGACCCATCACACTTGATTAAGATGCTAAGCACTAAGAATAAGGGACTTAATAAGATAAGCCCAATTAGACTGGCAGTGATGTCAAATATTCTTTTACACGTAAAGTAGACTGGGCGATCCTGGACTTTTTTGGGATCAAGCCAGATCGTCTTTCTCTTTATGTTCTCTTCCATTCATCATGACTCCCTCATACTTAGTTCTAATTACCCTTTACGCTAAAATGTTCTCCTCATAAACTTAGGAGAACATCTCGTTGCTATTTAAATCTAGTGATAAGCTGCGGTTCCAGTCTTGGCGGCAGGCAACCCTAGATTCTTCCGAATGAAGTTGGTAGTCTGTTGCAGTTGACTTTCCGTTGGAACTTGCATTGCCGAGTTCTCAATCATCTGGTTCTCACCCTGGAGATGATTATCAACAAAGTCACCATGTTCACGGTAACTAGTAGCAAGTTTCGTCAAATCACTTGAGTCCAAATCAGTCTGACTGGACTTGGCAATTGAACTAATGAAGTCGTTGTTCATTAGATGGGAGACTGAACCACCCTTGGCCGCAATCGCTTGAAGAACTTGACGTTGACGCATCGTTCTTCCGTAGTCTCCAGCTGGGTCAGAGTATCTCATTCGAGAGTAAGCCAAGGCTTCTTTTCCATCCATCTTAGTTGGTTGACCCTTCTTAAAGGTATAGCCTTCATAGCTAAAGGACAACGTTGGTGTGATAGTAACTCCGCCAACTTGGTCAACGATTTCTTTTAAGCCACCCATATTAATGAGGACATAGAAATCAATTGGGACGTTTAGCAGTTTCTCAACGGTCTGAATGGCAGTCCCAGCACTTCCATAGGTGTATGCAGCGTTGATCTTAGATGGTGAATACTGTGGATAGCCAGGAATGTTAACGGCAGTATCACGAGGGATACTGGTAAGTGTCATCTTCTTGGTCTCCGGATTAAGGGTAGCAACCATTAAAGTATCGGTTCTACCCTTATAATTACGGTCAAGTGCACCAGTATCAGTTCCAAGTAAGAGAATTGAGATTGGTTTCTTGTGATTTAACAGCGCGTCAGTATCTCGTTGTTTCTTGATCCCTGCACTCTTGTAAGCTTTGTTAATTTCATTTGATGCAGATTTATACTTGTAAGCACCATACCCTAAAAACGCTAAAACAATCGCTACGATCACGATTACAACTAGAATAATGATGTTACGAGTCTTATGAGATTTCTTCTCCATGTGACGGCTTCTCATATTATTTCTCCTTAGAATAAAATCGATTTTGAATTAATCATAGTGTAATAATATCATAAGCTGCTAACGATGAAAACTTTATACGGCGATAAGTTACCTTTTGTTACCATTATTTAAACTATATTATGTTAAAATTTGGGCGAAAAAAAGACTGAGGTGAACTAAGTTGGCTACATACTTTAATAAAATGACACGCAACGGGTACAAGCAGATTCAAGATGAAATCAAAAAGCTGCAAAAAAATCGTCCGGGCAAAATTCAAGCCTTACACGATGCCGCTGCTCTGGGTGACCGTTCTGAAAACGCGGAGTACAGCACGTCTAAAAGAGAACTCCACCACTTAGAGAATCGCTTGCGCTACTTTAAGAAGCAAGAACAGTACGCTGAGGTGGTAAAAAAACCAAGTGACGACCAAGTTGGCATTGGTAGTACGGTTCGGGTGAAATTTTTAGAGGATGGCGATTCTGATTCCTACATTATTGTAGGAAAACAGGAAGCTGAATTTTCTAAGTTAGATGAAAATAAGATTTTTTATAATTCTCCGCTGGGAAAATCATTACTAGGTCATCATGTTAATGAAATAATTTCGGTAAAAGCTCCTGAAGTAAACTATAAATTAAAAATCTTGCAAATCGGCACCAGCCTAGGAAAATAGTTTGACCAACGTTGACCAAACCCGGTAGATATGAGCAAATTACTATGCATTCGATTCAAAACTGGTATAATTAGAATTGGAACTTGAGATATGTTCCTATTATTTATCTTACGTAGTTATAAACTCACCAAGTGGTGAAAATAGGAAAGAGGGAAATTGCACATGGCAGACAATTTTGGAAATGATCCATTCGGAAACGGAATGGACGATTTATTTAATAGTCTAATGAATGGAGGAATGGGTCAAAACCCTAATGCTCGTTATGTTGTTAACGGTCACGAACTTACTCCTGAAGAAGTTGAAGCAATGAGAAAATCAGGTCAAATTCCTGGTCGACGTGGTAGAAACGGCGGAGGCAACAACGCCAAGCAACAAAAGAAAGCTGAAAGTTACTTGGATAAAGTTGGTCGAAACCTAACTGATGAAGCTAAACAAGGTTTACTTGACCCAGTTATTGGACGTGACAAAGAAATCCAAGAAACCGCTGAAATTTTGAGTCGTCGTATCAAAAACAACCCTATTTTAGTCGGTGACGCTGGTGTTGGTAAGACTGCCATCGTTGAAGGTTTAGCTCAAAAGATCGTTAAGGGTGATGTCCCTGGCGCAATCAAAGACAAGCAAATCATTTCAATCGATTTATCTTCTCTTGAAGCCGGTACCCAGTACCGTGGTTCATACGAAGAAAACATTCAAAAGTTAATCAAAGAAGTTGAAGAACGTAAAAACGTTATCCTATTCTTTGATGAAATTCATCAAATCGTTGGCGCCGGTGCTTCTGGTGATGAATCAGGAAGCAAAGGTTTAGCCGACATGATTAAACCCGCTTTGAGTCGTGGTGAGATTTCAGTAATCGGTGCTACTACTCAAGACGAATACAGAAACACCATCATGAAAGACTCTGCTCTTGCACGTCGTTTCAATGATGTTACCGTTGACGCCCCAAGTAAGGCTACTACCCTTGAAATCTTGAAGGGCATCAAGAAGGCTTACGAAGATCATCACCAAGTTACTTTACCTGACGATGTTCTAAAAGCTGCCGTTGACTACTCAGTTCAATATATCCCTCAACGTTCATTACCTGACAAGGCAATTGACCTGATCGATATGACCGCTGCTCACTTGGCCGCAAAGCACCCTGTTACTGACAAGGTTACCCTTGAAAGTGAATTAAAGGATGCTAAGAAGGAAAAAGAAGACGCAGCTAAAGCTGAAAAGTATGAAGATGCAGCTAAAGCTAAGACTAAGATCGAAGATATCGAAAAGAAACTCAAGAGTGACGACACTAACACTGACCGTCCTGTTGCAAAGGTATCTGACATTGCCGACTCAGTTGAAAGATTAACTGGTATTCCAGTTTCACAAATGAGTGCTAACGACCTTGAAAGATTGAAAGGCATGGACACTCGACTTAAGGGCCGTGTCATTGGCCAAGACCAAGCTGTTGACCTAGTTGTTAACGCTATCCGTAGAAACCGTGCCGGATTTGACGAAGGTAACCGTCCAATCGGTTCATTCTTATTCGTTGGACCTACTGGTGTTGGTAAGACTGAATTAGTTAAGCAATTGGCCAAAGACATGTTCAACGATGAAAACTCAATCATCAGACTTGATATGTCAGAATACCAAGATGTAACTGCTGTATCCAAGATGATTGGTACTTCAGCTGGTTATGTTGGTTACGGTGACAATGGTAATACCCTTACTGAACAAGTAAGAAGAAACCCATACTCAATCGTATTGCTTGATGAAATTGAAAAGGCTAACCCACAAGTAATTACCCTATTACTTCAAGTTATGGATGATGGTCGTTTGACTGATGGTCAAGGTAACGTGGTCGACTTTAAGAACACTGTTATCATCGCTACTTCAAATGCCGGATTCGGAAACGATTCAATGAGCAAGAACAACAAGAAGGACATGTCAATCATGGACCGTTTGGCTCCATACTTCAGACCTGAATTCTTGAACCGATTCAATGCCATTGTTGAATTCTCACACTTGACTAAGGATGACTTAAGCAAGATCGTTGACCTGATGATCGGTAACTTAAACGACACCTTAGCTCAAAAGGGCATGGAACTTTACGTAACTCCAGATGCTAAGAAATGGTTGATGGACCAAGGTTACGATGAAGCCATGGGTGCTCGTCCATTACGTCGAGTAATCGAACAACAATTAAGAGATAAGATTGCGATGTACTACTTAGATCACCAAGATGTAAAACACCTCAAGGCTGATCTTAGAAAAGACACCATCGAAATCACTAAGAATACTGACAAGACTAAACTTGCTAGTGGTGACTAATTAAGTTAGTTGCATTTTTAAAAACATCTACCAGTTCTGGTAGATGTTTTTTTGTGCCCAAAATCTTTTTCTTAAGATTTGCTGAAACCCGTATACAGTGCGGCTTTTGCGTGCTAGACTTGCTATTATACAAACTAATAATTAGGGATCCAATAATATGAATAATAATACAACAAAACGTCGGTTTATTACCGGCTTCACCGGCTTACGGGCACTTGCCGTTATCTGTGTCATCTTATATCACCTGTCACCTAGTGTATTTACCGGAGGATACCTAGGGGTTCCGGTGTTTTTGACGTTGTCAGGATATTTGGTTACCGATCATCTGATTACCGAGTACCATGAAACGAACCATTTCCGCTACGGCTACTTTTGGTCAAAACGATTAAAGCGGCTGTATCCCACCCTCATTACGATGTTATTTGCGACAGCTGCATACATAACATTGTTTCAACGTAATCTACTCGCAAATCTATGGCAAAGCGTCGTATCTAACTTAGCTTACGTATATAACTGGTGGGAGATCATGAATGGTCAATCATACTTCCAGAACTTTGCCGGAAGTGCTTCTCCATTTACCCACCTTTGGACCCTTG
Source organism: Fructilactobacillus sp. X2R1C3 (assembly GCF_059901425.1). Classification (NCBI taxonomy): domain Bacteria; kingdom Bacillati; phylum Bacillota; class Bacilli; order Lactobacillales; family Lactobacillaceae; genus Fructilactobacillus; species Fructilactobacillus sp. X2R1C3. Next base: position 108,209 of record NZ_JBWXUW010000001.1, on the reverse strand, counting down.
CAATTGAAGGTCAATTCTACCTAATTTGGCCCCTCATTGCCTACTTCTTACTTAAGAAATTTCACGGAAACAAACATTCCATCTTCTACACCGCTATTCTACTATCAGTCCTTTCAGTCATTTTAATGGCCGTTCTGTACCATCCTGGTAGTGATCCTAGTCGGGTTTACTACGGGACTGATACCCGGATGTTCTCAATTCTTTTTGGCGCTGCCCTCGCCGTCTTTTGGCCAAGTACCCAGAAACGCGATAATGACAACCAAAAGTCATTTCTACTGGACGTCTTTGGTCTAATTGGAATGGTGGGAATGGGTTGGATCATCATTACCACCGGTTCACAATCACCGTTTTTGTATCGTGGTGGCATGGCACTATTCTCAGTCTTCACCGTGATGACCATGATGGCGGTTGTTCATCCTAATAGTCACTGGAACCGTATCCTAACCAACAAGTTATTTGATTGGATTGGTTCTAGAAGTTATGAAATCTATGTTTACCAGTTCCCCGTTTTTGTCTTCTTTACCGACAAATTCAAGGACGTGGCCGATCATCAATGGTTGTATGCAATTATCGAAATTGCGATTATCATCGTCATTTCTGAATTATCGTACCGTTTCATCGAGGTCCCCCTCGCCAAATACGATTACCACAGCGTCCCAGAATTCTTTAAGACCCTCTTCAACGTTTACAAGATGAGTCTTGACCAGGTTAAGGATTGGATTACCTCGTGCTTTAAGCATCACATGGTCCTAAAGGTTTTAGCAATCATTGTCCTAACCGTTGGTACGGTTGGCATCTTCCAATCAACCACGGTTAATCCAAAGGCTGCAAATCACACGCAACTGGCTAACCGAATTCAAAAGAACTCTAAGGCCCAGGATAAACATAACGAAAAACTAGCCAAAGAAATCAAATCCGGTAAAAAATCCAAAAACACGAAGGTCAATAAGAAGCTGGAAAAAGACGGATTAACCAAGCAACAGTTACAGGAAGCGCAGAACCTTTCTGGAAGTGCGATCGGTGACTCAGTTATGCTGTCTGGACGCGATAATCTCCAAAAGATCTTTCCAAAACTGTACATTGACGCTGCTACTTCGCGTCACCCTCAAGATGGAGTTGCCATCATGAAGAGTATGCAACAACAAGGTTTGTTGGGTAAAAACGTCATTATCGGCCTTGGAACTAACGGTGACATCAGTGACGAGACGATGAAGCAATATATGGAGATTGCGGGAAAGAATCGGCACGTCTTCTGGATTAATACTTACGTTCCGACCCAGCCATGGCAGAATCAAGTTAACTCATTTCTAAATAAGGCTCAGAAGAAGTATAAGAACCTGTATGTGATTGACTGGTATGATTATGCCAAGTCGCATCCACAGTACCTCTATCAGGATCAGACGCACCCTAACGTGCAAGGAACCCCGAAGTATGCTTCCTTCATTGCCCAAAACGTTTTAAAACACGCTGAAAAATAATTAATAAACCAACCGTTTAAGGGTTGGTTTATTTTTTTCGAAAGAATAGACGTGGCCCAGATTTTCTTATAAGATATAGCTATAACATTTGGAGGAGTCTTTTATCATCGTAGAATTCATTAAAGAACATCGCATGGACATTTTAAAATACCTTGGCATTGTCATCGCCGTCCTCTTCTTTTACATCCTATTCATGGATTACTGGCCAGAGATTAAGATGATGTTCAATCCCGCTACTCGTGGCACCGCGATTCAAGAAATCCGTGACCACGGTCTTATTGATGCTGTCTTATTGATCTTCTTGTTGTACATCTTGACCATGATTCCAGGAGCACCAGTTGCAGTTGTCGGCGTTATCACGGGGATTTGTTTTGGCAAATGGATTGGCATTATCATCAACGTGATTGGGCTTTCGGCCGGTAACTTTGGGACGACTAAGATTGTTTCATCATTTAAAGGGATCGCCAAAAAATACGAAAATAACAAGTACGCCAAACACTTTAAACACCTAAAACATCCCCTCCTCGGTCTGATCATCGGCTATTCGATTCCCCTCATTCCAACGTTTCTGGTCAGTTTTCAGGCCAACCAGGATAAGAAGCGGTTTCCAGACAAGAAAGTGAAGATTGCGACGATTTTGGGAAGCATTCCCATCTCAGTCATTTACTCGCTTGGTGGTGACACGATTCTGCAAGGGAGTTTTAAGAAGCTGATGGTGTTAATCGGTATCATCGTCGTTTTTGCCCTCGTGGTGTTCTTTTTAATTAAGCGACTGGTAACCGATAAACTCTAATCAAGGTACCCGTTTCAAATTGTTTTTAAAAATGGTAATATAGTAGAGTATAGTAACAATTTATTAATGGAGGTTTTACCATGGCTAAGCATGACAAAAAGGATCAAATTAAAAACTTGCTTGACTTGGAATCCGATAACGGTCCAGTTTTAACAATCACTGTACCCTTGGATCCTAAGGAAGACAATACTCGTAGAGACAACACCCAAATCAACAGTTTGGTTGACACTGCTAAAAAAGCATTTCAAAAGCAATACAAACCAGAACTTTGGAACGCCTACGATTTTCAAATTAAGAACTACTTAAAGACTTTACAACCAAAGGCAACTATCGCTAAGGGTATCATCATGTACGTAACTAACGATTCCATCGAAGTTGCTCAATTGAACTACGCTCCACAAACAGCATTCTCATTCTCAGACAAATTGCAAATCTTACCAATCGTAAGACAATACCAATTCGTTCCTGATTTTGACATGTTGTTCTTACAACGTGATGACTTCAAAGTGTTTCACGTTAACGACTTGAGCGTTGTTGATGACGATACCGACACTCCAGATCCATTTGACTCAGACAAAACCGAGACTGAGACCCAAGACGATCCTAGAAAGAACGGAGCTAAGTGGGACACTCACGAATACTACGAATTGGTTGACAAATATGTTCAAAAGCATGTTTCAAACAAAGACCACAATCCATTAGTAGTTGTTGCAAACGCCGAAGACGAAGGTCGTTTCAACCGTGCTACTCACAACCCATACGTAGTTGAAGACAAGCACGTTGAAATGGATGCTGCCGTTAAAAACGCTGGCGAAAACGTCCAAGAAGTTGCTCAAACCATTCACGATAACTTCGTCTCAGATGGTGAGAAGTCAATGAAGGACGTCTACGACAAAGCCGACGGTGCTAAAAAGACCACTGACGACTACGATGAAATCTTGAAGGCTGCCATTGACGACCGCATTGCTAACCTAATCATCCAACAAGATGCTTACGTTCAAAGTAAGGACAATGGTGAAGACATTGAAGTTAACGCCGAAGGTTCACGTCCATCTAATGAATTAAACTCATTAGCATTGACGGTTCTTGGCCTTGATGGTGACGTTACTGTATTGCCTGCTGACGATATGCCAACTGACAAGAAAGTTTCAGCTATCTTAAGATGGTAATTAAAAAAAGGGCTTGGTAATCAAGCTCTTTTTTTATGCGCAAATTTAACGTATTTTTAGCGCACTTATATTAAGGAAATTTAAATATGTCAATAGACGATCAGTTAAATCGGGAATTACCTCAAGCTTTAATAATTACAAATTATCAAAACAGTAAAACAGAACAGATTAATGAGTACAAAAAGTTATTAAAAAAAACACTTAACATAAAAGAAATAACAAAAATTAATCTTCATTTTTACAAATCAATAACCAATGAAAAAATCGCACTTAAATTATCACTTTTTAATGTCCATAATCATTTAACCGATAGGTCAGTTCTAACTTTGCCACAATTTAATTTATGTATACATGAAATGAAAAACATCAATAAACAAGCCGAAACCCTAATTAAAGAAAAAACTATCTACGGTTTAAAGGATCGGGCAGGCTTAGAACGAGTTTTAGGACAGATCAATCAATATTTATTTAATAAAGATCTCCACCCTACTATCATTGATAAAGCAACTTATATTTGGTATTCCATAGCTACTTACCAATTTTTTACAAATGGTAACAAGAGAACCGCCATGTTAGCTGCTCTCACTTTTCTTAGTAATAATTATTATACATTTGATATACATGATGACATGATTCTCTATAAAATTTCCGTTGCAATTGCTCAAAAAAGTTTGTCACAAACTGAATTAAAAGAATACATTACCTCCCATTGTTATTTAAACTTAGATTTAATGCAATCTACGCTTGGCGTTTGACAAAACTAAATTTATAAAATAACATACATCGAAAGTATAGATAGTGGTTTAAGAAAGGAGAAATTAACGTGAATATAACCGATAAAGAACTAAATCAATTATTCGATAAATTAATGGATCCCAAAAACCGTAAAAGAATTAACGAAGAAGCCAATAAAAAAGTAACAGATAACCCCAAGGTAATAAGGGCACTAAAGATGCTTTCTAAAATATAAAGTCCAATATAAAGTTAGATATTTATCCAAATTTATAATTTTAAAGATTCATACCGATATTCAATCGGCGTGAGTCTTTTTTCTTACTCGAAATTCGTTTGGTATTAATATATTCTTGAACCATTAATTTAACATAGTTAAAAACAATAATTTAGTTCGATTCAAACACTCTCGTTTTAAGAGATTAAAATAACTTTATGTGGGAACATTATCTGAAGTGCTCCCATAATTATCAGACATAATCTAATAATTATGGGTATTCATCTCGTATGAGGTTTCTTTTACTAGCACTCTTCAACATTAAGTGCTAAACTAAATGTGTTAAATAGTTAGCGCTTTCATTATTTTATACGTAAAATAATTGAAACTAATAATACTTTTATAAGGAGAATACAACATGTTTGATAAAGAAGAACTTAAAGGCACATTAATGAATGGACCAACTGTAGGTGCTCAATCATATAGTGATTTAAAGGAAAAAGATGAACCAAACATCAAATGGGCCAATTGGGGTAATAACATCCATGTTTGTTATTCTCATAGTCTTTCCAGAACACAAATGGAAAATAAGATAATTAGTGATAATGGATGGGAAAACAAGCTGATCCAAAAAAGTTAAACAAATTTTCACTTATGGAAGTAAATGTTGATGTAGGAAAATCTACTGAATTTAATGTCATCATTCTTATTAATGGTGATATTACACTTAATGACACACCACTTATAAATAACATAATTATAAAACAGATAAAATTAATTTAGACCGCACAAAAAGGCCTTGAACTCCACAGTTCAAGGCCTTTATTTTTACTTTTTTTCAAAGAAATCGTTCGCAATATCCTGATAAGCATTAATCGTATCGAGATAACTCGAAAGTGTCGTGTACTCGTTAATCTGGTGTGACGTGTTGTTCTTGTCAGGACCCAACAAGATGACTGCCATCTTGTCGTTTTCCTGAACGTAAACACTGGCATCAGTTGCCCCGTTATTTACGATTAACTCGGGCTTGCGATTCTGATAATCCTTTTTGGTAACCTCATAGGCATCCTGAACGAACTGATTATCCTTATCAGTCTCAATTGGATAGAAGTTATGAACCAACTTAAATTCCAGATGATAGGGGGTCTCATCATTAATTTTATCAACGGCTGTTTGAATCAATTCAATCACGTTGTCGTTATTAAATGAGGGCGTCGGGCGGACATTTCCAAGCAAACTAGCCGATCCAGGGATGATGTTGACCTGTTCTCCACCGTTAATGACTGTAATACTGTGCTGGACCTTGCCTAACACTGGATCAACCGGAAGGTCTTTAAACAGTTCGGGCTCAGCCTGAATGTATTTAACCAAACCAGTGATGGCGTTCAACCCTAAGTCAGGAGTCGAACTGTGCGCCGGTTTCCCGGTACTCGTGATCTGATAGTTCAAACTACCGGAGTGAGCGTAGGTGACATCCCCATCGGATGGCTCACCCACAATCATAGCGTCCACATCGTCAATGTACTTTGGTTCAATCTTATAGGCACCAGGAGCACCGAACTCTTCGCCAGAAGTCGCAATCAAACGAATCTCACCGTCAGGAACCTCGCCCTTATCAGCCAGTTCGCAGAGGGCAATTACTTCAGCGGCTAGCCCACTCTTCATGTCAGCGGCACCGCGACCATAGATTTTGTCACCCACGATTTCACCTTTAAAGGGATCGTGTTTCCAATTTTCCGGATGAGCAACTGCCACCGTGTCTTGATGTCCCTCTAAAGCCAGCACCTTATCAGATTCACCAGTTCCAAGTTCAGCAATCAGGTTGGAGCGGCCGTCGCCAAACGGAAAAATCTTACTGTCAATGCCATGCTTTTTCAGCAACTTTGACAAGTACTCTGAGATCTCAATTTCATTACCATTGACGGACTTAATCTGAATTAAATCCTGTAAAATTTTGATTTTCTCTGCTTTTTCCATTCTTAAACACCCTTCTTTAAATTCTTATTTGTTAACCTTGATCAGCGTGGTTAGCGAACTTGGCCCAGACATCACCAACGACTTGAATAATCAGAACCATGATGACAACTAAGATCGTTGCGACCAAGGTCGTGTCGTTTGCGAACCGGTTGTACCCGTATGAGATGGCCATGTTACCAAGACCACCAGCACCAATGGCACCAGCCATTGCGGTTAAACCAACTAAACTAATCAAAGTTACGGTTGATACTCGAATCAACTCTGAACGCGCTTCACTGAGGTACACGCCGAAAATTAAGTCCCAGTTCGTGGCCCCTAGTGATTCCGCCGACTCGATGATACCATGATCGACACTCTCAAGTGCGACTTGGACCTGCCGCGCATAGAACGGAAAGACCCCGACTGATAGAGGAACTAAAGCAGCCGTCGTCCCGATTTGGGTTCCAACAATCTTCTGCGTCACTGGCGCAATGAAGGCCAGCAAGATGATAAATGGAACGGCCCGGAACAGTGAAACGACTTTGTCGATGATCCAGAACAGTGGGTGACACGGCATAATCCCGTTATCCGCAAATATTACTAAACAAACTCCGAAAATGATCCCCGCAATGCCACCAAAGATTGCGGACCAAAACGTCATATAAATCGTCTGATTAACGGCTGTAATCCAGCCTTCTTCACCATTTAATCCCTGTGATACCACGTTAGGAAAATGAGTTGCAAACCAAGCTCCCATTATTCTGCCTCCTTCAATTCAGTCACCTTGATGTTTTGATCTCCAAGGTACTTGACCGCTGCCTCTTGGTCCTCTTGACTTCCAAGCAAGTCAACAATCAACGTTCCAACAACCTGCTCACCGAGTTTTTCGATATTACTGTAGATGATACTTGCCGAAATATGGAACTTCTCGTACAGGCTCACAATGATTGGATCGCTAATGTCATCAGAGAGATACGTCAACTGAACCAGATTTCGTTTATTAACGTCAATGTTCATCGACTTCAAGATTTCAAGCGCATTGAAACTGTTCCCGACAATCTTTCTCGTGGTTGGATTCTTTGAATCAACGAAGATGTCGAGCAGATTCCCAACGTCAACGACTTTTCCTTGACTCATGATGGCAACTTCCTGACAAATCCGTTTGATGGCTTCCATCTCATGGGTAATCAAGATAATCGTTAAGCCGTACTTCTCGTTTAGTTCCTTTAGTAAATCCAGGATTTGATCGGTGTTCTTGGGGTCGAGTGCGGAAGTAGCTTCATCAGAAATCAAAATCTTGGGATCGTTTGCGAGCGCTCTAGCAATCGCTACTCGTTGTTGTTGACCACCAGAGAGTTGGGATGGATAGGCTTTTAGGTAGTCGCCTAACCCAACAATGTCAAGCATCTTCTTGGCCTTGGCTTCACGCTCTTTTTCCTTTAAACCACTGTGCTTCAATCCGAATTCAACGTTTCGTTGGACGTTTTGTTCCTCAAGTAAGTTGAAGTGTTGAAAAATCATCCCAATTTGACGACGCTCGTCACGTAACTCTTTCGTACTAATTGAAGAAACTTGGTCCCCTTCTTTTTTATAGAAGGTTTTCCCAAATACATCGACTTCTCCGTCGGTTGGTTTTTGAAGCAGGTTAATGGTTCGAACTAACGTTGATTTACCGGCACCGGAGTAGCCAGCAATTCCGAAGATTTCACCCTTGGGGATGCCAAGTGATACGTCTGAAACGGCGTGAATCACATTCTTTTTTTGTTTGAACGTAACTGAAACGTCCTTGAATTGAACAATATTATTACTCATTAGTTCCTCCTAAAATTTACGATTCCAAGCAGGAATTTCGGTGTTTCCATAATACTTCTTGACCAGTTGCTCGGTCTTCTTGGTCTGGAATGATTTTACAACGTCTTTGTAGTTCTTGTTGTTCTTTTGGTCCTTGTTAGCAGCAATCAAATTAATCCACTGTTTCGAATCATTGTTGAGTGGTTCGGTAAAAATCGTTTCCTTATCACCTAGGTGAGCGGGGACGGCGTAGGTGTTATTAATAACGGCACCATCAACACTGTTTAGTACTCGTGGGGTTTGTGATGCGTCAACTTCTTTGAAATTCAAGTGCTTGGGATTACTCTGAATGGCGTTTAATCCTAAAAAGCCCTTCTGGTTTTTCAAGGTGATGAGTCTCGCGTTCTTCAGTAGGTAGAGCGAACGGCTCTCATTAGAAGTATCGTTTGGAACGGCAATCGTCCCACCAGCTGGAATGTCCTTAACGTTCTTGTACTTCTTTGAATAAAGTCTGATAGGAGCGATGTAGGTGTTACCAACGGAAACAATGTCAGAATGATTTTGCTTATTCCAATTATCTAAGAAGGCATAATGTTGAAATGAGTTCAAATCAATCTCGTGCTGAGTCAAAGCCTTGTTTGGTTGCGTGTAATCAGTGAAGTGGGTGAACTTAATGTTAACCCCATATTTCTTCTTAGCGGTCTCAGCGACGGACTTCCAAATCTCATCGTCTGATTTAGATCCACTCATTAACCCAACGTTAACGGTCTTCTTACTCTCAGCCGAGTGTCTGGCAAAACTAAACCAGCCTAACCCGACGATCACAACCACAATGACAATTCCAATAATCCACTTTGTACTTCTCTTCATGATGTCCACTTCCTAATTTCTATTTGATTGCTTAATCCATTAAATTAAATAAAAAAAGCATCCACCCTTTAATTAAAAAGGACGAATGCTTTCGTGTTACCACCTTAGTTTACAGCTACTCTTACAAATAACTGCCTCAAAGACTGCTCTAGTCGACGTCTGAACTAGAAGAGCCTTGCGATGATATCGGTAGCAACCCCGTCACTGGTTTGAAAATCTCGCCAGCAAATGATTAAAAGTCCATATTCCCCGAATGCATCTCATCTCTTCACACCAACCAGAGACTCTCTTCGAAAATTCAACGGGTACTCAGCTTTTCCATCTCGTTTATTTAATTTGTTGTAAGTATACTAATCCGTCGACCAATATCTGTCAATACTAATTTTAATTATTTTTTAAAGTTAGCAAGTGAGCCCATTGGGTCCCAAGGTTCTAGCATCTTAGGGGCCTGTTTTTGTTCCTCCAGTTGCTTGTCTGACATGTACTTCTTGTTGATAACGGTTTGGTAAACAAATTCGTTGAACCAGTCGTCACTCATAACAAAGTAACCCTTCTCACCGACTTTTTCACCCCAGCTGTTTTCAACCTTCCACTTGGTTGGTTGATCGTCAACTAGGTCAACGCCGGTAATAACCATGGCGTGCGTCATCATGCTTTCCTTGTAGTCAAGCCGATCACCCTTACTCATCTTTAAGTCAGTGCTAAAGAGGGCGTCCTTGTGGTACAAGTGCGTATCCATGATTCCCTTTTTTCTGTCGGAATCTTGGACAACGTCACAACCGAACCAAACGGCTTCACCGTTCTTTAGCTGTTTTACGGCTAAGTCTTTCAATTCATCGATTTTCAGGTTTAAATGCTTTACCTGTCTGCCACCAACGACGTTCCCTAACATTTCAATCGTGTAAGTCTTGTCAAAGGGCTTGTCACCGGTTGGCGAATTAATCAATGAAACGTAGTCTTCCAGGTTGATGTTGACGTATTTATCAAAGAACTCTTTCGGAGTCAGATCCTTGTCAATGTGGTACTTGTTGTCAGTGTCGCGATACTCGAAATCAAAGCGCTTCGTTGGGCGACCCAAAGAGTATGCCAAGATGCGGTAAACATCATTTAGCATCTCACTCTTAGTGGACTCAAGTTTTTCTTCCGTCGCACCGTCTTTCACCATCTTACGCAATTCTTCTGCGTCCCGCCGTAATTTCAGGTTTAAAGTCTGATTCAATTCGTCAGAGCGATTACTATTGTAAGTTTCGACCATGGTTGAACTTGGAACCACCCCATACTTTTCGATGATGGCACACAGCATGTCCCATTGGCCCCCGTCTTGTTGTGGGGTTTCCATTAAGAAGTCGATCTTGCGTGAACCTAATGGTTGATCAGCGGTGTTAATCACGTTTTCTAAGAAATAGTTGGACTTTTCAAACTTGTCCCAGAAGTTAACGTAGTTCTGCGATAACTCAAATTTTGGTGAAACCTTGTAGTTTTCGGCAATCTTAAAACGCATGGTGTTAAGTGCTGAAAACATCCAACATCTTCCACTTTGCTTCTGATCAGCAACGTGTTGTTCGGGAACTTCGACTGAGAAAACTCGTTTCATTTTTTCATCGGCCTTGTAATCAGCAGCACTGTTGTTAATTCCGTTATGAGAAACGGCTCGTTCTAAGATCAAACTATCGTCTTTGTCTTCATAACTTTTCTCGTACCATTCCAGGTCTTGCGGATTAATTGCTTTCTTATCCAAAATGATCACTCCTTAATATTTTTCTTGTCAGTATTGTATCACTTGTCATCGCGATTGAGACATTTTTAACTTGACCAATCCTAATCAAATCCCAATTTCATTCTTTAATCAAAAACTTGCATAACTAAATCCCATCACAAAGGGATTCTCATCCACTAAAAGTTACACAATCAAAAATGTGTATCATTTTCATTATTGAGCCACCATTGCCCATGTCACAAGTTTTGTAACGTCAAGTAAAAACGTTGATATAACGTCACTTGCTTTAAAGATTTATTAAGGTTCTTAAGAAAAATATAAAAAACATATTTACTTTTAAAGAACACGCGCGTATATTCGACAAAAAGCAAAACAGCAAACATGGAGGTGTTTCATTTGAACCATAAGAAGATATTTTCAGTAGCATTTATTGGTGCCGCTTTGGCACTGATGCTTACTGGTTGTTCTTCTGGAAGTAGTAAATCGGGGAGTAAGGACATGGCAGTCAACTCCAGCGATATTATTTCTACGATGGACTCAAGTATGGTAACGGATAGTATTGGAGCGCAAAACCTAAACAACACGATGGAAGGTCTTTACCGCTACAATAACCGCAAGATTGAACCTGGCATTGCGACCAAGGTCGTTACCCCAACCAAGGGTGGAACTCAGTATAATTTCGATCTGAGAAACGCCAAATGGTCAAATGGAGACCCCGTGACCGCGTATGACTTTGTCTACGCATGGAGAAGAATCGTCGATCCTAAGACGGCTTCTCAGTACTCCTACATTTTTGAAGGAGTCAAAAACGCTGACAAGATCACCAACGGAAAGGCCTCACCCAAGACTTTAGGTGTTAAAGCCATTGGCCCCCACAAGTTGCAGGTCAATTTGTCGCAACCAATTCCCTACTTCAATTCTCTACTGACTGGTGCATCGTACTTACCACTTAATCAGAAGGTCGTTGAAAAAGCGGGTAGTCAATACGGGCTGAACAGTAAAGACATGGTATTCGACGGACCATTCAAGTTAGACAAATGGCAGGTTGGAAACACCGCCTGGACTGAAAGCAAGAACAACTCGTACTGGAACAAGAAAAACATCCGGTTAAACGCCGTTAAGTACTACGTTGTTAAGGATCCTAACACCGGCTTGAACCTATACTCTAGTCACGTAATTGACCAGTACAACGGCCTAACTGGTGATTCAGCTAACCAACTGAAAAACGAAAAAGACTTCTCAACGAAACCAACCTCAAGTACTTTCTACATTGAGATGAACGAGAAGAAGGATCCGTTCTTCAAGAATACCAAGATTAGACAGGCCATTGGCCACTCCATCAATCGTCAACTCCTTTCTAATCAAGTGTTAGGTAAAACCGCCACACCAGATTCAAGTGTTGTTCCTTCTAAGATGACCTGGAACAAACAAACGGGAGTTGACTTTAAAGACGAGGCTCAAAGTAAACAGGACGCAAGTTATAACGACTACAATCCTAAGTTAGCTAAAAAGCTTTGGACTGAGGGTCTAAAGGAGACCGGGAAGAAGAACCTCAACTTAACCCTGTTGGGTGACGATACGGATTCATCCTTAAAGCAATCCGAATTCCTGCAAGCTGAACTGCAGAAACTACCAGGATTGAAGGTCACCCTTTCAAACGTTCCGTTTAAGAACCGACTTCAACGTTCATCTAGTGGTGACTTCGACATGGTTGTCTCAGCTTGGAACGCCGACTTTCCAGATCCAGTAACATTCTTGAACCTCTTTGAAACCGGTGGCGCCATGAACGATGGTCACTGGTCTAACAAAGCGTTCGACCAACAGATCAAACAAGCATCTGATAAAAACGCCGGTAACTATCAGGCCCGTTGGCAGAACCTCCTGAACGCTCAGACCATCTTGACTAAGCAAGAGGGAGTCGTTCCACTTTATCAACAAAACACCGCAGCTCTTACCAGAAGCGACGTTCACAATTACAACCTGTCACCAAACGGGAATTTCAATCTCGCGGCTACCTACAAGAAATAAAGAGAGGTAAATCAAAATGACAAAATACATCATCCGTCGAATTTTCTACCTAATCCTCACTTTATTCATTGTTGCTTCGGTTACCTTCTTCCTGATGAAATTTTTACCTGGAACGCCTTACTCAAACCAGGCAAAACTCCAGCCAAGTCAAATCGCAATAATGAACCAAAAGTACGGATTAAACAAACCACTCTGGGATCAGTACCTGATCTACATGGGAAATCTACTCCACGGAAATCTGGGAACTTCATTTCAATTTAACAACCAACCAGTAACCCAGTTGATTGCCCATGACATTGGTCCTTCAATGCAGATTGGTACCCAAGCCATGATCGTTGGTTCAGTCCTTGGAATCCTACTTGGTGCCGTTGCCGCCATCAAGAAGAACACCTGGGTTGATTCCGGTGCAACCTTCATCTCAATCCTTGGAATCTCAATCCCAAGTTTCGTTTTAGCCGTTTTACTTCAGTACTACTTCGGCTACAAACTGCAATGGTTCCCAGTTGCCCTCTGGCAAAACTTCAGTTCCAGCATCCTACCGACGCTAGCACTTGCGGCCTTCCCGCTCGCAAATGTCGCCCGGTTCATGAGAACTGAAATGGTCGATGTCTTAGACAGTGACTACATTGAACTAGCGAAAGCCAAGGGTGATTCGGAAAGAAAGACGATTACGCACCACGCCCTAAGAAACTCATTGATTCCGGTCATCACCATCGTTGGTCCCATGGCCGTCTCAATCATGACCGGTTCACTGGTAGTTGAAAACATCTTCTCAATTCCCGGAATCGGTAATCAATTCGTTCAGTCCATTCTGACGAACGATTACCCCACCATCATGGGACTCACAATTTTCTACTCATTCTTATTAGTTGTCATTATCTTGGTTGTCGATATCCTCTACGGAATCATCGATCCACGAATCAGACTAGGAAACGGAGGTAAAGAATAATGGCCGAAAACTTACCACCACTTGAAGATCAGTTCCAGTTCGCAAGTGACGACCTTTCAAACTTGGACACTGAATCCGAATCAATCAACACCCCTTCTCTAACGTACTTTCAAGACGTTAAACGAAGATTAGTTAGAAACAAGGTTGCCATGACTTCTTTGATTCTGTTAGTAATAATCGCCCTAGTCGCAATCTTCGCACCGATCCTTTCACCACACGATCCAAACGCTCAAAACGTCCTGTACGCGAACTTACCACCAAAATGGGGCTCACTTAACATCCCCGGTCTAAACGGAATTCACGAAGCCGGTGGCCACATGGTCAACGCATATCAAGCAGAACACGTTCCAAAGGGAACCTACTACATCATGGGAACCGATTACTTAGGACGTGACCTCTTCTCAAGAATTCTCTACGGGACCCGGTTATCACTGTTTATCGCGGTCGTTGCGACAGCCGTTGACCTCCTAGTCGGTGTTCCTTACGGTTTAATCTCTGGTTGGGTCGGCGGTGCCGTTGACACCTTCATGCAGAGAATCGTTGAAATCCTCTCATCAATTCCTAACCTAATCGTCGTAGTCTTATTACTACTAATCTTAAAACCCGGAATCACTTCAATCATCATCGCCATTGCCTTTACCGGATGGATCACCATGTCACGTTTGGTTCGTGCTCAGACCTTTAAACTAAAGGAGTCCGAATACGTCTTAGCCGCTCGGACGCTTGGTGAATCACCATTCAAGATTGCGATGAAACACCTGATTCCAAACCTCAGTTCCACCATTATTATTCAAACCATGTTCACCATTCCATCGGCCATCTTCTTTGAAGCCTTCCTAAGTTTCATTGGAATCGGGATCCCAGCACCAAACGCATCCCTTGGTACACTTCTAAACGATGGTCAGAAGGCCTTTCATTTCTTGCCATATCAAATGTGGGTTCCAGCAATCGTACTGTCTGTCATTATGATTACAACCAACCTGCTTGGAGATGGATTAAGAGATGCGTTCGATCCAAAATCTAAGTAAAGGAGACAGATAAGATGGCTCAAAAAGTATTAGACGTTAAAAACCTGTCAATTGATTTTGCTACGCTAAACGGAACCGTGAAAGCCATTCGTGACGTTAGCTTTCACCTTGACAAGGGAGAAACGTTAGCGCTCGTTGGTGAATCTGGCTCAGGTAAGTCAATCACCGTGAGAACGATCATGCGTCTCCTAGCTGATAACGAAACCATCACCAACGGTACAATTGATTTTGAAGGCAAAGATATTTTAAAAGAATCCAAAAAACAAATGGATAAGATTCGGGGCGGCAAGATTGCCATGATTTCTCAGGATCCAATGACCTCACTGGACCCCACCATGAACATCGGTAATCAGGTGGCAGAACCACTCCGAGTTCACGAGGGAATGTCTAAGAGTAAGGCCCTCGAACAGGCCGCTGAAGTCTTAGAAGAAGTTGGAATTCCCAACGCTAGGGAACGAATGCGTGACTATCCTCACCAATTCTCCGGTGGGCAACGACAAAGAATCGTAATTGCGATGGCAATCATCGATAAACCCGATATTCTGATTGCCGACGAACCGACTACCGCCCTGGACGTTACGGTTCAAGCCCAAATCATCAAGTTATTAAGAGACTTAAAGGATAAGATTGGAACTTCCATCATCTTCATCACCCATGATTTAGGGGTGGTTGCCAACATCGCCGATCGCGTAGCCGTCATGTATGCCGGCAAGATTGTCGAGTACGGAAACGTTGACGATATCTTCTACAATCCGCAACATCCTTACACCTGGGGATTGCTTGACTCCATGCCGACCCTCTCAATGAAGAGTGACCGCTTGAACACGATCCCAGGAACGCCACCCAACCTGATTAACCCACCAAAGGGCGACGCTTTCTACGCCCGAAACAAGTACGCTTTAAAGATTGACCACGAAAAACAACCACCCTTCTTTAAGGTAAGTGACAGCCACTACGCCGCCACCTGGTTGTTAGACAAGCGCGCTCCAAAGGTTACCCCACCGGAATCAATTCAAAAGCGCCAGGCTGAATTTAAGAAACGAGGTGAAAACGACCATGACTAAAAAAGATCCCATTGTTTCAGTTAAACATTTAAAACAATACTTTAACGTCGGAAAGCCTGACGAGGTTAAGGCCGTTGACGACATCTCATTTAACATTTATCCTGGTGAAACACTGGGTCTGGTTGGTGAATCCGGTTCGGGTAAAAGTACAACCGGAAGAGACATCATTCGTCTCTACGACCCAACTGAGGGTGAAATCGACTTTGAAGGACAAAACATCTCGAAGTTAAAACGCAAACAAATGAAGAACCTGCGTAGTCAGATGCAAATGATCTTTCAGGATCCATATGCCTCACTGAATCCCCGAATGAAAGTAGAAGACATCATTGCTGAAGGACTTGACATCAACCATTTAGTTAAAAACGCTGATGAAAGAGATAACCGAGTGCGAAAACTCCTTCACCTCGTCAACCTAAACGAAGAACATGCCAGTCGATACCCATATGAGTTCTCTGGTGGTCAGAGACAACGAATTGGGATCGCCCGTGCCCTAGCGGTTAAACCGAAGTTCATCATTGCCGACGAACCCATCTCCGCCCTTGATGTTTCCGTTCAAGCTCAGGTCGTAAACCTGATGCAGGATATCCAGGAAAAAGAAGGCTTGACCTACCTGTTTATCGCCCACGACCTTTCAATGGTGAAGTATATTAGTGACCGAATCGCCGTTATGTACGCTGGTAAGATTGTGGAGATGGCTGATACCGACGAGTTATACAACCACCCTCTTCACAAGTACACCCAGAGCTTATTATCAGCTGTGCCAGTCCCTGACCCTCACTCAGAAAAACAGCACAAGATTATCAAGTTCGACCACAGTCAACCATTTAAAGAGGACCAATACCTTCAAGAAGTGCGTCCCGGTCACTGGCTGTACTGCAGTGATGAGGAAGCTAAACAATACAAATAACCGTTTCAAAAACGTTCGATTGAAAACAAATTCAGTCGAACGTTTTTTATTTCTCTTAATTCAGCCCTAGATTGCGGGAGTAGTAAGGGAATGGTATTATTAATGTGAATAATGAATTCAATCACAAGATGGAGGTTTATCTCAATGAATAACACTAACGAAAAATTCTGCGTTAAATGCGGCAAGAAGATTCCTAAAGAAACGAAGTTTTGTCAATATTGTGGTGCCAAACAACCAGAAATCAATTCGACCCCGCATACTAATTCACAACCAAGTCCAGCAAGTATGCGACCTCAGACTGCTAGCAATCAGGGCAATCCTGAAACCATCAGTACCCTATTACTGGTATTTGGTTGGATTTCCGCCGTTTTGTCGACCCTCTTTGTCCCCATCGTGTTTGGAATTATCGGAATTGTTCTTGGCGCAATCGAACTTAAGTATCACCAAAATGCTGGAATTATTTTGATAATTGCGTCGGTCGTTTTGATGATCATTGGAATTATTTTCGGGATGGTCATGGGTTCACAAGTATTCTGAAGGTAGGATGAAGTCTAATGAATAATACAAAATTTTGTGTCAACTGTGGCAAAAAGATTAAAAAAGACGCGCGCTTTTGTCCGTATTGTGGGGCTGAACAACCCCAAACGACCAAGCAACAACCCAAAACCAGTCCAACTGAGAATCATCCCCAAAATAATAAAAGTAACTTGAAAAAACTGCTGGGTGGGATTGGAACGGTCGTGCTTGCCGTTATTTTCGGTTTGAACTTCTACTTTAGGGCACGTCACGTTTTCCCTAATCAGGATACAAATGCTAGTAGCGTGATTAAGTCGATTAATCACACAGCCCGTCCCGACAACGATGCACCTAATGGATTTTCATTAAGTGATGAACTTAATGAAGCACATGCCACGTTAATGTATAATACGAAAGACAAATCATATAAATTTTACATAAAGCATCCAAACGATAAAAAGAATGCAAATTACGGCAGCTTTTATCTGATCAAAGCCAAACTACCACACCAAAATCAGTCATTTTACATGTATAAAGTTCTAAACAATGACGATTCTAACGAAGACCCTAAGAAACTCCCATTACAATTAGCTGGTAGTCTCACTGATACTTTCCACCTGACCAAGACCGCTATTAATGTCAATTGGGGAGACAATATGAAACCGGGAAAACAATTTATTATGGGTCCACAACAATAATAATCTGTATACAAAAAACACTGCCGATTAAGCAGTGTTTTTTTACTGACTATTTTAATTTTTTCAAATAACTAACATCTGGTCCGCCAAAACGATTGCCCTCGTCCACAGAGCTAAACAGCATGAAGATGAAAACAATGATGCTTCCAACAAATGGAATCAGTTGTAACCACCAGAAACCAGCTGAATAATTGATGTCATGAAATCTACGACACATGGAAGTGATGTTACCGATATATAAAAAGATATACAAAATGATAAATATTATGGCAAATAATCCTGCAATCATATTCCCAGCGGAAGTATTTGTAGAACTAAAAATCGCAATAAGTCCCCAAGTAACAAAAACAATTAAAGCAACATCCAAGCTTGACCACCAATATGATGCCCTACTCATTCTTCCAGAAATATGAAACATGTTCCCAAAGTAATCTTTAAACGAGGTAATCATGTTAGGTGATGAATATTCAGAACGAATATCCGCTCCAGTATTGGATTCTGGCCGATAAGTCTGCTGCTCATTATTAGTTTCTTGATAACCATAATTAGCCTGTTGACTATCAGTACCTTGACTACTTTGTGCATCAGCCATCTCTGGTTGAGCTTGACCACAATAAGGACAGAATTTCACATCCGCCTTTAACAATTTACCACAATTAGGACAGTGCTTGGTGTCATCCATCGTAAAACCTCCATAGTATGTATTTAAATCGATGTTAATGTAACATCTACTTTTATTTTACACTATTTGCCATGTCAAAATAGGCGAAAATGAACATTTTTGAACTATCTCCGTCAATTTGAGTCTGAATTGCCAGATTAAAGGCACCATCACAATTATTTTCTTTCACAATATCTCTCATTTTATTAAAAGCTTCCTGTTGAAATTCACGCAAAATCTGGTCATCATCTGGAATATAGTGGCCGCTTAACGCCACTGACCCATTTTGATTGAATTCATATCCATCAGGAATGGCACCAGCTGAAACAGGAATCAAAATTTCAGGTTGGCCTTCGTCTTGTTTTTCATTTGGATCAACCTCAACCGTAGTTGTCTCCTCTTCCTGATTCATTTCCTCTAATTCATCAATACTGGGTTGTTTATATCCACATTTCGTACAGAACTTTACGTCAACTGGAATCTCAGCTCCACAGTTAGGACAAAATCTTGTTTTTAATGCCATTTTTCTTTCTCCTTTTCGTATGTATTAAAAGAACTCCAAATAGGACCAGAATTCAAGTTAATTTTATCACATAAAAATCTTAATTAGCTACACAAAATGAGAAGCCATCTCACGGCTTCTCATTCATTAATTATTCTTCATTTTGCAATCGAGAATGGTGAATCCCGTAAACAAAGTAGATCACAATTCCCAGTGCTAACCAACCAATTACCGCAATTTTGGTCACGTTCGGTAACATGATGATGAAGTAGATACTCATCAGTCCGGCTAGAATTGGCAGGTACGGGTAAAGTGGCATCTTGTAACCAGTATTCTTGATGTCCTTTCTTCGTCTCAATGGAATAATCCCAAATGAGATAAAGGCAAACGCAACCAAAGTTCCAGCGTTAATCAATGAAACTAGTTGGGTTAAAGGAACGACCCCGGCAAAGATGGCCTGAATGATGACGGCTAACCAAACTGCGTAAGTCGGAATTCCGGTCTTGTGGTTAATCTTTCCCATTTTCTTAGAAATTAGTCCGTCACGTCCAAGTGAGTAAACCAGTCGTGAACTTCCGATGACCATGGTGACCATGGCGGTGAAAATCCCAAACAGTGCTCCGATCGTGATGGCCTTGTTCATGAAGTTTAAGTGCACCATGGAGAATGCCAAAGCGGCTGGATCGTCAACGTTTAGTAGTGAGTAATGAACCATTCCGGTCAGGACCAAGGAGAATCCAACATACAGTACGGCCGCAATCAGAACGGTTCCAAGAATTCCCTTGGCCATATTCTTATTAGGATTAATGGTTTCAGCCGAATTTGATGCCAACGCGTCAAAGCCCATGAAAGCAAAAAAGACGGTGGCAGCGGCGGTCGAAATCCCACCTAAACCAAACGGTGGAGTGTGAAACTGCTTGGGGTAAAACGGAACGTAGTTGCTTGACTTGATGTAAAAAACACCCACAACGATAAACAAGACGATGATGCCAATTTTGACCAGCACGGCAACGTTCTCAATCTTCTTGGAAAAATTAGTTCCCATTAAAGCGAGTAATCCAACTAACAGGGTAATGACAACGGCACTGATGTTGACTACGCCACCCTCCATCGGGCCACTTTGAAGAAACTTCGGAATGTTAATCCCAATGGCAGCTAAAATGTTGTTATTAAAGTACGAAGCAAATCCGGTGGCCTCAGCAGAAACCGCCAAGAAGTACTCTAGGATTAGTCCCCAACCAAGAATCCACCCGATGATCTCGCCGTAAACGACGCTTCCAAAGGAGTATGCTGAACCAGCAACGGGCATCGCCGACGAAAACTCGGCATACGCCATACCCACGACCCCAGCTAAGATGGCAGCAAGCAAGAATGCCAGTGCAACCGCTGGTCCTGCGTGTAAAGCTGCTTCGTGTCCTGGAAGAATAAAGATCCCAGTTCCGACAACGGCTCCGACGCCAAGACCAATTAAGTCTTTAGCGGTCAGCGTTCGCTTTAAGCCGGCATCGGCTTTGACGAAACTAGCAACCGATTCTTTCTTGAACATATTATGCATATGCATCCCTCCTTTTCATTTGTATTGCATTGAATTGTACCGTGAAAAAAAGATGATGACAATTACTTTTTTAAGATTTCCTTAAACAAAAAAGAACTGGGACCATTTCATCCCAGTTCTTAGTTAATTTTTTTTACTTTTTAACCGCCCACTGTGGTTGTTCACCATTTAGGACCTTCACGATCTCACTGGCGGCATCGTGAGCCATCCGGTTCATGCATTCCACCGTGTTAGAGGCAATGTGCGGTGTCAACAAGACGTTATCCAGCTTGTATAGTGGACTGTCCATTGGTAGTGGTTCAGAATCAAACACATCCAGGGCAGCGGCCTTGATTTCGTGACTCTTTAACGCGTCGATTAAATCATTCGTATTAACGAGCGCACCCCGAGCTAAATTAATGAGAACCGCCGAGTTATCCATCATCTCAAACTCACGTTTACCAACGCTTTGCTTAGTCGAAGGTAGCACTGGCATGTGTAAAGTGACGATGTCTGAATCAGTAAAGATAGCATCGCGATTAACCGCTTTACCGTATTCAGAGTCTTCAGCATGTGGTGAATTGTAGATGACATTCATCCCCAGTCCGCTCACCTTCTTAGCTACCATCTTGCCGATTCGGCCGTAACCGAGAATGCCGAGGACCTTGCCCTCTAAATCAAAACCCATGTGATCCTTCTTGTAGTTCCAGTTACCGTCACGCATCTCGTGCGAATCATTGGTAACGTTCTTTGATACATCAAAGATTTCGGCTAACGTCGTCTCAGCAACCGTTGAGGCATTGGCGAGCGGCGTAATTGTTACATATATGCCATGTTGTACCATAAAGGGAACGTCGATGTTGTCATAACCCACACCGTTTCTAGCGATGATCTTTAAGTTCGGCATCTTTTCAATGGTGTCATTTGGAAATGGAGTCGTCCCAATCAGGATGCCATAAGCATCGGCGGCCATATCAAGCAACGTTGAAATCTTCTTGTCAGGTAATTCCACAACATCAAAGCCACTGTCTTTCAGTAGCTGTTTTCCATCTGGAGCCAAACTTGCTTGTACTGCAACTTTTTTAGCCATCATAATCTCTCCCATCTACTTACGATTCACTAACGTGTTCTTTTTTATAAAAATCTTTTAACTCGCTTGGAGTAGGATAGCCATCGTTATCACCGGGCGTCTGAACTTGAAGCGCCCCAACGGCATTTCCCCGCATGACCGCACTCTTTAGATTTTTGCCCTCTAATAGTGCGGTAATTACCCCAAGCGCAAACCCATCACCGGCACCAACCGTGTCGACGACGTGATCGACCTTAAAACCGGAGACTGTGTACGAATCTCCATCTTTAGTCTTCACATACGCACCATCCGGGCCCAACTTAATGAGCACTGCGTTCGTGCGTTCACCATTCTGGAGGTAAAAGTCAGCAATTTTTTTCGGGTCATCACTTCCCATGAGGACCTTGCCCTCGTTTACACCTGGCATCACAATGTCAGCGTTTTTAGCTAATTCGTTAATCGTTTTAATCATTCGATCATGATCACCCCACAGTCCGGGACGCAGGTTTGGATCAAACGTTATCTTGATTTCATTATTAATCAATCGGTCCATTAATGCACGATATGAGTCTTCTGCTTCTGCTGACAAAGCCGGGAAGATCCCCGTTAGATGAGCCATTTTGACGTCATCAAGATTAATCTCGTCAATGACCCCCCGCTTTAGATGTGAAGCAGCCGATCCCGTGCGATAGTTGAACGTCTGGGGATCACCGTGCGTCACCATCTGTTTTAATTGATGACCCGTCCAATGATCGGGATCGTCTTTAACGTAGTCAATCCCAACGCCGTGGTCGATAATCACTTCCTTGGCGTATTTACCCAGCGGATCAGTTCCCACTTGAGAAACGTACTGGGCGGAATGTCCCAGTCGTTTTGCACCAATGGCCACGTTTAGCTCCGCCCCTCCGAGGATTTTTAGATAGTGGGTCGAATCAGCTAAAGTAGCGTCAGGATCGGTTGAGGCGAACGTCACCACCGGTTCACCAATTGTCAGAAATTCACTCATAATTTTCACCTTTCTTTAATCATCTATCCGAAGAATAAGTACACTAATATTTCGTTTAAAATGGAGACAATCCACATGACCGGAACTCCCAGTTTCAGTAGTTGCTGAGGACGAACCTTCATGTAGTCAAGACCCCAGACGTTCCATGACTGAGTAATATCAGTTGAAACCGCCATCAGGGTTGGAACGTACATTAATGGTAAGAGGAACATGTCGTTAAACATCCCAGTAGCGGAAAGGACGGCGGCCGTCGCAGCTCCAGCACCCCAGACCTGAAGTGGTCCTCTAAACAATGCCAACGGAGCAAGAACTCCGATTCCAAGTGCTAAAAGTAAATGACTGTTTGGCAGGATGGCACTGAAGATTCCCTTGAAACGACCAGCGTTTAACTGAGCCGCACCGGCAAACATAACTAGTGCCATAAGGAACATGATTAAGCCCGAAATATCGTTAATGGACTGTTTAATCGTGGTATTAAGAAATTCCTTGAATTTTTTGTAGCCCTTCATCTTACCGGTCACAAGCATCGCTAGGATACTAGAAAGGATCAATGCTGGAATGGCATCCCAGCCAAGCGCCATGTTCAAAATAACGGGAACAACTGGGATAGCGTACGCAATGTACGGGATCTTGTCAACGTCCCCGGGATCAGTCGCACCAATCTCTTTCAGGTTGGCCTCGGCATTCTTTGGATTAAACGTGTGGCGTTTCATTACCAGAAACAAGATGACTGCGATTAGTTGCACCGCCATGGCGGCCCAACCAAACTCAAGATAGTGCAGATTGTACTCAGCTTTTGGGAAGAACGCCTTAATCTGATTAAATAACACGACGTTGACGTACATGGCTGAACCAATCGACAAGGCAAACGTCGTTAGGGCCACGTCTCGAGGAATTCCCAATGACAAGAGGATTGGTAACAAAATGACACCGATGGCAATGACCGAACCCACTCCGTAGGAACTGACAAACAACAGCGCTGTAACTAAGACAATCAAAATAGCGGCCAGTAAGGGATGCGATTTCCCAACCTTATTCGTTTTCTGCGAAATTGATGGCGCAATGCCACTGTCAACCAACACTCGTCCGAACCACGAACCAAAGACGATGTAGATAATCGTCGAACCGTACTTCAAAGCGGGCGTTGAGAAGACCGCCGTCAAAGCGGTGTGATATGGGATCAGGCCGATGACGGTCCAAAGAATCGCCATGACGAAGAACCCAATGGTCAGGTCTCCACCTTTAATAATGTAAAAGATAAAGCCAGCAAAGGTAACTAGTAACAGAATCGCAATAATGGTATTCATCAACTACATCACCTCATCTCTCAGCAACTTGATCTGCCGTTCAACGTGTTCGTCGTCTTCCATCGGAAATTCAAGCGCTAAATCCGCTGTTTTCGGTAACTCGTTCAGGATGTTTTTCCAATCAAACATGCCGTCGTTTAGATCGTCCGCAGTCTGTAAGTCATCCTCGTCAAACTGGTTGACGTTCTTTAAATGAATGTAATCGGTATACTGTCCAAGGGAATCAGCCGCATAGTCCGCACTTTGATGGGTAAACGCCCAGTTACCAAGGTCGTACACGTACTTAATGGGAAGACCATTCTTTTTGGCTTGGTTTAAAAAGTGCTTGATGTTGGCAATCTTGCCACTCACCTTGGTTTGATCATTTTCCACGTTTAATTGAATCCGATCGAGGGGCAATCCGTCAAAGGCATGGGACAAATCACCGTCAAACGCCCGAAAGTTTCCCACGTTAAACTTGATTTTGGTAATTCCCATTTGTTGACCCTCATCAAAGTATTGCTTCAACTTGGGATTAACTGAACCGTCCTTTAAAAACAGCTCATCGGGAACACTATAATTGACCAGTAATCCCGTTCTCAATCTGGCATTATCAATCTCATCAAGTTCTTTAGAAAAATCCTTGATGTATTCGCGTCGAACCTCAATCCCGTCAACGTTCATCTGCTTCACGCGCGGAAATAACGCTGCCTGACTCGTACCGGCTTCGATGTCATTTACAAAGATCCATGTATTTAAAAACAATCGCATCAGTATTCACTCCTTTTTTAATTTGATACCGCTTTCATATTTATGATTATGGTAATCGTTTACATAAAAGTAGTCAATACTGTTTGGCAATCTTTTTTCTAAAAACATGTAATCGTTTTCCATGATGCCATAAAAAAAGACCAGCCGCACTGGCTCGTCTTACTCTTTTAAAATTGGGCTGGAATCTCAATTTTTTTCGCAATCGGTTGGGAATCACTCTCAATCCCTTCAATCAGGATCTGAGCGGCATTCACGCCAATCTGAAATGGGTCCTGATTAATCACCTTAATTCCCGGATCAATATTATCAATCAGTGAAGTGTCAGAGAAACCCGTCATGTGAACTCCATCGGACTTCCGAATGACCCCATCCCGAATCAACTTGGGCAAAAACTTCAAGAGCCATCGTTCCTTTAAAGCAAAAATCAGACCCCCGTTCGTTTCACCGATGTCATTTTTCAGTTTGGCGTATGCCTGACGAAACGAACGCTCATCGTTTCCAGGAGAAATGACAGTGACGTCGTCCCCATAGACCGCTTTAATCCCGTTCAGTCGTTGTTCTCGGGTAGAAACGTTTTTCACGTTATTTGTAATCACAAAGACGTGGCTTAATCCCTGATCTTTAAAGTATTGAGCCGCCTTCTTACTGACTTCGTAGTTATTGGTAACCACACTCGGCCAGGGACTGCCCTTAATCTGCCGGTCTAACATGACCACTGGCACGTTTTGGGGAATCGAACTTTGAAAGGCGTCCAGGTCGTTACTTAACGGCTGAATCAAGACGCCACCAAACATCTGCTGGTTAAGTGACGATAACGTATCAAGTTCCCGCCGTTCATCACTATCGGAGTCCATTAAGACCGCGATGAAGCTGTTCTTTTTTAAAACCGAATTAACACCCTTAAAAATCTCCGTAGAAAAATAGTCGTCAACATCCGCCGCAATGACAGCCACCAACCGACTTTGCTTGGTAATGAGCTGTCTAGCAGATTCGTTTGGCACGTAGTTCAACTTCTTGATTGCTTCGGTGACCCGCTTGGCAGTAGCATCGGACATGTGGTTGGTTTTTCCGTTTAAGTAGCGTGAGATGGTGGCGGTTGACACCCCTGCTTCTGACGCAACGTCTCTAATCGTAGCTACTGAACCCATTTGGACCCCTCCCATCGTTTTTTTCATTCTACCATTTATTGAACTTTTGTTTCTAGTCAAAAAAGAATTCATCAATTAATTGATGAATTCCATTCTAGCTATTTAAATTTAAGGTTCCAAGCCGCCTGCTGGTTAATCCCGGACTCTTTTTTAATTAGTTTAGCGGTCTTTTCGGTCTGATATGCCTTCACTAATTCTTTGATTTTCTTACTATGCTCGTCGCGCTTCTTTGCGGCAATGAAGTTGACCCACTTATGAGAATCCTTGGTAAATGGTGCCGTATAAATGGCTTTCTTGGGGCTCAGGTTCGAACTTTCAGCGAAGTTCCCGTTAACGACGGAAGCTCCAGCCGAATTCAAAAGCCGTGGAGTCTGAGAAGCGTCCACTTCTTTAATCTTCAGGTTCTTCGGATTACTGGTGATGTCCTTGACGGTGGTAAAAGCCTTTTTCGGATTTAACTTAATCAATCCTGCACTCTGGAGGACGTGTAAAGCCCGGGACTCGTTGTTAGTGTCGTTTGGCACCGCAATGGAAGTTCCACTGGAAATTTCATTAACCGACTTAAATTGATTGGAGTAAATCCTCATCGGTTCAATCACGGTATCCCCAACCGGCACGATGTCCGTGTGGTGAACGTCATTCCAATTGTCCAAAAATGGGTAGTTTTGGTAGGCATTCACGTCAATGTCCCCGTTGGTTAAAGCGTTGTTAGGCTGTGAATAGTCGGTAAACGTCTGAAACTGAACGTTTAGGCCATACTTATCCTTGGCGTCTTTAGCTACCTCGTTCCAGATGGCCTGTTCCTGTTTGGATCCGGCCATGATGCCAACGGTAATGGTGTTCGCTTCAGCCTCTGATTGGTGGAAAAAGCTGAAGTATCCGGCGATTCCAATAAACAATATAATTCCAATCCAAATTAAGTATTTAACCCATCTTCTCATTTGCGTTCCTCCCATTATTAACCAAACAAAAAAGCATCCATCCTGTAAAAAGGACGAATGCTTCCGCGGTACCACCTTAGTTCATAGTCGTCTCACAACGACTACCTCAACAGTTACTTGTAAAAATAACCGGGCCATGATATCGGCGGCATCCCGTCACCAGCTCACGATTCACTGGTGAAAACTCCAAGTCCATCTTCAACAGCGTTAACTCATCTCATCGCACCAACCTGAGACTCTCTTTGAGTTTCTTCTGCCTACTCAACTTTTCTGTTTAGTTAATTTATTGTTTTTAATGGTCGTTACTTTACATGCTTTAAAACGGAATGTCAATCATTTTTGAGAAAAAATAGAATAACTTTTAAAGTTATTCTATAATAACGGTATTAACTCACAAGGGGGAATTACTATCTCGAAGTTTATACATAAACATTTCACGTTACTTTCACTGCTTCTGTTTTTAATTTTAAGCGTAGCAGTCGTCAGTCCCTATTTCTTTGGCAATCCAGTCCTACCACGCGAAGACATGCGGTTTCATCTGGCCCGGGCGTACGAGAGTTACATCCAGGTTCAACACGGTGGCATCTTACATATGATACCGGGAATGATGACGAAAACTTTCGTCAAAGTTGGTTACCCGCTAAATGGGTTCTATCCGATTTTTGCCGTATTACCTGAGGCCATAATTCATTTAGTCATTAAGAATCCATACACATCCTACTTACTTTACCTCATCCTAATCAACTTTCTGGTGTTTATCTCCATGTATCTAGCAACCTGGAAAATCACCAATCGAAAACTGACCGGACTCGTATCCGCCATCATCTACGGTTTATCGACGTATCTAACGTTTGACCTCTTTGTCCGCTTTGATGTGGCGGAAGGAATGGCGTTTGTCTTTCTACCAGTTATTCTCTACGGAATTTATCAGGTATGTATCAAAAACGATCGCCAGTGGTGGGTCTTAAGCGTTGGATTAACCCTGCTGGTATTAACCCACCTACTGTCGTTTTTGATTGCCGGTGCCTTTTCTGCCATGACGATCATTATTATCATGTTAAACCATGATTCATTGAAACTTAAAGTAAAGCGGATCTTAGCGCTAATCGCCGCTGCCGTCGGGACTTTCTTCTTATCGGCTTTCTTTTTACTGCCATTAATTCAGAATTACCATTACGACCAAGAAATTTCCATCATGAAGTGTCGCCTCCAAGACATGAGCATCCCGGTCACCAATCTGTTTTTTGGCCCCACTCCAAATGGACCTTGGCAGTACGGTGCTAGCATTGGCATTATCGGACTAATGATCATCATCTTGCTGTTCGTCTTCTGGCATCGACTTGACCTATTCTCCAAATCAATGACAGTCCTCTCACTGCTCTTTCTGCTTTTTAGTTCCAATCTCTTTCCGTGGGACCTTTTGCAAAAATGGGTGGGAATGATCCAATTCCCATTCCGTTTTCTGATCATCACTACTGTCCTACTAGCGTTTTTAGGCGGAGAAATCATTACCAAGATTTTTGCCAAAAACAATTCTACGGGAACCCTCTTGCTTTTAGGCGTCTTAGTACTTAGCCTCTGTTCATCACTTGCTACCAATTTGCAGCTCAAATCCTGGGAACCCCAGGCTTCTTCACCACAGGCGTTTGAAAAAGTGGGGAAATCAGCCGTTTATTGGGACTACCTCCCTCACGCTTCCGATTCTTTAGAGCCCTTACTCAAAAAGCATTCTACCTTAAAAATGAATCCAGGTCAGAAGGGTTTAAAACAAACGAAACGGACTACCTCGTACAATCAAATTGAGTACCAATTAGACGCTGAAAGTACCACCAGGGTTCGTTTGCCAAACGTTTACTTCCCTGGCTACGCCGTGACCGTTAACAATCAACCAGTTCCCATCAAGGTTGACCAAGAGCGTGCCATCAATATTCCCGTTAAAAAAGGTACAAACACCATCAAATTGACGTATCACCGCACCCGCGTTCACATCATTGGCATTTGGATCAGTGTCATCTCCTGGTTACTTTTACTGGGATACCTTGGGCTAGCATTTTATAAAAAACATTTTAAATAAACGAAAATGGGACTCACGTGACGTGAATCCCATTTTTTAATAAAAAAGAACCGAAGCAATTACTCCGGTTCTCCCCTGGCTTATTAATCTCTTATTCTATTTTTCAACCTGGTTGTTGGTCGTAACTTGACCATCAATCATTTCACCATCATCTTTTAACTGCAAGAAGTTATTCTTGAAATCAAGCTTTAGACCTGGTCCAAAGAAAGTCATATCATTCTTACTGGTTAAAACGTCAGCGTCTTGATTGTTTTCGAGCTTAACATCGTAGTCTGATGGTGCTTTTGAAACACCAACAACTTGAAAGGCATCTCCAACAGTGCAAGCACCACCGGCACCTTCAGAGAAGTTATTTGATCCGTCATTTGCGGCCAACAGGTATGCGTTAGCACCTGCTAATCTTTTCTTCATGTAGGCCATTGCGTCATCAGTAATTGTTAATTTCATATTTATAACCTCCTATAAGTGATCCATAAATGAACCTCTTCAAATCTTCACTATTTATGATAGCAGGAATTCACCATAACGCAAGTAAAATGTACACAATTTAATTTTAAATGGTCAATAAGTTTTTTCACTTTATATTAGGGACTAGATAGGTTATTATAAAGTCACAAACAAGTTTAATCCGCTTAACAGGATTAGAAATATAGAGGTGTATTTTATGGTTATGTATAAAGATCTTGAAGGTAAGACAGCCGTAATCACTGGAGGAGACTCCGGGATCGGTGCTGCCATTGCTGAACGTCTAGGTCAGGAACACATGAACGTGGTTATTAACTACCACAAAAACGAAGAAGCAGCTAACCAAGTTGTTGAAGTCGTTGAAAAAAACGGTGGACACGCTGTTACTAAACAGGGTGACATCGGTGATGATGCTGGTGCCGAATCATTAGTACAAACTGCCGTTGACTCATTCGGTGATTTGGACGTTTGGTTCAATAACGCCGGAATGGAAAAGAAGACTCCTACAAATGAAATCTCCCTTGAAGAGTGGCAAGGAGTTGTAAACGTTGACTTAACTGGTACTTTCTTAGGTACTAAAGCCGCATTGAACTACTTCTTAAAGCACAACAAAAAGGGTAGTATCGTTCAAACTTCATCAGTTCACCAACAGATTCCATGGCCTACATTTGCTAGCTACGCCGCAAGTAAGGGTGGAGTTAAATTATTCACCGAAACTGCCGCAATGGAATTCGCTAAGCAAGACATTCGGGTTAACTCGATCTGTCCAGGTGCCATTAACACCCCAATTAACGCCAAGAAATTCGCTGATCCAAAGACCTACGAATCAACGGTTAACATGGTTCCAATGCACCGAATTGGTAAACCTTCAGAAGTTGCAGCTGCCGCTGTTTGGTTAGCTTCTGATCAATCCAGTTACGTTACTGGAATTTCACTTTACGTTGATGGTGGGATGACATTATACCCATCATTTCAAAATGGTAACGGTTAAAATTACCAACCAAAAAGACTACGAATTTAAATTCGTAGTCTTTTTTTTATTGCCTAAAACACCTTTAAAATTCTTCTGATTAATTCTTTTAGACCGTGCCAACCAAACAGGACGCAGGCGGTCACTAGTAAAACTCCCTCAAAAAAGAGGACCAGCTGTTCTTTTTGGTCCAGGATAAAATACGCGGCAATTACCCCGATTACGAGTAAATACGCAACCGTTAGTCTAATTTTGGCTTTGATTGGTCTTCATCTCCTCAGCAGTACTGTTTTAATTCTACCAATCATTTTACCAAATTCAACTACTTAAAATACTGTTGCGAAAAGCTTACGACTTTTTGCGTATACGTATCAGGATCCTGACTTCGACCCTCAATGTGACCGGCACCCTTAATGATCCACAACTGCTTCGGTCCCGCATCATTTCTGTAATTCTCATAGGCATTCTTAACGGGAACAAACTTATCGACGTCACCGTGAATGACAAACAACGGAATCTGGTTGTGCTTTAAGGTCTTCTTCGTATTGCCGTCGTTCATGTTATACTTCGCAAACATCCGCACGTAAAGATTAACGGTCGGAACCAGTGGAAAACTGGGAATGTTAAACAACCGTTTTAGTTGGCCACCTAATTCCCCTTCGACACTAGCATAGCCACTGTCCTCAATCGCAAACTTCACGTTACTTGGCATTTTTGGTAGAGAGTACATGACGGCCGAAGCCCCCATACTCGTCCCAAACAGGCCTAATTCACCGTCGGGGTGGTCATAATTGAGCACTCTGGCCCATTTTTCCAGGTTAGTGGCGTCTTTGACACCGTACCCGATGTACTTACCACCACTGCCACCAAACGACTGGTTATCGGGTGCGAGGACGTTATAACCGGCATCATGAAAGATTTTAATGAATGACTCCATCTCTTCACTATTACTACCGTAGCCATGAACAACAATCATCGTCTTGTTGGTCGGCTTTTCGGACGGAACGTATCTAGCAACTAGATTGGTGCCATCACTCGCTTTTTCGTGTAAGAACTGAGTGTGATTGTCACTAAACCACTCGGTGTCGGGTGTTCCAGCATTCTCGTTGTACAAACTGGCCAGCCCGGTCTTTCCAAAAGCAAAGTTAAACAGCAGGTATCCAACCGCTAAATCAAGGATGACTGCGAAAATGACAAAGAAGAAAGCCGTCACCCCGGTCCATTTCAGTATTCTTTTCATTGGCCTTGCTCCTTTCTAATTAATTTTAACTTTTAAAAATTGTTTTAATGCGTCTACGTACTATCTTAGTGGATGTTAGATACAATGACACAAAAAAAGTTAGTTTTAGCGAAAAATTAACGAAAACAAATACACTTATGAAAATTCATAAGTGTATTTGTGCTTGTATAAAGATAAAATTATTAATTAGCTAATATGTTTATTTATTAGAATTGCTATCTGAACCTTGCTGGCTCGAATTCTGCTTCTCAGAATCTGGGGTAACATCTTTCCAATCACCCTTAGCTCCATCATCGTTAATCAAATTTGTCTTAAGCGTACTGATGTTAGTAAACACCTGCCACATGATAATAGCCATCACAATGTGTGAGATCCAACCCACAATTGGAATTACCGCGATTATCGACAAGACAATTCCGACGATGAACTTGGGTTTGATGTTATCAATTTCGGCCTTAACTTTACCATCACTTAGGGAACTCACCATCTGAGAACTGATGATAAAACAAGTAATGTAGAGACCTAATAGTACCAAGAGTGGAACCCACAGCATGCTAACAATGATGATGCCACCAAGGATTGGAAACAACAGAACCGTTTCAATGATTGAAATTACCAGGGTTAGAACATACAAGAAGTCTAACTTTTGAACAATATCTGATTTCTTCATAAATTCCTCCAATTAAATCTTTTCTATACTATTATTTTACCCTAAAATCGAATTTATTTGGGAAAAATAAACGTGATACAATTAATGTAATTGCTTAATGGAGATGAAGAACTTGGCGAAACGCACACACCACATTGATTTTTCAGACATTCGATACGTTCTCTTTGCGACCATTATTGGAACGCTGACGGGCGCCGTAATTGCGTCCTTTCGTTACCTAATCCAGGTCGCCTTAAAATGGTCGCTTACAATTTATCATGGACTTGACCACAATCTCAACCTTCTGTGGTTGGTAATTCCAACCTTCTTACTCATCTCAATCGTGACTGGTCTCATCATGAAGGGCGATCCTGACGTTAAGGGTTCAGGAATTCCACAGGTCGAAGCTCAACTAGCTGGAAACATTGAAACCAACTGGGTCTCTGTCTTGTGGCGCAAGTTTGTCACCGGTGTCCTAACCGTCGGGACCGGAATCTTCGTCGGACGAGAAGGTCCCTCGGTTCAGTTAGGGGGTGCCATTGGTCAAGGAGTTGCCCAGGGCTTTAAAGAAGGTGGTTCCGAGCGGCGATTGATGATTGCAACCGGAGCTGCTTCTGGACTATCGGCTACCTTTAGTGCGCCATTAGCGGGCACGTTCTTCGTCATGGAAGGTGTTTATCGCAATTTCTCTCCCGCCGTCTGGCTTTCGTCTCTCACGGGGTCAATCTGTGCAAACTTTGTTTCCCTCAAGGTTTTTGGCCTAAAACCCATTCTGCCCATTTTCTACAGTCACATTTTTCAACTGCAGAACTACTGGCAACTGATTATCCTGGGCATTATTCTGGGTGTCCTAGGCTATGTCTACAACTTAGGTCTACTGGACCTGCCAAAGTGGTTCGCTAAAATTAAAATTATTCCATGGTACTTCATGTGTGCAATCCCGATTTTACTGGTTATTCCCGTTGGAATGTTCTTCCCGACCACCATCGGAAGTGGTAGTCGAGTCATCATGACCGTCGCCACTCACAACGTGCCATTAACCGCCATCTTTGTCTTTCTAATCGTCCGGTTTGTCTTCGGGTTAATCACGTATGGTGCCGGAATTCCTGGTGGTTTCTTCATGCCAGTCTTAGCCGTTGGATCACTGATTGGTGCGGCCTACGGTGGTTTTATGTCACAGATTGGACTACTCGGTACCGGATACGTTAACAACTTGTTGATTTTCGGGATGGCCGGCTACTTTGCGGCCGTCAGTAAGGCGCCTTTCACCTCAATCATGCTAATCACCGAACTGGTTGGCAACACCAAGAACTTCATGGCGTTAGCGCTCGTGGTCCTTATCTCCTACGTCGTGGTCGACATGCTGGGTGGTCAACCAATCTATCAAGCCTTAGCCGAACGATTAACTGCCATCAAGACATACTTCAACGCTGACAGTAAGACGGACAAAATTCAAGTCCCAGTCTATGAATTCAGTTCGATTGAAAACAAGTTAGTCAAAAACATCCATTGGCCGAACCACTCTATTCTCATCACGATTAGCCGGGGTAATCTCCACATCATTCCCAATGGAAACACCCAGATTAAAGCCGGTGACACGCTGATTGTCCTTGCCCATCGTGATAACATTGGACCAGTTAAGAAACAGCTGGTGAAAATGGCGATGGAAATTGATGAATAATATTAATCTTTAACAACTAACCATTCTGGTTAGTTGTTTTTTCTTTGCAATCATTAAATTAATATTCATTGAAAACGATTACATAACCTGCTAACCTTAAATTAAGAGACGTAACTACAAGGAACATTTATGAAAGTTGGTGCACACATGGAAAAGAACGTTTTAGGAATCGACCTCGGCACGGGATCGGTCAAGGTCACGGCTGTCAACAAGCTTGGTGACATCGTGGGACAAGAGTCAACGTCATATCCAAATCCCCAACCAAAACCTGGTTGGAGTGAACAAAATCCCAATGATTGGGTCAATGGCACGATTGCGGCGATCAGAAAATTAGTCAACGATGATAATGTTGATCCAGAGTCCATAAGTGGAGCTAGTTTCTCGGGTCAAATGCATGGACTGGTACTATTAGACAAAGATAACAAGGTCATCAGACCAGCCATCTTGTGGAACGACACCAGAACCACGAAGCAACGCAAAGAAATTGAGGATAAACTGGGCAAGCGGTTCGTCGAAATCACCGGTAATCAACCACTAGAGGGCTTTACCATTACCAAACTCCTCTGGGTCAAAGAAAACGAACCAGAAAACTGGGCCAAAGTGAAGACCTTCCTCTTACCAAAGGATTACCTCCGTTTCAAAATGACCGGTAACATCGCGGTCGACTTTTCTGATGCTACCGGAACCACCCTCTTAGACATCCACGACAACAAGTGGAGCCTTGAAATCTGTAAGGCACTCGGAATTCCCGAAAAAATTCTGCCGCCACTAATTCAGTCCATTGACTACGTGGGAAATGTCATCCCCGACTTCGCCGATCAAGCCGACATGTCAACCATTACCAAAGTCTACGGTGGGGCCGCCGATAACTCAGCTGGTGCGGTTGGTGCTGGCATCATGTCACCCAATAACGCCCTGGTCAGCGTCGGAACCTCTGGCGTGGTCCTACATCACGAGGTCGACCTCTCCACCGACTACGGTGGTCGCCTACAAATGGAGGACCATTCCATTCCCAACACCTACTATTCAATGGGCGTCACGCTTGCTGCTGGTGATTCTTTGACCTGGTACAAAAACACCTTCGTTAAAGATGAGGACTTTACCGAGATGACTAATGAAGCCGGTAAATCTCCGATTGGAGCCAACGGCCTCTTATTCACGCCGTACATTGCCGGGGAACGAATGCCCCACGCTGATTCGCAAATTCGCGGGAGTTTCATTGGGATTGACCGCACCCAGGTCCGACGTGACTTTACCAGAGCCGTGATGGAAGGGATCACCTTTAGTCTCAATGATATCTTAGCCATCTACGACCAAATGGGAGCCACCATCGACCACGTCACTTCCATTGGTGGCGGCGCTAAGAGTTCCGTCTGGACCCAAATGCAGGCGGACATCTTCAATAAACCCGTCATCACCCTCGCAAACGAACAGGGACCTGGCATTGGAGCGGCCATGATTGCCGCCGTCGGTCTTGGCTGGTTTACCGGCTTTCCGGCCTGTGCCGATCAGTTCATCAAGTTTGGTAAGACCTACGAACCGATTGCCGCTAACGCAGCTAAATACGCCAAGATTTTTAAAATTTATCAACAAATTTATCCCCAAACGAAAAAGATTAGTCACGAATTACAGGATTTACGTTAACTACAACGCCAAAATAAAAGGACGAAACCTAAGCTTCGTCCTTTTTGCTAGTAAAACGAGTTTTAATTAATCCGATCAGAGCCGGAAGTAAGGTAATTAAGATAATTGATAAAATCACGGCCGAGAAGTGTTCTTTAACGAACGGGATGTTGCCAAAGAAGTATCCGCCACCACAGCACAGGACGACCCATGCCACGCACGCGGTAACGTCATACTTCACGAATTTTTGGTAGCTGTAGTCACTACTGGCAGCAACAAATGGAACGAACGTCCGCACAATCGGCATAAACCGTCCCAGTAGGATGGCCCATGACCCGTACTTATCAAAGAACTGATGGGCTTTTTCAAAATCCTTGGGCTTAATGAATCGACTCAAATATTTATTGTCAGTAATGGCCAGGCCAACTTTTCTTCCCAAGAAGAAATCCAGTGAGTCCCCCAAAGCGGACGCCATAAAGAACAAAATCACAAAAATCCAGATGTTTAAATCATTGGTACTAGCGGCGGCCAGGGCTGCGGCCGCAAACAAAAGTGAATCACCCGGCAGAAATGGCATGATTACGGCGCCGGTTTCAATGAAGATAACCGCAAACAGGATCAGATAGGTCCAATTGCCAAACATGTTGACGAGTGTGACTAGGTGGTGGTCAATGTGAAGCACAAAATCGACTAAAAAACTCATATAATTAATCCCCACTTAAATTTAGTTATTTTACAATTTTACCAAAATGCCGCTAGCAAGGATAGTCGCAGAACCCTAGGAGTCCTTGATTTAAACTAAAATTAATGAATATAAAAAAGACGATTGAACTAATTTCAGCTCAATCGTCTTTTAGTTTTTCTAAATTTAATTACAGTTTCGGTTGAATCAGTAAGATGACCCCAATGACGGCCACCACTAGAATGGCAATGGCAAAGTAACGCTCGTACTTCCCAAAGATTGGCTGTCCTGGTGCGTACTGTTTTCGAGCGTACATAAACAGTGGAATTCCCAAAGCATAGATCACAAAGGCAATCGTCAGGTATTCCAGTCCAGCGGCGTAGCCCATGAACAGGGTGCCAAGGATTGCCAAGACTGACACGAAGTAGGCACTCTTTCTTGAGACCGACAGCTTGTTGCCATCCGGATTGAACGTCTTCTCGTTGCGACTAATCTTGAACAGATACATCATCGAAATCAGGTACGGTGGCACCGTCATCGTTCCCACGATGGTCAGCGTGAAATTGAAGGCCCGCCCCGCAAAGTGAGTAAAGATAATGATTAATTGAATAACGATAACCGTCATGAACAACGAGTGAATCGGAACGTTGTTCTTGCCCATCTTTCTAAAGAACTTCGGGAAGGTTCCGTCCATCGAAGCTGCTCGGGGCATCTCAGACAAAACTAAGACCCACGTCAACCAACTGGATAAGACGGCGACAATGACACCAAAGGTGATGATTAATCGTCCTAGTGGTCCCAAAACAATCTGCATCAAGGCCCCAGTTGAAGGACTTTGTAGGTTCGCCAGTTGACCGTAACTGCGTAAGCCCAGTGGCAAAATTGACACCAGCGCGTACAGTACCAAACAGATTAAGAAGCCGTATTTAGTCGCCTGACGCACGTCCTTTTGACTCTTGGCGTTACTTGACAAGACGACGGCCCCTTCAACTCCAGAAAAGACCCACATCGTGGTCATCATGGCATTTCGGACCTGGGAGAACAAACCGCCCATGGCCTTGTCATCAACCTTTGGTAACGTCTGGGACGCAAACATATTGGTAGTAAAGGCGTGCCAGTTGAAGACCACAATCATGGTAATGATGAAGATCGCTACAATCGTCAACATGCAGATGGTCCCAAACACATCGACGTGACTGGTAACCCGGATGCCTTTTAAAATCAGGTAGGTCATGAGCCACAACACGATGGTTCCACCAATAATCGAGATCCAGTTATTGCCACCCGTAAACGTCCCGGGCCAAAACGCGTTTAACGTCGACATCAACAGGACTGAATATGCGGCAACGGCGAACGACTGACAGATCCAGTACCCCCAACTTACAAAGAAGGCGGTAAAGTTACCAAACCCGGCGTGCGCATAGTGATACAAACCGGTGGTGTATTGTGGTCGAACCTCCGACAAGGTCATAAACGAACGCACAATAAACCAAATAATTAATCCGGATAGTGCCCAAGCGATGATTTGGGCAATTGCTCCGGCATGCAGTGCCATGTTTTGTGGCAAATCGTAGATTCCACCACCAACCATCGCTGATAGTACAAACGCGGTCAGACCAATGGTTCCGACCTTTTCTTTTTTACTACTCAAATCCTCACTTCTTTCATCTTGAATTAAAAGAAAAAGGCGATTTCATTCGCCCCATCTTTATAATTAATCCATTCGCATAATGTTTTTACTGTTTAATTTCTTGGCTTCTTTAATCTGACTCTTCATGCTTCGACTCTGAAAATTGACTTCAACGGAATTCCCGTCGTTACGCAAGTCTTCAGCGGTCTTCAGGGCCTTATCAAGGATCTGATTTTTAACGTCCGCTTCCTTATTTTTCACGTCGGTCGCAATGAAGTAGTCAATCGAGTTGCTGTCGTCGTTAGTGTTCACGATCGTTGCCAACCGTTCTTCACCAAAGGCAAAGCCTACGCCACCAGTATCTTCTGGTCCACCAAACTCTTCTACCATGTGGTTGTAACGACCACCGGCACAGATGGTGGTGTAATCGTCTCCGAAGCTTGGATCCTTGGCCATGATTTCAAATACCGTATCGGTGTAGTAATCAAGGCCGCGAACCAGACGATCATCAACAGTGTACGGAATGTCTAAAGCATCAAGGGCGGACAAGACATCATTAAAGTACTGTTTCGATTCATCAGTCAGACTGTCTTCTAATTTCGGAGCGTCAGCAACCAGCTGCTGGTCCCCCTTGTCCTTACTGTCCAAAATCCGGAGTGGATTCTGTTTTAAGCGCCGTTTGGAGTCTTCACTTAATTGGTCCTCATACTTTGAGAAGTAGGCTACTAGGACGTCATGGTAACGCTTCCGACTCTCTTCGTCACCCAACGTGTTGATTTCAACCTTTAAGTCGTTGATGTCGACACCCTTGAAGATGTCCAGGGCTAACGCAATCGTTTCGGCATCAATCTGGGGACTGGTAGCTCCGATTGATTCACACCCAATCTGATGGAACTCCCGGTTATGAGTCGCACCCGGACGTTCGTATCTAAACATCGCCCCCATGTAGAAGACCTTAACGGGCTTGGGATGCTCTGGTCCAAACAGCTTATTTTCAACGAAGGAACGTACTACTCCAGCGGTTCCCTCTGGTCGTAGTGAGATGTCTCGCCCACTTTTGTCCTGAAAACTGTACATCTGCTTGGTGACGATATCCGAACTATCACCAGAGGTTCTGGTAAAGACGGGGGTCTTCTCAACTAGCGGAGTGCGCATCTCATGAAAGTCGTATCGAGCGAAAACGTCGCGCGCCGTATCTTCGATTCGTTGCCAAACACTGGTCTCATCAGGCAAAATGTCTGACATCCCTCGCACTTTCTTAAATTTGTCATCCATAATATTCCCATCTTTCTATTAATTTAATTGTTTAATTAAAATTCTGTCAAAGATATATACGTAGATTTTACCATTATTGAATTCGCCTGTCTTGTCCGTCTTTATAAATCAGTCAAGCGTAAACCACATATGATTAAAGTTAACCAAAGAAAAATTGTTCGAGTTGTCATTGATGTTACAACGTTTTTTATGGTATTCTATTAACAATTTATATAAAACTGAACAATAGGAGGAGTACGATGAAGGATTGGAATTATAAATTCGGGAAACAAGGATTAACATTTGATGATGTTCTCTTAATTCCTGCAGCAAGTGACGTGTTACCAAACCAAGTTGACTTAAGAACGACCTTAGGCAAGAACTTAAAGTTAAACTTACCCGTTCTAAGCGCAAGTATGGACACTGTCACAGAGGCACCTTTAGCGATTGCGATGGCTCAAAACGGTGGACTCGGCGTAGTTCACAAAAACATGAGCGCCAAAAAGCAAGCAGCTGAAGTTAAAACGGTTAAAAATGCTGAAGTTACCGGTGCCAATGCTGCGGTTGATGACAATGGTCATTTATTAGTAGCGGGGGCCGTTGGGGTAACTAACGATACCTTCGATCGAACTCAATTATTATTTGATGCCGGAGCAGACGCCGTCATCATCGATACTGCCCACGGTCACTCCAAGGGTGTACTAGAAAAAATCGCTAAAATCAGAGATAAATTTCCGGACAAGACTTTGATTGCGGGAAACATTGCCACTGGTGCTGGTGCCAAAGCTCTCTTTGACGCTGGTGTTGACATTGCCAAAGTCGGCATTGGTCCTGGTTCCATCTGTACCACTCGGATCGTGGCCGGCGTGGGTGTTCCCCAAATCACCGCTGCCTTTGACGCTGCCCGAGTTGCCGCTGACTACGGCAAGCAAATCATCGTTGACGGTGGGATGCAGTACACCGGAGACATCGTTAAGGCGCTCGCAGCGGGCGGGAGTGCCGTCATGCTAGGAAGTATGCTGGCAGGTACGACGGAGGCCCCTGGAGACGTTTATACGGGTGCTGACGGCAAGAAGTACAAGGCATACCGTGGTATGGGTTCACTGGCAGCCATGGAAAATGGTTCCTCTGACCGATACTTTCAGGGCAAGGTCAAAGAAGAAAAGAAACTCGTCCCAGAAGGAATTGAGGGGCAAACCCCGTACAAGGGTGACGTCTCAACCGTTCTCTTCCAGATTGCGGGTGGTCTTCGTTCCGGGATGGGTTACACCGGCTCTCACACCATTTCCGACTTAATTAATAACGCTCAATTTGTTAGAATTACTAATGCAGGACTACGCGAATCACATCCCCACGATGTGCAAATCACCAAATCCGCACCAAACTATTCAATCGATAAATAGGAGGAATTTGATGGCAACTGGTACAAAAAAACGTGATTATGATGAGATTTTAGTTCTCGACTTTGGGAGTCAATACAACCAACTAATCACCCGTCGCATTCGTGACATGGGCGTTTATTCAGAACTAAAACCACACACCATCACTGCCAAAGAAGTAAGGGAAATCGCACCAAAGGGCATCATCTTTTCTGGCGGTCCCAACAGTGTCAACGGCAAAGACGCCCTAGACGTCGACCCCGAAATCTTAAACATGGGCATACCGATTCTGGGAATCTGTTATGGCATGCAACTATTAGCACACGACCTAAAGGGTGGTCAAACCACCACCGCTGACGACAGTCAGTACGGTCCCGCTAAAATTAAGGTCACAAGTAATGACTCCGGTACCTTTAAGGGACTAGACCCCAATCAAACCGTCTTAATGAGTCACGGGGACTTTGTAACCAAGGTCCCAGACGGTTTCAAAGTAACTGCTACTAGCGAACAGTGTGCCATTTCTGCCATGGAAAACCACGACAAAGACATCTACGCCGTCCAATTCCATCCCGAGGTTAACCTCACCAAACAGGGGAACCAAATGCTGCATAACTTTGTCTTTGACATTGCCCACGCTAAGGACAACTGGTCCATGGACGACTTCATTGAAGATGCCATTGAAAACATCAAGGAAGAAGTTGGCGACAAACGTGTCTTACTGGGTCTCTCTGGTGGCGTTGATTCAAGTGTGGTTGCCGTCCTCTTACATCGGGCAATTGGCGACCAACTCATCTCCGTCTTCGTTGACCACGGTCTGTTGCGCAAGAATGAAGCTCAACAGGTCTTACACACTTTAGGCGATGAATTTGGCTTAAACATTGACTTTGTCGATGCCAGTGACGAATTCTTATCCAAACTAAAGGGCGTAACCGACCCCGAAAAGAAACGTAAAATCATCGGGAAAGAATTTGTCGACACCTTCTCAAAGGAAGCCCGGAAGTTCAAGGACGTTGATTTCCTGGCCCAGGGAACCTTGTACACCGACGTGATCGAATCCGGAACAGACACCGCGCAAACGATTAAGTCCCACCATAACGTTGGTGGACTGCCCAAGGACCTCAAGTTCAAGTTGATTGAACCCTTAAACAAACTCTTCAAGGATGAGGTCCGAGAAATCGGGGAAAAATTGGGAATGCCAGACGAGATGGTTTGGCGGCAACCATTCCCTGGTCCCGGTCTCGCCATCCGTATTATTGGTGACGTGACTCCTGAACGATTAAAGAAGGTTAGAGATTCTGATGCCATTCTGCGTGACGAGTTCAAAAAGGCCGGTCTGGACAAGAAGGTTTGGCAGTATTTCACTGCCCTACCTGGCATTCGGACCGTTGGTGTCATGGGTGATGAACGAACCTACGATGAAGCCATCAATATCCGAGCCGTTAATTCGGTTGATGGAATGACCGCTGAATTTGCCGAAATTCCATGGGACGTCTTGAGTAAGGTATCATCACGAATCGTCGATGAAGTGCCCGGGATTAACCGTGTACTTTACGACATTACTGGGAAGCCACCGGCAACGATTGAGTATCAATAAAAATAACTTTTAAAATAAAATGCTCTATAACTAATAGATAATCTAGTGGTTATAGAGCATTTTTTTGTGTTTGAAATTTAAAATTTTCAAATCAATTTAATTGTGTGTATAATGTAGTACGAAAGTAAACATTAATAACGATTGGAGGAATATTATAATGAGTAACGCAATAATTAAAGATAAAACCGTATCAACTAGGGTCACTACAAACGTTGGAAATCGCGCCAAAAAGAACTTAGCCAAGCAAGGATTAACTATTTCAGAATTTATGAGACTTGCTTTAGTTAAAGCGGCTAATAATGAAGTCCAATTAGTTAGTTTCCTTGATTCCCCTGAAGCTAAAAAAGCTAAAAAAGATGCTGAAAATAATAATGTAACAACAATTGGATCGTTAAGTGATTTTGATGCTTGGATAGATAAAATAAATGAGGATTAAGACGACCAAAAGCTTTGAAAGAGAAGTAAAAAAATTAGCTAAAAAACATTTCCCAATCAAACTTTTAAAACCTTGCCTAAAAGCAATAATAAATAATGATACTGTTACACTCAATAAAATAAAAGATCATTCTTTAAAGGGAAAATGGAGAGGATATCGAGAATTTCATCCATCACGATACAAAAGTTCCCAAAAAGCATCTGATAACTGGATTGTCATATATAAACTGAATAAAAATGAATTAATACTTTTACTAGTAGCAACAGGAAGACATAATATTTTAAACTAAATATTCCATTAAGGGAAAGACCTTTCACCTGAATAAACAACGTCAAGTGAAAGGTCTTTCCTTTAATTATAATAAGTTATGGTCTCAACACCGCATACGCCTTGCCGATGAAGTCTTCAATTGCTTGAGAATCTGGTAATACAAATGAAACTTTCGGATAAAATGCAAAATCAGTCAAAATATCAAAATGCCATTCATAGACATCGCTCGTCGTTCCATTGGTGGTCGTACTAGCACCACCGACCGCAAAGTTAATATTTTTAATTTGTAGTGGTATTGCTCCACCAACCGTGCCAGAGTTAGAAGTGGTCTGCGAACCAGTATGAACCCGCTCACGACTGACTTCTTTAATGTTATCTTTGTTGTAGATTACTAACAGGTCTTTATCCAATTCAAAATACATAAATCCCTTATCATAATAAATAATGGTCTGATTATCAGTTTTAAAGCTACGCCAAAAACCGTCATTCAATCCTAATTGATTTACCAAATTATTAATCAATTTATCCATATATTGATAGTAATAATCCAAATAAGTGTTTCTAGCATTGGCTAAGTTTTTTCTCACCATGTTAGGAAAGAGTCCCTTTTTACGCATTAAAAAGGCTAAAATCCAGAACAGAATTCCCAAACCATCTGCCACCAAAAAGAAGAATCCTAAAACAATCATTATCCATTTAACGAAGTTTAAAAGCACCAAGTAAGTGCCGTCTTGTGATTCAGTTTGAACATAATTCCTGGTGATTTCCTCGCCCTTTTTCAGAATGCGCAAAATCTGGAAGTCCGGTGAATTCAAATAACTTGTATTTGCCGGGTATTTTTATTTTTTTGTCCATTTCTCTCTTCCTTAGTTGCCACTCCGTCCATAAACCACCGTGTGATTGTTATTACTGGTCCAAATCACAATCATATCAGTGTCATTGGTTTTGCCGTTAGACGTGTAAGAAGTTGTGGTTCCCTTGGGAAAGAAACTGACTGACCAATTAATTGGTGTGTCTTCGTCTTGAAGCGAAGCAACCAACGAACCATTATTTTCCTTATAAGTTAATGAATGTGACCCACTATTGTCGGTTAACGAATTAGCGTTCATCTTGATATCACTGTTTGAAATTTCATCTTTAGTAACACTCAAGTTGTCAGTTCCACCAGGTTGAACAGTTGGTCCTTGAGTACCAGAACCACCCACATTATTTTCAATGTGACCGACTTCTTTCCACTGACCGGAAATGCTACTGTAATCACCGGACTGAATCTGACTCAGGTTCATTGCGGCCACTTTAGGAGCTGCAGTCTTAGTATCAGACTTACTGGTCGTTGCCTTTTTAGGCGCAGTCTCTTGCTTGTGTTTAACCACCCTGGAAGAACTCGACGATTCCTTTTTAGGACTGTCCTTTTTAGAAGCACCACATCCAGCAAGGGTTAGAACACTCAAGGCGGTGATACCCATTAACATAATTTTTTTAGTTTTCATCTTTTATATACGTCTCCCCCGAAACTTTAATTGATTTTTTATTGTTGAAAAGTCTTCCAGTTCCAGTAGTGCCTTCATTTTCAGAAAATTTAATCTTATTCCCATCAATAGTGTAGGTTC
This sequence comes from Fructilactobacillus sp. X2R1C3, assembly GCF_059901425.1. Classification (NCBI taxonomy): domain Bacteria; kingdom Bacillati; phylum Bacillota; class Bacilli; order Lactobacillales; family Lactobacillaceae; genus Fructilactobacillus; species Fructilactobacillus sp. X2R1C3. Next base: position 63,821 of record NZ_JBWXUW010000001.1, on the reverse strand, counting down.
CAGTTCGACCGTTTTGTTCAGTAAAATTTGTTCCCTTAAACGTAAATCGCGGTCTAACTTTAACAGCCAAATTATTATTACGATCCGTGTAAGTACCACTTAGCTGAGGTATATGAGTTCTATAATAAGAATAGATGGCCAATCCGACCATTCCAGCTAATAACAATGCCGAAGTAATCCAAACGAACTCGATTTCATTTGTTTTTCTCTTAAACTTTTCAGAAGTAGCACCACTACTGGTTGAATTGGCTAACCGATAACCACAGTTAGGACAGAATTCAGCATCACCACTAATCGGCTTACCACAATTGGGACAAAATTTTTTATCATTATTCATCTTTGGTATATTTCATCCCCATCACATCTAACAACTTCCGATTATCAGATAACTTCCCTTCAACCGTACTGTTTTTGCCATTATTCTTTTCGGTCAACTCAATATTATTACCATCAATCTTATAAGTTCCCTTTTTGCCGTCATCTTCAGTAAAACCGTTGCCTTTAAAGGTAACTCTACTCTTCACGTTTGTAATTAGAAGATTAGTATTATGCGTATAAGTTCCGTTAAGATGAGTTCGTTTTAGTATTATGCGTATAAGTTCCGTTAAGATGAGTTCGTTGATGATGATAAATCCCGAATCCGAATCCAATTATCACAAGAGCAACCATTACAAAGGCCGGAATATAAATCCAGTTGTATTTGAGTTCATGTCCAGTGTCACCACTGACCTTTTTTGAGATGTTTTCAAAGGCATGGTTCACTGACTGAGAAACATTCTGAAAGGTCTGTTCTCCCTTAGTTTGATTTCCCTGATTACTGGAATTGGTCGAACCCGTCAGTTTACGCCCACAGTTTGGACAAAAGTCAGGATCACCCTCAATGGGCTTGCCACAATACGGGCAAAAATGATTGTGATTTTCCATAATATTTTTAAACTCCTAATCAGTAAAAAGGGCTAACGTCAGTTAGTCTTTTTTAATTAAATTAATTACTATTTAGCTTCATATTCGAGTGTGAATTCGGCATGTACCTGTCCATCCGAGCTAGAAACCGAAACACCTTGCAATGTAAGACCAGTAATACGACTTAAGGTGTTTTGAATCAAAGAAGCATTACTATTTTCCCACATCAAATCAGCTAATTGTTGATCAGAAGTAATCATTGATAATGAACCATCGACACTACCGTGAATTGTTCCGTGAGTAGATTCAAAATCATTATCAACTTGTGGCTTACCAAATGAAGCTACCTTAGCTTGTAAAGCAGCTCTGACACCAGCTTCATCAGGAGTGAAAGCTGGTTTTGGTGTATTGCTTCCATTATTTGTTGAGCCACCGTTGTTAGATGGATTAGTAGGCGTAGTTGAACCGCCATTGCCAGTACTTCCACTACCGTTGTTGTTAGCAGGTGGAGTCACTTGGCCGCCGTTGTTAGTGTTTCCACCGTTATTAACTGGATTGGATGGAGTTGTGCTTCCACCATTGCTGGTCGAACCACCATTACTTGTGGAACCTCCGTTTTGTGACGGTGTAGTTGTTCCACCATTATTAGTAGATGGAACTGGATTAGTGTTCGCGCCCTTTGATGGTGCTACCTGTCCACTGTTATTTGAGGGAGTATTTTGATTACCATTACTAGTACTTTCGCTATTTTGTGATGGTGTTACTGAACCACCGTTGTAAGTTGGAGTGGCTGAGGTACTTTGACTTGTTCCGTTATTCTTTTGTGATTGAGTTGGAATTTGTGCGTTAGAAACCGTTTTGCCAGCTGTTTTTGAACTAACTGCTGCTCCGTTACCAGTGGTTTGACCAGCATTTTTGGCTGGAGTTTTAGTAGTTGCCGCTGAATTTTGGCCATTAACTCCGGCTTTCTGACTAGCTCCGACAACTGGTCGAGCTTGGACGTTTCCAGCCCCATTTTGGAGGTTGTTCCAACCGGAATAAATGCTTTCGCCAGGTTTACGGGAGTTTACTGGAATCACAATCTTTGACCCAGCGTAAATCAGGTTAGCATTTTGTAAATGGTTGGCGTCGGCAATGTCCTTTACAGTACTGTTGTACTCTTGAGCGTAACCAGATACCGTATCTCCCCATTGAATGGTAATAACCTTTTTGTTACTAACTTTTGACGAACTAACTTGATTGTCAGTCGTGGTTGAGGCATTCGTTGAAGCGGTGTTAGCTGTTACAAATACTCCTAGTGCTAATGAACTAAGTAATAGTCCTTTAAGAACGTTCTTTTTATTAAATTCCATCGTTAATCTTCCTTTCAAAACTTATCTCTAACCATAAAGCAACTTTTAAGTGATTCGCTTATTTAAATACAACAGGGAAGCAAGCTTCTATCCCATTAACTTTTCACCATCTACCTTTACGTCAAAATTAGAATTGTTAATCAACATAAAACATCCCCCTCTTGTACCTCCCACTCTGTTTTAGAAAAAATAATTACAAAAAGCACGAGTGGCTTTATTAAAAATTAACAATTTGTTTTATTATTTACAAACTCCCAATTTTTGAACAAGGTGTCTAAGTATTGTCATAATCGGCTTTTAGGGTTGAACATTCGTCATAAAAGTGATTATCATTTAGACATAATGTATATTATTTAACAATAATATTCTTAACTAAATCTTAATATTTGAGGAGTCGGTACCGTGATTGCTTTAAACACGAAACACTTAATTGCACAAGCATTTCTAGAGTTATCTGTCACAAAGCCACTTTATGAAATCAGAATCACCGATGTAATCCAAAAGGCAGACTTGTCTAGAGGAACTTTCTATAATAATTTCAATAGTATCGACGACATCTTGGTTTATATCGAACGTGAAGTAGATAATCCTATTATCAGTGGCCTAAAGGCCATGGCTACCCCCCCCCAGCAATACCGAGCGTTCTCCATTTGAGTTGATTGCCGATTATTTACTACCTGCCTTATACGATAAAAGAGAGATTTTAAAAATTCTCTATAATCCCAATCTACGTGGTCATTGGACTGAATTTTTAAAAAAGCGTTACAAGGAATGGGCAATGAAAAATATTTTTAACAAATCGTCATCAAACAACAAAAATATTTCTACCAATCTTTCGTGTGAATTTTGCGTCAATATGTATCTCTCCATCATTGAAATTTGGATGACCCAACCCATTCCAGAAGACCCAGAGCATTTTAAAGTGACCTTTCTTTTCTTTGTGAATACCCCGATAACCTTAATGATTTAAAAAGGTAAGTAGCTTATGACTAAAAAAGAACTATTTCCACTAAAATTGGAAATAGTTCTTTTTTTCACTGTACTAGTTACCCCCCCCTATTTTGATGTATACTTATCCTTGGATTTTATATCAAAATACATAACGAGGATGGTTATTATGAATATCAAGAAAATCGCTCTTTCACTTCTAGTCGGTACTACCATGTTTGCCGGTGGACTGTTTGTAACCCATCCAAACATGGTTTACGCTGACTCAAATGTCGCGGCAGGTACTGTGCAAGGTCAAGTTGTCGTCCAGTACGTCAATGCTTTAACTGGTCAACCAATTCGTGCCAGTAAAGTTATCTATGGTGCTCCTAACAGTATGCTTGACCTATCAAACGACGTTCCAAACATTCCCGGATACGTTGCCGGAAGTAACCGAGCTGATAACGGTGGTAACACCTATCCTGCTGCCGGTCAGTCAATGACGGTCACCATTGCGTACCAACCACTCAATAAGCCACAACAGAGTGGGAATTATCAGGGTGGAAACGCAACATCTCCTTCAAACGGCACGACCACAAATGGACAGAATAACGGTTCAAGTGGCGGAAACGCAGCGATAAATAAAAACGGTAATTCTCAAGCAAATAATAACCAGGGACAAACCGCTGATAGTAACGAACCCAACCAAGCAAATAAAACCAAGCAACAAAATAAAGAACAAGCTACTAAAAATCGTAACAATCAAAATAAAACCAAAGACCAGCAAAAGCAGAAGAATAAGCATCATAATGACAAGAACCAAAAGACTAAAAGAGACAAGCGGAACCACAAATCAACCAAGAAAGATCACACTGGATGGATGATCAGTGGTATTATTGTCATTCTAATTGTCGGAATTGGAACTTTTGTCTGGTATCGCGTAAGAAAAGCACATCATTTTAGACACTAACAATTAAAAATTAAGATAACTAAAAAAGGAACCCCCAAATCTTTTGACTTGGGAGTCCCTTTTTGGATACCTAACGTTAGAGTGTCTTACATATAGTGTGACTTATTAGTTTTCGACTTATTTCGTTAGATACCACTATTCAATAGTAGAACTACGTAATCGTGACTTAATTTGCTTCTGACCACTTTCGTTTCTTCTTCTGCATACCAGCACCATTGACTAACCCGTCAATTCGCTCAAATGTCTCGCAGATTCCACCTGTTACTGGGAGTGTTATTGGCCGTGAAACCTGCTTAAGCAATGCATTTCCCACCACCCCGCGCAAAACGAAAAAACTCCAATAATCGCTACCAAACTAATCAGTGACAGCAATCCTACTATTAAAACAATCAGGCCATAAATGCCCAATTGTCGGTAATTGATACACATCTTCCACAAGTATTAATTCCGAAATGGCCCACCCGAAAATTAACTCATTTGATATTAAAGAAACCGCCAGGATCTTTTTATCATTATGTGTTTAATATTTATTTATGTTTATATCCCTCAATACTTGTGGCCTGACATGTATACATACGACAATCTAAGTTGTTGTTATTAGTTATTTTTGACTAATATGAAATACTTTTCTCACATTCAAAATTCCCGCAAACGAAACTTGATTTATCTTTAATTATAGAGATGAAACCACCTTCTCAATCTTTAATTCCACAAGTTATTTCATAAATAACGGCCTTTTATGGCGTAAAAATCTAATTAATTAAGTGGTTAAGCGTTTGCGCAAATTGTTTAAATTAAGTTGATCAATTACAGCTAAAGTCACTCAAACTTCTTGACCCCTTCTACAAGCGATACATGTTATTCAAACTGTAAACAATCCCACTAATCTTTAAGAACGGTTAAAAATAATGGCCCCGTTGCCTGTCATACCAGCCCTTCAATTGATTTCATGTTTATTTTTTAAAATAAACATGTTTCTCATTAATCCTCATACAGGCATGCTCGGTTAACCGTTTTCTCAATTTTATAACAACAATAACCTTAATTTCAATCTTAATTGAGATCGTTTTGCTTTTTATAATTTTATTAGATATGATAATTCCATGCAGTTAGCAGTTATGAAATAAAATTTGAGGAAATGAGAAATGAACAAAAAACGAGTCACCATTAAAGAAGTTGCCAAACACGCCAAAGTTTCAACGGCCACCGTGTCACGGTTCTTAAACAACCATCTTAACTCGATGTCCAAGAACACGGCGAATCGCATTAAACGATCAATCAAACACCTCGGGTACGTTCCTAACTCAATGGCGCGTGGCTTAAGCCGCCAAAATGACAGTGGGAGCATCATTGCGGTAGGAGTGTCAGACATCGAGGATCCCTTTTCAATCAGGATGTTTGAAGGAATCCAGGACCAACTGTCCATTTACAAGTACATCCCCTTGCTGATTAATTCCGCCAGTAAGTACAAAAACGAACGCGACCTCTTTCTAGCCTTAGATACTAGCCTCATCAGGGGCGCCATCATTCATCCCGTCAACAGTCACATCAAGGACATTGCCGAACTTTTAAAACCGCGTTTCCCCGTTATTTTGACCGATAAATCCATTAACGATGGCTTTTTTTATAATATCGTCATCAACAACTTTGCGATTTCTCAGAAAGCCGCCGCCTACTTTAAAAATAACCTGGGGCTTTCCAAGTTAATCTTGGTTACTAACGCCGAAAGCGAGATGAAGGTCGTCAGAGAGCGCGTTGCCGGGATTAAATACGTCTACCCCGAACCTGATATTACAATTGTCAAGCCCGGTTATTCCAAAACGTCACTTCATCGTGCCTATCATGAAATCGTTCGCCAATTAAAAAGGCAACCCAACAGTTTGATTTTCTGCCTAACGGAAAAGTGGTTGTTAAGCTTTTTGCCCCGGTTGTTGCGTAACAACATTATTGACCGCGACAAGATTCCAAACATCACTGGATTTGTGAGTTCCAACATCGTTAACCTAATTCAGCCAAAAACGAAGTGTATCAGGACAGACGCATACACCATGGGAAAATACGCCGCGCAACTCATGTACGACATCTTAAACAAAAAAGTGGACCCAAGTAAAAAACGCTACATGGTCCACGCCAAATTTGAATAATATCTGTAACCGACTAAGTCCATGCTGAGCCGGTTTTTGTCTAATAAATAAAAAGTGCCACTTCTGAGAAGCAGCATTTTTTGGAGTTTGAAGCTATGTGTGCTCCAGAAGTAGGAAGCATTGTGAAAGTATCTTTTTTGGAGCGACTAAAGAATAACACGGTAAAATGCCTTACCATAGGTCGTTTAAACCCCACTCAAAGTAATAATGAAAGATTTACTGCCAAAACGCCACCCATCACGTTTAGTTAATCGTTTACGAAACTTATCTTAAGCCTAATTTTGGCTCAAAAAAACTTTAGACCAGCGCCAAGCTCATCTGCGCCAATCACTTCAGCTGTCCTAACTCTTGTTTAATGATTATTTTAAAATCATAATTAGTCTCTTTTTATTATTTTGGTGATATACTCCTCTCATCGACTAGTTAAGAAACATTTTTATCGGACTCCCTAACTAATATAGATACTTTTTAAACCTCGATAACTCACAAGCGTCAGGCATCCACAAACTACTATACTGTCAACTTGACTAGCCGAATCTTCCTAATTGCTCTGACTTCTTCAGCGAAGCCAGGGTTTTTTCTTTTGGATTCTTGGTAATACTTAGATTATTCTATTTAAGGGAGGGAAAAAGATGATAAATTGGTTTGATTTATTCTTTATGATTGGTACTTTGTTGTTAACAGTACTTCTAATTTTACTAGTTATCTTAGTACTATACTTGTGTATCCGCCTAGGAATAAAACTAAATAGGTTCTTAAATAGAGCGAAAGAGAATCATGAAAAAAGGCATTAAATTATTAGTCATTAATACTATGCCATTAGCTTCTGAATCAAAACTAGCAAATTATTTATAAATATAATTTGCTAGTTTTTTTGTTTATTTAAAATACTCTTCAGCGAACGCCCTCGTCTTATTAACGTAGACCTGTCCCTCTTTGTTCAAAGAATCGGCGTGTGTCGCGTGGTTCACAATCCACAATTTCTTAGGACCGTGGTCGTTTTTATAATTGATATAGGCGTCTTTTACGGGAACAAACTTATCAGCATTGCCATGAATGATGAATAGTGGAATTTGATTATGCGCTAACGTCTGCTTCGTGTCGGCATCGTAGAAGTCGTACTTGGCAAAAATATCACCGTAGATGCGGGCAATGGGTAAGATTGGGAAGGTCGGCAGGTGAAACAACGTTCCCAGTTCATATTTCAACTCATCATAGATACTGTTATAACCACAGTCGGTAATCGCAAAGTCAACGTTGTGCGGGACCTTTGGCAGGGTAAACAGAACGGCCGCCGCTCCCATACTGATCCCAAACATGCCAAGTCGTCCATTCGGTATTTTCTGGTTAATCATGTTCATCCATGTCACAATGTCAGACCGGTCTTTCCACCCGTAACCAGCGTACTCACCCTGACTGTTCCCAAATGATTCGTCATCGGGTGCGAGAACGTTATAACCATCGTCATGAAACATTCTAATGTAGTTATTCATTTTGTGCCCGGTACTTCCGTAACCGTGGATTACGATCACGGTCTTATTCGTCGCTTGATTAGCTGGTAAGTAGTAAGCCGTGAGTTTTAGGCCACCCTTGTTCGTTTGGTGCCAAATCTGGGGCTTTTGTTCTTTAATCCAAGTGGTGTTAACCTTTTCGCCGACTTGCGTGCTGTATCCACCCCGCTTAAATGCGAAGTTAAACAGGAAGTAGGTTCCCACAAAGATTAAAATAATCACGGTAATTACGATGGCAATTGTAACTTTGTGCCAGCGCTTCAGCTTTCTTTTTTTCATAATTTCGCTCCTTTTTGCAACACTTGCCATTATACGGGTAGAGCGATTCAAATCATGATTAATTTTTAAGCGTCGCGTGGCACCGGTAACTAGCTAGCTTCAGACGAGTTACAGATTAATTTGAATGTCATTATATTAATCACAAATCGTTTTAGTTTGCTTCAAGCTAACTTTCAACTAAAATGTAAGATATAACTAACTAATAATAAGTAGGGAGTAATTAAATTGAAAACAAGTCCAATAACTAAAACGCTTGGAATTAAGTATCCAATCATTCAGGCGTCACTCAACTGGCTAACTGACGCTAAGTTTGTCGCCGCGGTCTCAAATGCTGGTGGTCTCGGGACGTTTGGCCCAAACGCTGGCAAGACTAGTCCCACTCAAGATGCCACGGAAACGCTGAAAAGGCAGATTAAAGAGGCCAAACAGCTCACCGACAAACCCTTTGCTGTCAACATGATTGTCGGAAGTGAAGATGAGTTTGATTACCCAGATAAGACCTTTAGAGCTGCTTTTGACGCTGGGGTTAACATCTTCATCATTTCTGGTGTCATCAATCCAAAACTTTTTAAAGAAATCAAGGAATCCGGTAGTACCCTAATCTTTCGCGAACTCAATCCGTCCGTTAAGGGCGCTCAAAGAGCTGAAGAATTAGGCGTCGACATCCTGATTGCCACTGGTTACGATGAAGGTGGCATCATTCCAACGACCGGCCTTGGGACGTTTACCACCATTCCACGCATTGTGGATGCCGTCTCCATTCCCGTCGTTTGCGCTGGTGGTATCACGGACGTTCGTGGTGTGCGCGCTGCCTTTGCACTGGGTGCTCAGGGAGTCTACGTTGGAACTCGGTTCATTGTGACTGACGAAAACCGGACTTCGGACGCTGCCAAAGAAAAAATCATCAACTCGACGGTTGATGACGTAGTATTAGTATCTCCTAACCAACGTTCAATCAAGAATCCGCTAGCTGATAAGTGGGCCAGGGAGTTTCAAAATGGCGTCAAAGACACCTACGAACAAACCCGCAAGGCCGGTGGCGTTCGTCCTGCCATGCTTGACGGCAAACTTGATGACGGTGTCATTTCAATTGACGTTGGTATTGATAACATTCATGACATCAAGAGTGTTCAAGCAGTAGTGGACGAAATGATGCGGGATTTTGAAAAATAAATCTTAATAAAAAGCTTCAAGTGGCGTGTCTATCAGCCATTTGAAGCTTTTTTATTCTACTTTGCTAATTCTTAATGTGATAAGATGTTTCCTATGTGATAAATTACATAAATTCTTACAAAGGAACGTTCAATTTGAAAATCATTAAGAAAATTCTCAACATCTTTAATACCCGCATCGGGTTCTTCTTGTTACTAGTGGCTCTGTTCTGGTTCAAGACCGTCTACGCTTACTACCACGTCTTTTACCTCATTCCAGCGAGCCGCATGCAGCACATCATTTTACTGATAAATCCTCTGGCCGCAACCATCATCACGTTGAGTCTGGCGTTGTATTTCAAGCCCGCGAAGCTCTTTTATCCTTTTATCATCTTCATTGACTTCTTAAACACCGTCTTACTGTACATAAACATCGTCTACTTCCGGGGTTTTCTGGGCTTTATGACCGCCGACACGATGACAACCGGTCATTCCAACTTAAACGGTGGATTAATTACCAGTGCGACCGCCCTTATCAACAAATGGGACGCCTTATACTGGATTGATTTAATCGTGATTATCCTGTTACTGGTATTTCGTGTTATTAAAATCGACAAAAAGCCTTTGAAGCTTAGGTTTAGCTTACTAACCACCCTGGTCGGAATTATCTTTTTGTTTCTCAACCTTTTTCTTACTCACATCGATAATCCCAACCTGTTCGCTCAGTCAAGTACGCAAAGCAAGCAGAATGACATCGTGAAATACATCGGAATCGACAACTACACCGTCTATGACTGGACCAAGTCCATTCAGACCAACATCGCGCGTTCGACCGCTAAGAAATCAGATCTAAATGACATTTTAGGCTTTACAAAAAAACACTATGCTGCCCCGAATCCCGAAATGTACGGGAAAGCTCGCGGTAAAAACGTGATTGTCATTCACCTAGAAAGTTTTCAACAGTTCTTGATCGACAAAAAGGTTAATGGCAAGGAGGTAACGCCTTTTCTGAATAAAATTTACCATAGTCAGTCAACTGACTCATTTGATAACTTCTATCACCAAGTCGGGCAGGGACGAACGGCCGATGCCGAAAACATGCTTGAAACCAGCACGTACGGACTTCCTGAGGGCTCCTTGTTCTCTCAGTACGGAAACGACAATACCTTTCAGGCGGCTCCCGCTATTTTGAAACAGCAGCAAAACTACACGTCCGCCGTTTTCCATGGTAACGACGCCAATTTCTACAACCGTAACAACACCTACAAACGGCTTGGCTTTCAATATTTCTTTAGTTCCAAGGACTACAACATGAAGGGCGATCGGACCGAAGGCATGGGCTTAAAGGACAAGTATCTGTTTCAAGATTCCAACAAGTACTTAGAGAACCTTCAACAACCCTTCTACGTCAAGTACTTGACGGTCACCAATCATCTCCCGTACGTTCTGGACCAAAAAGACCAAAAACAGATGCACTTTAAGACCACCAACACTGACAATCCCGAGGTCAATAACTACTTTGTCACCGCCCACTACCTCGACCAGTCCGTCAAAGAATTTTACGACTACCTGCATCAGACGGGACTCGACAAGAACTCAATGATTATCATCTACGGTGACCACTATGGTTTGATGGACCAAGATGAACGGAGTTTGGCACCGCTTTTAGGCGTCAAACCAAACGACTGGAATGCTTTTGATCACAGCCAAATCCAGAAGGTTCCATTTATGATTAACATTCCAGGAACTACTGGTGGGAAAATCCACCACACGTACGGCGGTGAGATCGACGTGCTACCAACGGTTCTCCATCTTCTCGGAATTAATTCCAAGCCATACGTTCAGTTTGGAACCGACCTCTTCTCCAAGCAACACGATCAGGTAGTCGCCTTTAGAAACCGTGACTGGGTCTCACCCAAGTACACCTCCGCAAACGGCACGGTTTACGATAATAAGACCAAACGACCAATTCATCCGGATAAGCAGCAACAATCCCAGATTAACCAAAATCAGAATAAGGTTAACACTGAACTGGAACTGTCGGACAAGTTAAACAAGGATAACCTATTGCGTTTCTATCATCCCAAGGGCTTTAAGCCAGTTAATCCAAAAGATTACCACTACAACCATGAATTGAACCGGGAAAAACAACTTGAGAAACAGTTGGGCTAAAAGTCAACGAGTTTAGCTTCCCTGGACAAATAAAAATAGCATTTAACTCACATGAGTTAGGTGCTATTTTAGTCTTTTATTTATTTAATACCTGTGAAATGGCCGTTGCCATCCGTTTAATTCCTTCATCGATCTCATCGTCATTCATGTTAGAAAAGTTTAAGCGGAAGGTCCCTGGTTTCACCTTACCCGCGTAAAAGGAGGACCCAGGAACAAACACCACGTTGTTTTTTAAACAAGTCTGATACAGTTCCTCCGTGTTCACTCCGGGAACTTCAACCCAGATGAACATTCCACCTTCAGGATGACTATGGCGCACGTTCTTTGGGAAGTACTTATCAATGCGGTCCATCATCAGATTAGCCCGATGCTCGTAGGTATCGGTAATCTTCTTGATGTGGTCGTTAATATCCACGTCATCTAAGTACTGGGACACGATGTACTGGGTTAAGTTATCCGTATGTAAATCGGCATTTTGTTTAAACAGGATGAACTTGTCCATAAAGTTTAATGGTGCATCAATCCACCCCAGACGAAGTCCCGGTGCTAGAATCTTGGAAAAAGAACTCAGATAGATTACCCCACCGTCGTGGTCAAAGTGTTTGAGTGGTGGTAAGTACTTTCCTGCGTAACGAATGGCACCGTATGGGTCGTCTTCTAGGATTGGAATCCCAGCCTCTTTACCAATCTGAACTAACTTCTTCCGCCGCTCTTCCGTCATGGTCCGTCCAGTTGGATTCTGGAAATTGGGAATCGTGTAGATAAACTTGGCCTGCGGGTATTTTTTGATTAACCGTTCTAAGGCATCTGTCTCCATCCCGTCCTCGTCCATGGGAATGCCAACGATTTTGGCACCATAGGACTTAAAAACGTCGATGGCTGAGAGGTAGGTTGGATCCTCGGTCAAAACCACATCACCAGGATTAATCAACATCCTGGAAACAATGTCAATGGCCTGTTCCGACCCCGTCACGATGCCAACGTTAGCAACCGTTGTGTCAACGTGGCGTTCTTTCATAATGGCCACAATCTGCTGTCTTAGTTTTTCGTAACCAAGCGACTGCGAGTACTGCAGAACCGTTTGCCCATACTGTTCAAAAACCTGGTTTGCGGCCTTTTGGATCTCTGAAACCGGGAATAACTCCGGAGCTGGCATTCCACCACCTAATGAAATCACCTTGGGATCGGAAGCCGCCTTAAAAAGATCTGAAGTTACCGTACTAACATGAGCTGGCACACCGCTTGCGTATCTAAATTCCATTTTAATCGCCTCACCGTACTAAACATTTGGTAGTTATTATTTAAAAGTTCACTGTAATTAAAGCATTACACTATTAGTGCATTACACTATTAGTATAGTACATTCAGCTTAAATGCGTCGCTATCACGTATCTAAATGACCTAATGCGTGCGGTGTCTCAAACCTTAGATTCGTTGGGATTTTTCACCCAATCATTTTCGTCATGGCCTACGCCGTTAATGAGAATTCCATTGGTAATGACCCGTTCCAGCCGAAATCCAGCACGTTTTGCAACAGCATTACTCCGCTTATTATCAACGGCCACTTTAACATGGATCTGATTCAACTGATAATCACGAAAACCTAAGCCAATCATGAAGTTAAGCGCCCGGTAAACGATCCCCTTCTCGGTAAATTGATTGCCCAGCCAGTAACCAATCTCCGTGCTTTTTTGGTCATGATCAAACGAATTAAAACTGATCATCCCAGCAATTTGATCCTGATAAATAATTAATAAGTTAACTGACTTTCCTAACCGATAATGGGTTAAAGTTTGGTGTAAAAATTGCTGCTCCTGGGCAACTGATTGCATCGAATCAGCCCACGGCAACCACTTTGAAAGGATTGCGCGTGACCCCTTTACTAACTGATAGACCAATTTTGCGTCTTCTGGATGGTCTGGAAGACGCAACTCAATCTCTTTATCAACCCGGTAGGTTCTCATTTCATCACTTCCCTACTTTCCGGCCTTTGAAATTGAGCCGTTTAAATCGTCGTATTCATTCTGACTCAGTTGGCCGGTCTGCATGGCAACTCGCAAGCGGTCCACTTCTTTTCCGTGGTCAACGTTTGTGAGGTAATTACTTTCACCACGAATCGTATGGTCGTATTTGGCAGCCGTCAGCTTTCGTTTTAAAATGGACTGCGTAAAATCGTAGACACGGCCATATCCAACGTTTTGGTAGTTAAACTTTTGATTTTTAATCTGAAACTTCAAGGCGCCACTGGGTACTCCGCTTACAAACGTCATCTTTTCAATCATGGCTTGGGGATAGCAACGGTCTGAGAAAGTACCAGCTGCGTTTATAAAAATCATCAATTCGTTCCCGGTGGTGACCAGGACGGTCGTCTCGGAATCTTTCTGATTAACCAATAATCCTCTGACCCGTTTCTTTGCCAAATGGTCAATTAAATATTGGTCAAACTCTGAGCCAATCATCGCTTTTAATCCATGAAACTGATTTAAACCAGTGTGCATTTTTATTACCTTTCTCTTATATACATAAATAAGGAGTAAATCATGAAAATTGAAGAACAACTCTTTACTAATCTCAAACCCAATTTTTCTAAACTGATTCGGTTTGGTTTTAGGAAACAAAATCACTCCCTAAAGTACACCACCCATCTCCCACAAACCAACTTTTCGGTCACCATTACCGTTAAGCAAAATGGAGAAGTCCGTGGAAAAGTAATCGACGATGATTACCACGCCGAATACACTAACTTCCGGGTCACTAACCCAGATGGTGGCTTTGCCAGCATCATCAGGCAGAAATACACTGCCATCTTAAAAAAGATTGCACAACAGTGTTTCGACTACGCCCCAGTTAAAACGGGGACGAAGTGGCTTATCCCCGCCAATCAAAAATACTTTGACTTAGAAAAAGACTTCGCCAAAACCGGTACCATCATGTGGAAACAAACCACTCACATTCACGTCGGTGACCTAGTTTACATCTACGTGACGGCACCAGTGGCCGCCATCACGTATAAGTGTGTGGCCATCGAGGTGAACCAGCCTCACTACTACCACGATGAAAACATCACCATGCACTACGTTATGTCACTTCATTTACTTACTAGATTTAATCCTGATGAATTTAACGCGGACGTCCTAAAGAAGCACGGTGTCAAGGCCGTCAGGGGACCGCGCCACGTTCCTGAATCTCTAAGTCGGATTCTCAAATAACCGCAACATTAATACTGAATATTTTGATCTGCGACAATTGACTGGTAGTTCATTTTTTCAAGCCATTTTGGCAGACTCAGGTCTTCCATGATTTTCATGTCAACGTCTGGAGTCAAAATCGAACCGCCAGGAACCGCATCAACTGGGATCGAAAAGTAAGGTCCGACAGTGATCGCGTTGCCAATCTCACCTGGTTTCATCATGACGTGGGCAAAGCCAATCCACGAACTGGCAAATGATGTCCCAGCGTCTTGACCACACTGGGCAATGGAACGAGCGATGGCTTCTCTTCTTCTGCCCAAGAATTCACCGAGGTCGTCCTCGTTGGGCGTGTTCCAGGTTCCGGCATCCTCAATGAACATAGAGGAATTATGAACGGGATCCTTCGCAATTGAAATGGCAATGGCGGACCAAACTCCGTAACTTTCACCCGGTTTTAGTGGACGGTCTTCAATTGGTCGTTCGGCGGTCACGCCCTTGTTGGCACAAATAATGAAGCTCCCCGGAGCCGGGTAGTGCCGACGATTGTCGGCCGTCCCAAAGAATTCTACCAGGGAATCCTGCAGTGGTTTGCCGTCGTAGATTGGTAGCTTCGAACCGTCCCACTGGGTCACCTCAAACAACGGTTGCGCCCGATCGACTTCCGGATTTCTCAACAAATCATATCCCAGAATGTGACCCTGAACGCCCGTAAAGCTGGAGGCCGTCATCATGTTAATCTGGCCGATGTAGGCGTTCTTACACTCGGCTCGGTCGTATGACACGATTCCATCTAGGATGCCATCGTCCGTCTTTTCACGGGTCCCGGCGTCAACCTTTAGGCCGGTAACATAACCAGTCCCCAGATTACCTGGCTCCATGTAACCCCGTGAGTATTTTTGATAGGGACTAATCGCAATGCGGTCAATGCCCTCTTGATTTAAAATTTTGTCAATTTTAGCCATTTTGTGCTCCCTATAAACGGAAAATTTATTTGCTTTTGAAACTACGTTCATAATCACCTAACTCAAAATTACTTGCAAGGATCATCACCTATTAATGCCCAAACGACGGTTAGAAAACGGTTTCATTTTCCGTTCTTATTAACCAATTAATATTTTCTTAAAATTTCTTCACAAAAAGAGTGACACAATGTCAGCATTAGCGTTAAAATAATGTTAAGATTTACACAATAATAGGTGTGTATTGAAAGGAGATCCTAATAATGAAAAAAGTCTTAATACTAGGCGGTGGATTCGCTGGATTAAGGGCTTGCAAGCTTTTAGCTAAGAGTAAGGCCGATCTAGACATTACCTTGGTTAATAAAAATGCTTATCATTATGACTCTACCGGCCTCTACAAGGTCGCATCAGGAGATGAAGCACCAGAACGACTCATGTTTAGAATTACCGACATGATCAATCCTAAGGTTCATTTCATAGAGGATGAAGTTATTAAA
This sequence comes from Fructilactobacillus sp. X2R1C3, assembly GCF_059901425.1. Lineage (NCBI taxonomy): Bacteria > Bacillati > Bacillota > Bacilli > Lactobacillales > Lactobacillaceae > Fructilactobacillus > Fructilactobacillus sp. X2R1C3. Next base: position 47,765 of record NZ_JBWXUW010000001.1, on the reverse strand, counting down.
GTAAATGGTAAAGATAACACGGTTCAAACGAAAAACAACGGGGATTTAAGTTACGACTATCTGTTTAATGCGCTTGGATTTGAGCCCGAAACGTTTGGCACCCCTGGTGCTGACGAGTTTGGGCTTCAGATCAGTGACATTGATAACTCAGTTGCTGACTACAAGAAGATTCAAACCACCCTGGATGCCTACGATGAGTTTAAGGACGCTAAGCTCTTGAACATCGTGGTGGTCGGCGGTGGTTTTACTGGTATCGAACTTTTAGGGGATCTCGTGCACATGGTGCCAAAATGGGCCAAAAAGTATGGTTTCAAAAAAGAAGAGTTCAAAATCACCTGTATTGCTCCGGGCTTTTTGCCAATGTTTAACAAAAAACTCGGTGACTACGCCCAACACTTCCTTGAAAAGAAGGGCGTTAAGTTCATCATGGGTGACACGGTGTCAAAGATTACGGCCGATGGTGCTTATTATGGTAAAGATAATAAGTTTATCCCGTCTCACTTAGTCTTCTGGACCGCTGGAGTAAAGGGATCTGACGTTATTCCTGATTCACAGTATCCAAACGAAAAACGAAACCGGGTTGCCGTTAACACGAACATGAGCTTAGACGACTTCCCTAACCAGTACATCATTGGTGACGTCTCAGCCGTTAAAGATGATAAGTCCGGTCGGATGTTTCCAACGACTGGTCAGATCTCCATTTACGAAGCCGACGTTGCCGTCAATGATTTCTTAAACAAACTAAATGGTAAACCCGCCATTAAGTTCGACTACAAATCAATGGGAACCGTTTGTTCACTTGGACCATACAGTGGGATTGCCGAAATTTACATGTTTGGTATGACCTTTAAGTTAAAGGGATGGATTGTCCCAATCTTTAAGAACATGATCTTTAAGAAGAACGGCCTTGAACTCGGAAACATTCGGACCATGTTAGAAAGTTAAATTGATTTAAGGAGGAACTATTTACAATGCTTAATTTAGGTTTAAGTGTTTTGCCGCTAGCGCGGATTCAGTTCGCTGAAACCACGATTTTCCATTTCTTCTTCGTCCCAATGTCAATTGGATTGGCACTGATCGTTGCAATCATGGAAACCTTCTATGCGGTGACCAAAAAACCAGTCTATAAGACGATGACGAGATTTTGGAGTAAGATCTTTTTACTTAGTTTCGCGGTCGGAGTTGTAACTGGTTTGATTCAAGAATTCCAGTTCGGGATGAACTGGTCTGATTACTCAAGATTTATGGGTGACATCTTCGGGGCGCCGTTAGCCATCGAAGCTCTGTTGGCCTTTTTCTTGGAATCAACGTTTATCGGGGTTTGGATGTTCACCTGGGACAAATTAAAACCAGGTTGGCATGCCCTGATGATTTGGTTGGTCTTCTTTGGTTCAGCCATTTCAGCACTTTGGATTCTATCAGCCAACAGTTTCATGCAACACCCCGTTGGTTACCGGATTGATCCTAAGACCGGTCACGCTTTAATGACTAGTTTTAGCGCCATCCTGACTAACCAACAACTCTGGTACGAATTCCCTCACGTGATCTTCGGAGCCTGTGTTACCGGTGGATTCATCGTTGCCGGTGCATCAGCTTGGATGATCTTTAGAAAGAAATGGCCAGACTTCTTCAGAAAATCAATGCGAATTGGTTTGACCGTCGGCTTGATTGCCGTCTGCGGTAGCTTCCTTAGTGGAGACCAACAGATGCTTTATCTAAGTCACCAACAACCAATGAAATTCGCCGCTGCTGAAGGTGAATTTGAAAACGTCAAGAGTCCAGCTGCTTGGACGGCCGTTGAATTCGCTCATACTAACGAACACCGTGCTAGTTTCAAGATTGAGATTCCATACATGATGGACATCTTGACGTACCACAAGCTAAGTGGATCAGTTACCGGTATGAATGAAACCAACGCTAAGCTCCACAAGAAGTGGGACAATCAGTTCGGCAAAGACATGAACTACTATCCACCAGTAAATACTTTGTTCTACTCATTTAGAATCATGGCATTTGGTGCAATGGTCTTAGCCTTCTTAGCCATTTGTGGACTTTGGTTCTCAAGGAAAAAGAAGAATACGATTGGCAAGCAGTGGTGGTTAACGTTGCTTTTGACGGTTGCAACGTTTGGACCATTCATTATTAACACCTGTGGTTGGCTGGTTACTGAAAGAGGTCGTGACCCATGGGTTGTCTACGGATTACTGCCAATTGCCAAGGCGGTTTCGCCAAGTACGACGGCAGCGTCCGTGCTCTTTACCATCATTATCTACTTCTTCTTATTTGCTACCTTGGGTGTCTTCATGTTTATGTACTCACGAAAAGCACTTTACAAGGGTCCAGAAGGTGTCGGCGATCACGAGAGTTACGATACCGAAGATCCATTTTCAAAGGAGGCTTTTGAGAAATGAGTTTATTACAACTTTTATGGTATTTCTTAATCGGATTACTGTTCGCACTGTTCTTAATTCTCGATGGAGCTGATTTTGGGGCCGGAATGTCAACAAGACTGCTGGCTAGTAACTACGGGGAAGCAGCATTAGTGCTTCGAACGATTGGACCCCACTGGGGTGGAAACGAAGTCTTCTTGGTTGCCGCTGGTGGTTCAATGTTTGCGGCCATGCCAATGTGGTACGCTTCGTTGTTCTCCGGATTCTATCTCCTGCTGTTCTTTATCCTGGTGGCCCTGATTTTTCGGGGAGTCTCGTTTGAATTCTCCGAAAACGCGGAGACCAAAAAGGGCCGAAACCGATGGATGTGGGCCAACTTCTTCGGAAGTGTCTTCATTCCCTTCCTGTTCGGGATGCTCTTTACCGACATGATTCAAAGTTTGCCAATGGATGGTCAGGGTAACATCTACGCCACCTTCTTCGACGTCGTTAACCCACTTTCAATCCTTGGCGGAATTACGGTAACTGCTTTATGTCTCTATCAGGGGCTGCACTACATTTCCCTGCACACGGCTGGTTTAATTCGATACCATGCCTCAGCAATGGCATCCAACCTGTACTGGTTGGCATACCCAGTGGAAATCCTAGTTGTGATTGCCTTATATTTCCAAACCAACTTTTTCGAGACACATTTGGTCTCAACTGTAGTAGTATTAGCATTAATCGTTGCTACAACTATTTGGGGTCAAATTGCTAGTGGCTCTGGTCATGAACTACAAGCTTACTTTGCAAGTACCAGTACCATTGCTTTACTAGTAATCCTGATCTTTATTGGTTTATTCCCTAACGTATTGGGTGCCAATGATCCAGCCCACACGATTTCAATCGCAAACGCTTCTTCATCACCATATACGCTAGTTGTGATGACCATCGTGGCATGTATCCTCCTACCGATCATCGCGATCTACTTTACCTGGAGTTACGTCTCACAATGGCAACGCATCTCGCTTAAAGATATGGAAGACACCAATTCTGGATACTAAAAATTAAGGATTGATAAAACATGTTTGATAAACAACTTCTATCAATTCCTGGGGTCAAAAAATTAATTGCCAAGCTAAGTATTCTAGCAGTCGTTCAATCGATCGCTATCATTTTAGAAGCCCTCTTTCTTTCACAGGCAATGGTGCTTACTTGGGAACAAAAAAAGATAGCAGCGTTAACCATACCCGTGCTATCTTTTTTTGTTGCTTTCGCATTAAGATACTTGATCACAAGAATTGAAAATCAAATTACCGATAAATTTGCCAGTCAGGCTAGTAGTCAGTTAAAAGAACAACTCCTACAAAAAGAATTCGAACTCGGACCCGCCATGGTCTCAAACATCGGATCAGGTCACATGGTAACGCTCGCCCTTGAGGGAATCGATAAGGTGGAGAACTACCTTAACCTCATCCTGCAGAAGACCATTAACCTGGCCATTATTCCATGGATCATCCTTTTGTACTGTTTCTTCGTTAACTGGCTCTCAGCGGTCGTAATGCTACTGGTCTTCCCGGTAATCATCTTGTTCATGATTATTCTAGGACTCGCCGCTCAGTCTAAATCTGACCGACAGTACTCTGGCTTTAAAGAGATGTCCAATAACTTCATTGACAGTATGCGGGGACTTAAGACCCTCAAACTCTTTGGCCTCAGTAAATCTTACGGGGACAACATCTATCGGGTTAGTGAAAACTACCGAAAGAGCACGATGAGCGTGTTAAGAGTCGCCTTACTATCGACATTTGCTCTCGACTTCTTTACGACCATGTCAATTGCCATCGTGGCCGTCTTATTAGGTGTGAAATTAATTAATGGTACCGTAACCCTGCTTCCGGCCCTAATCATCCTGATTCTCTGCCCTGACTACTTCCTACCGGTCAGAGATTACGGAAATGACTATCATGCCACGTTGGACGGTAAAAATGCCCTAATTGACATCAACAAAATCTTGGATTTACCAAGTCCAACAAGTCAAATTAAACTAACAAACTTTCATAACTGGACTAAGGACAGTACTTTAAAGGTTAGTGATTTAAACTTCAGTTACGACCAAAAGGAGGACAACATTGCCGATGCCAACTTCAATCTGAACGGATTCGTTAACATCGGTATCGTGGGTCGATCTGGGTCGGGAAAATCCACACTCTTAAACCTACTGGGTGGTTGGCTGTCACCAACTAACGAAAACGGTCATCTCCCATTCAACGTTGACGGTCAAGCAATTGACAGCCTGGCTCAATCGGAATGGCAGAAGCACATCAGTTACATCCCTCAGGATCCATACATCTTTGCCGGAAGCATCGCGCAAAACGTCGCCTTTTACAAACCCGATGCTAAGGCTGATGCCATTAACTCTGCCATCGAAAAAGCGGGACTATCCAAGTTTGTCGCCAGTCTCCCAGATAAGGCGAACACCAAGATTGGTGAAGGTGGGAGAGGCATTAGTGGTGGTCAGGCCCAAAGGATTGCCCTGGCCCGAACCTTGCTTGATACCGAGCGAACGATTCTCCTGTTAGATGAACCAACCGCCCATTTAGACATTGAAACCGAATATCAACTGAAACAAACCATGGTTCCCATCTTCAAAGATCACCTCGTTATCTTTGCGACCCATCGACTGCACTGGATGAACGAAATGGACTACATTCTAGTCATGGAAGACGGCAAGATCGTTGAACAGGGAACTCAAACTGAATTATCGAAACAAAACGGAGCTTACAAGCAATTGATTAGTGAGATTCGAGGTGGGAACAATGCGTAAACTACTTAAAAACGATACGTGGATTAAACCGTACCTGACCAAGTACAAGGTCCTGTTATTCTGGGTTTTCTTTCTCGGCGTCTTGACCTTTGGGTGTGGGATTGGGTTGATGTTCGTTGCAGGCTACTTGATTAGTCGTTCGGCCACCCATCCCTACAACATCCTGATTGTCTACGTCCCGGTCATCTTGACGCGGGCCTTCGGAATCGGTCGACCAGTCTTTAAGTACTTAGAGCGACTCAACAGTCATAACTGGGTCTTAAAGGTCACGTCCGCCCTCAGAAAACGACTCTACACCACCCTGGAATCATCCGCCCTCTTTTTGAGTGAGAAATTTCAGACCGGTGATTTACTCGGAGTCCTGGCTGACGACATTGACCACCTTGAAAACCTGTACCTGAGAACCATTTTCCCAACCATCGTGGCCTACATCACGGGTATCATCATCATTGTGGCCTTAGGCATCATTAGTTGGCCATACGCCATCTTCATGTTCGTGGCGTTTACCATCATCCTGTTCTTTGTCCCACTTGCCTCTGAGGCCATGCGGGGCGCTTCTAAGGAATACCAGAAGTCGCTTCTCCACCAGTCATATGAAAATCTGACGGATTCGACCCTTGGCATTGCGGACTGGATGATTTCAGGTCGAGAAAAGGGTTTTATCAATCACGTCAGAAAAAATGACCCGAAGATTGCCAAGTCTAACGACAAGACCCACCTATTTGAGTGGAACCGTGAATTTCTCATTAAAGTGGTCTTCGCAATCGTCATCATCGGGACGCTACTTTGGTCCAACCTGTACTTCAAGGGCTCCCAGGAACTCGTCAACTACGCGGCCGCCTTCGTCATGGGAATCTTCCCACTGATGGACGCCTTCGTGCCGGTCTCTCAAGCCCTAGAAGAGTGGCCAATGTACAGTGATTCGGTGGTCCACTTGAATCAACTTTCAAATGAAGAGAAGCAACCGTACGTCTCAGACGAAAAGTTGCCTACCCCTTCTGACTTTAATTCCATTAAACTCGATCACGTTACTTTTCACTACCAGGACGACGCAAATGACATCATCAAAGACGTCTCGTTTAAGATTGATCAACACCATAAGTTAGCAATCATCGGCCCCAGTGGAGTTGGAAAGACGACCCTCTTGCAGCTTTTAACCGGAGCGCTTACACCAACGACCGGACACGTCTTAATCAACAACGTCGACGCCTATAAGTTTGAGTCCGACAGCTACAAGTGGTTCAGTGTGCTGGACCAGAGTCCGTTTCTATTTGACACGTCGGTCTTAAACAACGTCCGGATTGGAAACGAAAATGCCACTGACGAAGACGTCAAAAGGGCCATCAAGGCCGTGGGGTTGTCTGACTACATTGAATCACTGCCAGACGGCTACGACACGAACGTCAAGGAAAACGGAATCAGGTTCTCTGGCGGACAACGGCAACGAATTGCGCTGGCTCGGATCCTCCTGCAGGACAACCCAATTGTCCTACTTGATGAACCCACCGTGGGACTGGATCCGATTACCGAAAATAATCTGATTAACACCATCAGTCGGGTTCTAAAAGACAAGACCGTGATTTGGGTTACCCATCACCTTCAAGGCTTAGACGAAATGAATGAAGTCATCTTCCTTGAAAACGGCGTCATCAAGATGGAAGGAAACCCACAAGTATTGTATAAAAATAACGCCCGTTATCGTAGACTGTACGCAATGGACGTTGGTAAGTAATTATTCGATTATTTAGAGTACTGAAACAATTCCGAAATGATGGTTTTAAGAACGGCAGTACTTTCAGATTGTGGCAACTGCGCAATTAGGTCAAAAGCGTCGTCTAAGTACTGCGTATAAATCTGACGCGCCGCTTTCATTCCGCCACTGTCACTCACAATTTTAGCAATTTCTTTTAGATCAGCTTTTTTAAGCTGGTCTTTTTTTAGGATCTTTTTTAACTGCGGACCGTCGGAAGTCTTTAAGGTCTCAATGACGGGCAGGGTATACACACCCTCACTGGCATCGTGCAGGGTAGGCTTTTCGGTCTCAACGTCTGGCTCAAAGTCTAAGAGGTCGTCTCGAATCTGAAACGCCATCCCAAAGTTCAATCCAATCTTTTCGGCAATCTGGATGGTGTCATCATCGGCCATCGACAGAATGGCACCTTCCCCCATTGCCACTTTGAAGAGTTCCGCCGTCTTTCCCTGAATCGAGTCAAAGTAGTCCTGTTCACTTCGGTCTAAGTCGTACTTGCTTTCGTCCTGGGCCAATTCACCAAACAAGACGTCCTTCATGCTTTCAACGTTGTAACGCAAATTATCAAAACTCGGAGCGTAGTCCAAAAGCATCTCAAAGTATTTCGTGAACAGGTAATCACCAAGGTAGATGGCTTCGCGCTGGCCAAACTGGGCGTTTAACGTATTCTCACCCCGACGAAGGTCTGATTGATCGATGACATCATCGTGGACCAAAGAGGCCAAATGAATGACCTCAATTGAAGCGGCGGCCTGTAAAAGCTTCTTTCTTTCCACCGCTTCCGTGCCAAAGTTACCTGCGATCAACAGGAGCGCCGCCCTTAGCATCTTGCCGTTTCCGTTAATTAATTCTTCGATTCCCCGTTCAAACTTGGCCTCAGGAACCTGAATCTCTTTACTTATGAGTGATTGAACTTGAACCAGTTCAGATTCAATTTCAGGAAATTTATTCCAAATGGTTGTTTTCATGTCTTTTCCTTTTTATGGTAACTTTACGATATTTTCATGGTACTATAATAACAGCATTATCCTTAATAATAATAACATTAACAATGACTTTCGGAGGCAAAACAATGAAGTGGAAATACTTTTATCAACTAACCGAGATGTACACCACCCCGGTCGACGTCTTAATCCTACTGTTCTGTGCCAGCTTTTCGTACTACTTTTACGGTTCTTTCAACTGGCTGTACGCCACCTGGGCCTTCTTCATCGTGTTCCTGATGCACCTATTTTTAAACCTACATAACAACCTTGAAGACTACGAACACGCGACCGACGTGACCGACTACAAGCACGCCACCAGTATCATCGGCAAGTATCATCTGAGTACCCGGATGATCTGGAAATGGGTCGTCTCAATGGGGATAATTGTTGCCATCCTTGGACTCACGCTCGCCTACCTCACTGGTTGGCCCACGTTAATCATTGGCATTATTGGCTTTGGCCTCGGATTAGCCTACTCGGCGGGCCCCAGACCAGTGGACTCCACTCCGTTTTGTGAACTTGCGACCGGCATGCTCATCATGTTTTTTGACCCGCTAGTCTACGTCTATCTGGGAAGCATTCATCGCTTTCGCTTCTCCTGGGACAGTGTCATAGACGTCTTCTTGGTCACCATGTTCCTGTTTGTGTTGGCCTACATTACCCAACTCGCCAACAACACCTGTGACCTAAGAGAAGACATCGGAAATCAACGTTACACCCTGGTGTATTACATCGGACCGTCAGACGCAATTAAATTATTTACAATTGTTTTCTGGTTGACAATCTTAATCATACCAATTTTATCCTTCTTTGGATACGTCCCAGTCATCTCAAATTTAATTATTTTGGCTTATCCGCTGGCCTGGAAGAAAGTCAAAATTTTTCAAACCAATCAGAACAAGCAGGAAGTCTACCACCAAATTGTTGGTGGGGTGACAATGTTGATGGGATTGTATATCATTACTTACATGATCGGAACCCTTATCAAAATCTTTCTTTAATTCATTTACACTGGAGGTAAATCATGACCTGGAAGTATTTTTATCAACTAACTGAGATTTACACAACGCCGCTGGACGTGACCTGGCTCATACTTGCGGCTAGTTTTTCTTACTATTACTACGGCTCGTTTAACTGGCTGTACGCCATCTGCGCCTTCGTGATTGTCATCGCCCTGCACCTCTTTTTAAACATGCAGAATAACCTTGAAGACTACGAACACGCCACCGACAAGACGGACTACAAGCACAGTACGAGTACCATCGGGAGTAACCACCTGAGTTTGACGATGATTCGTCACTGGTTGTACGGTTTTGCGGCTTTTATTATCATCGCCGGTTTGATCCTGAGTTACTTTACCGGATGGCCGACCCTAGTGATCGGTGTGATTGGCTTTCTGTTAGGACTGGCGTACTCGGCGGGACCAAAGCCTTTAGACGCGACGCCACTCTGTGAGTTAGCGGTGGCCACGTTAATTCCGTTCTTTGTTCCCCTCATTTACATGTACATGGGAAGTATCCACCGCTGGAACTTCACCCTTATGAGCGTGCTGGACGCCTTTTTGGTGACACTATTACCGTTTATCCTCTTCTTCATCATTCAACTCGCAAACGACACGTGTGACCTCGAACAAGACATCGGTAATAACCGTCACACGCTAGTCGATTACATCGGGAAAAAGAACGCCATAAGGGTGTTTGACTGGGTCTACTGGCTCTCAATCATCGTAATTCCAATTCTTTCTTTGGCAGTCGGCATCGTTCCCTACTTTGCCCTACTGACCATTCTAATCTATCCATACGTTTGGACCAAAGTCAAAGTGTTTAATGTCAATCAGAACAAGGAAGAAATTTATAACGTCATCGTTAAAAACACTTCCCTGATCGTCATGTTGTACATTTTGACCTACATGATTGGCACCATCATCATCTACCTATTTAAATAAACTAAAAGCACTTCAGAAAATTCTGAGGTGCTTTTTTGGATTTAGAACTAGTGCTGATTACTAACGTACCACGCTAGTTGATTCAGTAATTTATTTTGGTACTCATCATACAGACTTCTCAAGGGATGCAGATGATCCACCTTGACAATCCATGGCTTATCGAAATTCGTGTAGTGAACGATAACGGGATGGTCCAATGCCTCTACTTGAGAACGCTGCCCATCCGTTGTCTCACTTTTACGGTATTTGCCCTTCACCAGGTTACTCTGCACGTTGTACTTGGAGGGTAGTGACTGCCAGTCACCGTTAAAAATGGCATTTAAGGCATCTTGGTCCTGAAACCGCAACATTTCCGGATGGTCATTGGCAAGTTCACGAGCTTTTTGAGAAATACCGTTTTCCCGCCATTTCTTGGTGTCAATTAGTAACAGGCCGGCGTTAAAGTAATGGTCAGCTTTCTCACTGACTCCCATCTCACGCAGGCGGTCCAAATAACCAGCGTTTTCGACGGCCCCAATCACCTTTCCATTTAGATCAGCGTGATAAAGCCCCGAAATGTCACCGACACAAATCATATCAGCGTCAAGATAGAGAATTCTCGGCCGGTCAATCTCCTCCGGAATGTCAATGCGATAGTAAGTATTGCGCTTGATGATGCTGTTTGGGGCATCCGTGTTGGCCTTTTGGTAGCGGTCCTCGTGGGGTTTTAAAAATTTCACCGTTTGACAGTTTTTAAAAAGCTTCGGAAGCGTGGCAATTAAGTTCTGATTTTCGGGACTTAAATGATCGTTAACGACAAAAAACTCAAAGTCCGCGTCAGGATTGTTTAAAAGGATAGAAGTGTAATTAATCGCCAGCGGCAGCGCCATGTTGTTGTCAGTGGTGGACGCAATCGTGAGCGGATGAGCCACTTCAGTTGGTTTTTCCACTAGGCCCAGTCTCCGTTACGAAAGACGGGAATGACCGTCCCATCAGCCTTAACCCCGTCAATGTTCATGTCGTCAGAACCCATCATGAAATCAACGTGTTCTTGACTGCTGTTCAAGCCAGCCTGATCTTGTTCTGCTGGACTCATCTCTGTCCCTCCAACAACACTGAATGGATAGGCCGCTCCAAGTGCCATGTGATCACTAGCATTTTCGTCGTACAGGGTGTTGTAGAAGATAATGCCCGATTGTGAAATTGGACTAGGATCCGGCACCAGTGAAACTTCGCCGAGCGAACGAACTCCCGGATCGGTGGCAAGGAGGTGGTCAAGTGTCTTTTGCCCCTTCTTGGCGGTGGCCTTTACAACCTGTCCGTCCTTGAAAATGAATTCCATGTCTTCAATCAAAGTGCCAGAATAGCTTAACGGTTTCGTTGAAGTGACGTGACCGTTAATCCGGCGTTTGTCAGGAGCCGTGAAGACCTCTTCGGTTGGCATGTTGGGCATGAACTTAATGCCGTCAACACTGGTACTGCCAGCCCCGACCCAGACGTGGTGCTTGGGTAATCCGACCTCCATGTCAGTTCGTGGAGAGTGGTACTGCAGTGTGTTAAACTGTTCCTCATTTAACCAAGCTGCCTTTTCCTGAAGCTTGTCTTTGTGGTCCTTCCAAGCCTGAATGGGGTCATCGTTATCGACTCGAGCGGTTTTGAAAATCTCGCGCCACAACTTGTCAACGGCTTCGTCATCCGATAAATCAGGAAAAACCTGTTTTGCCCAGGCGGTGTCAGCGGCACCCACGACCGTCCAGGTTAAGTCGTTATTCTGTGTGGCAACCCGAACCGCGTTCGTGGCCTTCCCCATGGCCGCCGTGTTTTTGGCCACTCGTTTGGGATCGATTTTGGCAAAAGCAGCCGGGTCCTCCGACAAAACTGAGATCCGAGCGGCGTGCTTATCAACGATGTAGTTGGCTTCATCAATCATGTATTGGGGAATCTTTTCTAGGCGCTCTTCACTAGCGTGTTCTAAGAACTGCTTAGAAACTAAGGTATCATCCCACTTAACCATTACATCGGCGGCCCCGGCTTCATAAGCTTCTTTGACAATCATGTGAGCCAAGTCCTGGTGATGATCAGAGATATACAGAACGACCGTCTGACCCGGTTGGACGTTTACTCCGACCTTGACAATCAATTCCGCATACTTTTTTAAATTACGCTCTAATTCTTCCTTCTTCATGCAATCATCCCTTCTTTTCTCGTTGCGTCCATTCTATTGATTTTTATTTCCAATTACAATTAATAAGTGTAACGCTTTGCAATCAAAATTTAACTTACGGAATGTAAGTCCGAAACCACGGCTTTTCAACTTATCTGACTTCACAATTTCTCAGAATGGGACTGGAGCAAGCGCGTGATACCGTGCTAAAATGGATGATATTACTTAACGAAACGGGAGGGGACGACGTGTCAAAAGCTGCCAAACGAGCAATTTTCATCCTGATTATTGCGAACTTTATCATTTGTTTAGGGATGAGTCTGGTAATTCCAGTCGAACCCTTCATTAAAAACGAATATCATTTAACCACCGCTCAGATGGGAACCATGACTTCCCTGTACGCCCTAGCTCAGTTCATCGGATCGCCATTTGTCGGCCGGATCTCTGACAAGATTGGTCGGGCGCCGATTCTGGCTGGGGGTCTAATCCTTTATTCAGTCTCAGAAATGATGTTTGCGGCCTCTAATACACTGCTGTTATTCGATATTTCCCGACTAATTGGTGGAATTTCGGCCGCCATGGTGGTGCCAACGTCCATGGCAATGGCCGCTGACCTGTCGTCTTCAGAACAACGGGCCAAGGTCATTGGCCTGCTATCGGCCGCTTTTAGTGGTGGCTTAATCATTGGTCCCGGAATTGGTGGTGCCCTTGCCAAGTTTGGGTACAAAACCCCGTTCTGGTTTGCGGGCGTTCTTGGCATCATTGCCGTCATCTTCTTCGTGGTGGGACTTCCCAAGCACATCAAACAGACCAATCAAAAAAATCCCGTCATGGAAGAGGTCCACATTACCGAAAAGGGCCTGAAATCCATCCTAAACGGTGCCATGATTGCCCTCTTCGCCATGATTTTAATCTCATCATTTGGCCTGCAGGGCTTTGAAAGTATCTACACGATCTACGTGAACCAGATCTTTCACTTTACCCTTGATAACATTGCCGTTGTCCTAATCATTAACGGAATGATTTCCTTGGTTCTTCAGGTGGTCTTCTTCGACCGCTTAGTCCGAATGCGCGGTGAACTGGGTCTCATCCGTGATTGTTTCATCCTCAGTTCCATCTGTATCGTCTGGATCCTGTTTGCTCACAGTAAAATCGAAGTCATCATTGCCACCCTAGTCGTCTTCTGTGCTTTTGACGTGCTAAGGCCCGCCATCACGACCTTGCTGACTCGTTTTGGCAAGAATAACCAGGGTTTAATCAACGGCTTAAACATGTCACTAACCAGTGTCGGTAACATCATCGGACCCATTTTTTCCGGAGTCCTAATGGACATTAATCCGCACTATCCGTACACGATTGTCGCCATTATTTTACTGTTTTCGGCGTTCATAACATTTGTAGTTCGTTACGAAATGCGTCACACTAAGGGCGTCAAAAGTGATGAATAGAAACGGAGGAATTGCATATGGCAAAAAAAGTACTAATCTTAGGTGCCGCGGGACAAATTCCTAGCATCGTAATTCAAAAGTTATTAAAGGACACTGACGTTGACATGACGCTACTAGCTCGTAACGCTAAAAGTCGGTTAACTGTCAGTGACCCCAAACGAGAAACTGTCGTTGACGGTGACATCAATGATGATGAAACTTTGTCCGACGTCATGAAAGGCCAAGACATCGTCTTTTCAGATGTTCCCCACGCTGAGGCAATGAATTCCGTTATCAAGGCCATGGACCAGGCAGACGTTAAACGTTTAATCGTCGCTGGTCTCCTGGACGTTGACGATACGGTCGTTGGACCATTTAAGAAGTGGAACAACGAGATGATTGGCAGTACCTACGCTGATCCCAAGAAAGCCTATAAGGAACTGCTTGACTCCGACATCGACTACACTTACTTGAAGATGACCTGGCTGTATAACGACAAGAATAACGAAAAATACGAAGTTATTCCCGCCGGTAAGCCATTTAAGGGTGCTCAAGTCACCCGGGAGGCCATTGCCAAGTTAATCGTCAGCATCATTGAAGACCCAAGCAAATACCAACGTGAAGACATTGGTGTAGTTGAACCTGGTACTGAGGATCTTTCCAAACCTTCATTTTATTAAAAATTAAATTCTAACAGTTGGCATGAAGTCAGCTGTTTTTTATTTTCACCATTCCCTACAAACTACGTTATAATTAACCACGTAATAGCTTTAAATAAAGGGAGCGTTTTATATGTTTAATGAAAAAGAAAAAGGGTTTGATGGATGGGCCTTAATTGCGGGAATTATCTTTGTTGCCGCCGGACTCTTTGTCTTCATCAAACCATTTGCCACACTGCAGGCACTAGCCGTTATTTTAGGAATCGTGGCACTCTGCATTGGTCTGTATCACTTGGTACTTCATCATCAACTGCAAAAGAACTTTGATGTTTCGGGATACTTGATTATCATCAATGGAATTATCGATATCATCATTGGTCTGATCCTGTTATTCAGCCGCTCATTTGGCTTCTACCTCATCGCCATCGCCTTTGCGATCTGGTTCATCGTTGACTCTGGTCTAAGCATCTACTCGGCTACCAAAGCACAACAGAAGTCAGCCAAACGTTACTACTGGTTAATCGTAACGGCCGGCATCATCGGAATCATCATTGGAATTATCTTATTGTTTACTCCATACCTTTCAAATGCCGTTGTTATTATCTTCATCGGCATCTACTTCATCGTTGAAGGAATTAAGTTGTTGGTAATGGCATTTTAAATTAAGTATTAATTAAAAGGGATTTACATGAAAAATGATGATAAAAAAATTCAACATTTTTGGAATAATCTGTTGAGTAAAAATCTGGCTCAAAAAACTAAAACTAATGATATGGGTCAAATTATTATCAATCCCGATTCAGACGACCAATTGCTAATTGATTGGTATCTCAAAGGTTAAGCAAACCAAAAATGACCTCACGTACTCAAATACGTGAAGTCATTTTATTTTGTCAATTTTATTTAAATTAATGAGTTACCCAGAAGCAGCATGATAAACACGAGCACTAGGTCCAAGTAAACGAAGCTACTTACGACCTGCCACTTGCCCATCGTGTAACTGGACCAAATCGAATTAATGATAATAAACACCAGTTCAATGTAAATCAGCAGGGCAATCAAACTACCGCCGACCATCGTGAAACCACCAATGACGGAATGCGGACCAAGGTGAAGGTTGAACGGTCCAAATTTCAACCAGAAAACCACGACCGCCGACTGAATGACCAGTAGAACGCCCAACACCACGTTAATCCAGAACATGATGCTGTTTTTAATAAGTAAGGGTTCTAACTGCCGGTGAATCAAGTAGTAGCCGATTGCCGTCAAAATCACCATCACTAACAGGGTAATTCCAATAATTTCGAGATTAGCGCTCAAAAGTTGCTTATGACTCTCGGTCACGATATTAATCTTGCGTCCCGTCCACGTGATGATGTCGCATCCCAAGATGAACACCATCCAGTAGATTAACATCATCCAAAACTTGGGATACAGACTAATCGGGTGATAAATCATGAAGGCGTAGACGGCGGTGAAGAACAACACGGCCAACACAAAGTACGGTCGATTCATCACCGAAGCGGCTGCTCCACAAATCAAGGTTGAGGCCGCTAACCACGACCACTGATAGCCCTTCCCCTTTGACTCAAAGAAGGCCATTGGAACCGCCATGAAAATGAAAATCAGACTGATTTCAGCCGACAGGTGAAAAGCTTCATAATAGAGTAAGTCTAAAATGACGAAAGCATACGCCACGAACTCCAGCGATAATGTTTTGAATTGACGCGTCTTGACAAGTTTTTTTAACATGAAATTCCCCTTTATTAGTTCTTCTGGTATCTATTTTACACCCAATTAAACTCAATTTTCTAAATGTTTGTACTATCGTGAGCGTTTGGGTATGATGAGATTGAGCCCAGGAGGTGAATGAAATGGAAGACATTGATATTGATGAACTCAGTCCCACCACGATGGTGGAATATTTTGAAAATGAACGGAAAAACAAATTCGACGTTGGTTACGTTTTAAAACATAACGACAAGTATGCGCTGATGAGGACCATTGACCTCGAAGGTCGCCTTGATAACTACGAATTAATCGATCTGACAAAAGAAGTTCCGGTCTTTAACACGGGAACTCCATACTTAAAACAGATGATCGAGTATCGGACCTTTGCGACTGAATATGGGCTTAAGGATACACCACAAATTAAAACAATTGAAGACCTTCCTTTTAAGAATCCACTTCAGGAAGTCCTTGATTATCTGTCACGGAGTGAAGTGAATTTTGAAATCGTCACAATTAACAAGAAGAACCAGAAAAAAGACCGCATTGGCTACATGAAGAATCGAGAACCGTCCAAGTTCTCACTGATTTCACGAGCCGTTGACGATCCGTTTGACCCCATTTTAAATGAGGAACACAAGATCAAACTCAAAAAGATTGAGATTGTGTGTTTCAATTCATGGGAGCTCATCTTTTTGACTGATCTAATCAAAAATGATTAGGAGGAAATTATGCCCAAGTCAACTAAGATTATCATTGGGATTGCTGTTGTACTTGTAATTGTACTACTCGTCTGCATGGCGTTAGTGCTGTTAATTCCCGGTCCAATTGGTGAAATTTCAAACGCAGTTTAAGGTTCAAACTAAAAAGGTGACCACGCGATTCGATCGTGTGGTCACCCTTTTTTGTTAAATTAATTATTCTGTTTACAATAATTAATCACCGTTTGAGCCATTTTTTCTGACTGGTGATTAAAAAAGTGCGGTAAATTATCTAAATCAAAATATCGTAATTGACTAGTTTCTTTGGTTGGATGTTCTAGTAAATGGCCGCCAACTTTTTTAACTAAAAATAAATTAGTAATCGGTTGAGTTTGGTCTCCATTAGGATAAGTATAAATATCATCGTCAAATGTTGCGAGTAATGATACTGGCTCAACTTTAAGTCCGGAATCTTCCTTAAATTCTCTTTTACATGTTTCAACTAAAGTTTCACCAAATTCCATAAATCCACCAGGAAAACACCAATCATCATTTCCAGTTCTTTCCTGAAGCAACAACTGATTCTTAGAATTTAACAATGCCCCAGCTGAAGTGTTTAAAATCAATGGACGATGTCCGACTAACGAACGGAGTTCCTTAATATAATCTGCCATTTTTCTCCTTTGAGTTCCAAACTAGTCCTGTCGCTCCTTGAGTTTCCCCCGAAAATCAGACAACTGATGATAACCCTTATGAAGCATGATATCTGTCAGTTCAGAATCCAAACGTGAAAAGATTTTCGGACCTTCCTTTAAAAGGGCCGTTCCAACCTCAACGACATCAGCCCCACACAGAATTAACTCAAAGGCATCCTTCCCGGTGCTAACGCCGCCAGTTCCGATAATCTTGATATCTGGCTTCAAACGCTTTCTGAAGGCGCGTACGTTAGCTAACGCCACGGGCTTGACGTATGAGCCACCGATGCCGCCAAAACCACCCTTGGGGGCAATGACCGCTGATTCGGTGTCAGCGTCCACAATTAAGCCGTTACCAACACTGTTAATAGTGTTGATGTAGGTCAAAGGGTACTGGTTTAAAATCTTACTTATGGCATCGTATTGTTGTAGGTCAAAATATGGCGGCAACTTAAGACCCAGTGGCTTGGTGTAAAAACTAAAGATGGCTTCCATGGCCGCGTGAACGGCCGCAAAGTCGTAACCAATCTGCGGCTTGCCAATCACATTGGGACACGACAAGTTAAGTTCACAGAGACCGGTAAAGCTACTGTCTTGAATCTTTCTTAACGCCGTGATGTTGTCACCAAGGGAGGTCCCTGAGATTGATAAATCGATTGGTTTGTCAATCTGATTTTGTTCGATGTAATCGAGATAGTATGTCAGTCCCTTGTTTGGCAGTCCCATGGAATTGATACTGCCAAATTCTGTTTCGGCGTAACGTGGTTTAGGGTTTCCCTCACGTGGTTTTAACGTGGCACTCTTGGTCGTCACGCCACCTGCCTCTGAGTTCAAGATTTGATTCATCTCTTCGACGGTTTCGTCAAAGACTCCGGCAGCGTTTAAAAAGGGATGGGCAAACGTCTCGTTACCGATCTGTGCTGCAATTGAAATGTGATCCATTGTAATAACTCCTTTGGTATATAAAAAGTCACAACTACTAGTGGGCATTCAGAGAAGTTCCCATTAGTCATAGTTGTGACCGCGATTAGTTTAGTTAGGATTAATAATCTTTTGGATTCTCTGAACCAATTAAAGATTGATTGTTATTATCATAACGACCCTCACCCACAATTGTCAACTGAGAAAACTTGCCTAAAAAATAATTGACTTTCGGCGTAAATTTAGTTAGAGTAATTATCAAATAAATCGAGACTACTTTAATTCAATCCAGAGAGATTGAAAAGTTAACTGGTCATGTCAAAAAGTGGGCGTGCTACGTTAATTTGTAGTAGGCCCTTTATTTATGCAATTCAACCAAGTAAAAATCTAGGAGGATCAAATGGCATATTCATACAAGCATGACTTAGTGACAGTCTCTGACATGGACGAGAAACAGGTTTTACATAAGATTAAACTGGCACAGCTATTCAAAGAGGGCAAGTCGGTGCACCTAAACCGCCCCACCTACGCAATGAACCTCTTCTTTGAGAACAGTACCAGAACTCACACCAGCTTTGAGATGGCGGAACGCAGACTCGGAATCCAGGTCCTTCAGTTTAACGCCGATACCAGTTCAGTTACTAAAGGTGAGACCCTCTCTGACACCATCAAAACGCTTCAGGCGATTGGCGTTGACATCGCGGTGATTCGCCATCCCGAAAACGAATACTATCGACAATTACTGGATGACAACCTGAAAATCAGCGTCGTCAACGGTGGTGATGGAAGCGGTCAGCACCCATCGCAATCGCTGCTTGACATGATGACCATCTACCAGGAATTTGGCACCTTCAAGAATTTAAACGTCGGAATCATCGGCGACTTAAACCACTCCAGAGTGGCTCGTTCCAACATGGAACTTTTAACTAAACTCGGAGCGCACGTGTCGTTTGCGGGTCCTGACCAGTGGTACGACCCGAAATTTGAGGAGTACGGTAAGCACTTAACCGTTGACGAACTGGCTCACGATTCCGACATTGTAATGTTACTCAGGGTGCAAAAGGAACGCCTCGGAAAAGAACTGGCGGACTTTGACGCCACCAGTTATCACGAACAATTTGGATTAACTAAGGAGCGCTACCAAACCATGAAGGATAATGCCATCATCATGCACCCCGCTCCCGTCAACCGGGGAATTGAGATTGATTCCGACCTCGTTGAAGCCGACAAATCGCGAATCTTTAAGCAGATGACGAACGGGATGTACATGCGCATGGCCATTTTGACCGACGTCCTGGTCAACAAGGGCATCGTCAATCAGGCCGATATTAAAGGAATTGACTAACGATGAAAATTTTAATTCAAAACGGACAAATTTTTCAAAATCAAGCTTTAAAACAGCGTGATTTACTGTTAGATGATGGTGTTATTAAACAAATTAAACCTCAAATTGAGCCGACGCAGGCCGACAGGGTCATTGACGCCAAGAATAAGGTGATACTGCCCGGTTTGGTGGACGTGCACGTTCACTTCAGAGACCCTGGTCAAACGGATAAGGAAACCGTTAAAACCGGTAGTGAAGCGGCCGCTCACGGTGGTTACACGACCGTCTGCGCCATGCCAAACGTTACACCCGTCCCCAACACCCCCGATAAACTAAAGACGATGATTGAACATAACCTGCAACAGGGCGTTGTCAACGTGAAACAGTTCGCACCCGTCACCTACAACGAGCGTGGCGACCAACTCGTAAACTTTGCCGCAATGAAACAGGCTGGAGCGGTGGCCTTCAGTAACGATGGGATTGGGATTCAGAGCGCCCAGACCATGTACGCGGCCATGAAAGAAATCGCCCAAACCGGATTGCCTCTGGCCGCCCACGTCGAAGACCGTTCGTTAATGAACGGTGGCGTCATTAATGAGGGATTAACCGCCAGAAAACTAGGCCTAAGGGGTATCTCCGAAGTGACGGAAACCAGCCAACTAGCCCGTGACCTTGAACTAGCACGGGTGAGCGGCGTTCACTACCACGTCTGCCACGTCTCAACGGCGCGCAGTGTGGAACTGATTCGCCGGGCTAAAGCGGATGGCGTGAGCGTCACCGCCGAGGTCTCACCGCATCACCTCCTACTAGACGACACCATGATTACCAGTGACGACCCCATGTACAAGATGAACCCACCACTTAGAACCCAAAAAGACCGGCAAGCGTTACTAGATGGATTATTGGATGGCACCATCGACATAATTGCGACCGACCACGCTCCCCACACCGTCTCTGACAAGGGACATTCTTTTAACGATTCAGCTTTCGGGATCACCGGCATTGAAACGGCCTTTCCACTGTTATACACGAGGCTGGTTGAAACCGGTCTGGTGACTTTGAGTCAACTACTAGAATGGATGAGTAGCAAGCCAACTGCAGCCTTCAAGCTCTCAAAAGAAAACCAAATCAAGGTTGGCAATCACGCTAATTTCTCAATCTGGAACCTCAATGCTCCGCATCAAATTACAACCAAAAACATGAAATCCAAGGGAACCAACTCGCCGTTTATTGGCGAGCAGGTCGACGCACAAAACCTCATGACCTTCGTTAACGGCCAAATCGTTTATCAACCATAATTAAAAAAATGCTTTACGTAATTAAATACGTAAAGCATTTTTACTACTTCTAGCTTAAATTAAGTCTTCGACAATGGCAGCGTTGAACTGATCCAAATCATCCGGTGTTCGACTCGTAATCAAGTGATGATCCTTTACCACCGGTTCATCTTTCACAATGGCACCAGCGTAGTAAATGTCGGTCTGAACGGTCTTATAAGCGGTCATCGTGCGACCCTTAACCAGTCCCGTCTGCATGAACAATTGTGGACCGTGGCAAATCGCAAACGTTGGTTTGTCAGCTAACAAGAAGCTTCTGGCAAATTTAACGAATCGTGGGTCACCCCGCAGTTGATCCGGTGAA
The DNA here is from genome assembly GCF_059901425.1 of Fructilactobacillus sp. X2R1C3. Lineage (NCBI taxonomy): Bacteria > Bacillati > Bacillota > Bacilli > Lactobacillales > Lactobacillaceae > Fructilactobacillus > Fructilactobacillus sp. X2R1C3. The sequence continues at coordinate 26,649 of NZ_JBWXUW010000001.1, read as the reverse complement.
AAGCCACCGGGAACTAGCAAGGCATCAAAACTTTCTGGGATGACGTCGGCAATTCCAGCGTCAACCTTGGTCTTGTGTCCGTGCTTGCCAGTAATTTCTTCGCCAGCTTTTTTATCGATGATCGTGATATCATGACCAGCTTTTTTCAAAGCTTCAACTGGTGAAGTTAATTCAACATCTTCAACGTCATTAGTTACTAATACAGCTACTTTAGCCATTTCTTATCACTTCCTTACCTACAATTTAACATGGAATGAAATTTCAGGGAAAATATTTTGCTTAAAATCTTTCCCACTTGCGGCCAAGACAAACTTAACGGAAATTTGATTTACACTTCTCACGGAAAGCCGCTATAATTAACGTAACTACATTTTCCAGAATTAGAGGGTATTTTATGAACAAGTCTAAACATGACGTTAACCTAGTTTGTGTGACGGTCGCATCCTGCATCATCTTTGTCTTAGTGATCCTTATGGGATGCCTGTTATTCTCAACTCATCACGCCAAGGCCCAAAACCAACAACTTATGACCCAGATTAAGACGACCCGGCAGGAAACCAATACATTAAACGCCAAAAAGACCGCACAAAAAGTCCAGAAACAACACCAGACCGGTGTCGACATCACGGCCATTCAGAAAAATAACGACCAGGTCTACCAAAAGGCCATGAAGATGGCATATACGGCCAAATCGAGCAAACAGCGCCAAGCCGTTAGTAAGCAGTTAAAAAGGGACCGTTTCGATCCAATGCTTACTAAGACCATTTTAAGTACCAAGGGGCACAACGAAAAATACCTAAACCAAAAGATTGAGGATGTCTCTGTGAATAACGCTCGTTACGACAATCAATCGCAATCCTACAACTCGATGATCACCATTACCTTTGCGTCAAAGAAAAACAAGAAACCAAATATCTTGAATTACGTCGTTAACTACAACGTCAAGAAACGAAAGACGACCCTCGTTGGGACTTCATGGACCAGCACGTTCGTGGCGTTAGGAGGCCAAGAAATCAATGGCTAAAAATAACAAATTTCACCTCAATAAAAACGTCAGTGTTCTAGCAATTATGTTCGTAATCATTGTCGTCTTGCTCCTCGCCATCTTCACCCTGATGATTCATAACGACACCATTAACACCCAGGTTAAAACCAATCGGGCCACCCTTTCTGCCGAACAAAAAACGTACAACCAACGGTTTAACTCCCTAAACAAGAGTTATAAGAATCGTCTTTTAAACACCGACAATCAAAAGGCCGGCAGTATTCTGCAAAACCAGCACATGGCTGACACGACCTACAAGAACCTAAACGAATTCTTCCAGATTTTCTATACCTACGACAACGACGATCAATTCCTGGCACGGCCCCAAGTCCTAAAGGAAGCTGGACTCATTGGACCAAATTATGCCAGTAACCAAAAGGTCTTTGGTAAACAGGGAAACAAGCAGACCAAGGATAAGGTCAAAAGCATGGGCGTCAAGAGTAAAATGGTTGGACTACAGATGTACGACAATCCGAACAGTCCCGAAACGATTAAAAAGATTCGCGTTATCGTCACGTACGCAACCAAGTACAACCAAAACGGTGGTGATAACGTCGACAAGCTGGGCGACGTGCTGTACAACACCAAGACCAATCAAGTCTTAAGCTATCAGCCAATCGTGACCGTGGGCCACTCGTTAGTGACGAAGTGGGACCAATGAAAATAACCTTCAGGAAATTCCTGAAGGCTATTTTTTTGAACTAATTTACTTTAATTAAACAAATTTTTCAAACTTCTCGTATTTAACCATGATACCGAGTTATTTCACCCGATGTTTCAAATCGCAAAGTGCCAAAGCCATTGCTGAAGCAATAAAACCAAGACAGATTAACTCGAGGATTAACGAGTCGTTCTCACCAGTTTGTGGCAAGTTCTTGGAATTCTGCTTAGCGTTCGTTTCCGAAGAATTGAAAGCCTGGTGAATGGCTTGTGTACTTTGCGGTTCGACTACCTGGCTACCATGCTGCTTCGTTGAAGCTTCTGGTGTACCGGTCTGACTACCATTATTTGGCACTACCGCAGATCCACCATTGTTAGTTGGTTGACCGGGCATGACAGAATTGCTACTTGGTTGGTTTGGAGTTACCGAGCTCCCACCATTACCGTTGCCACCGTTATGACTTGGTGTAATCGGGTTAGTGCCGTTACCACCATTGTTGCTTGGGTGGTTCGGAGTTGGTGCATTTTTAGCCAAGACAGTGACAGTAACAACCAATGTATCCCCGTTTGAGGCGGTAATGATGACCTTGTATTGACCAGGAACTTGGTTATTAACTTTAGAAGTGTCAATGCTTGTAATGGTAGCTTCCGTACCATCAGCATTGGTTGCTCTAGCACCGTAAGCAGCGGCATTGGTAGGAACTTGGTCACCAACGTGAATGGTAATTCCATGACCTTCAAGGCTTGTCTTATCCGCTAAGACGGTCACTGTTACTACTAATTTCTTGCCATTTGATGAAGTAATGACAACCGGATATTGACCGGGCATCTTGTTATTAACCTTGGAAGTATCGACACTAGTGATACTTGCTTCTGTACCGTCCGTGTTAGTGGAACTGGCACCATATGCTTGCGGGTCAGTTGGGACCTGGTCACCAACGTAAATAGTTAATCCGTGGCCTACTAGCGTTGATTCGTCAGGGAGCACTGTGACCGTGACGCCCAGTTTCTCACCGTTGTTGGCGGTAATCGTTACTGGATAAACGCCAGGAACCTCATTATTTACTTTGGATACGTCAATGTTTGTGATCTGAGCTGGATTGCCGTCGTAATCGGTTGCTTGAGCATCGTAAGCTGCCGGGTCGGTTGGAACTTTTTGACCAACGTAAATCTTGATGTTGTTAGCACTTAAACGTGTGTGATTCTTCAAAACAGTGACGGTCACGGTGATACTTTCGCCGTTATCTGAAGTAATGGTGACCGGATAATCACCGGGAACTTGGTTGTTAACCTTTGAAACGTCAATCTTGGTAATCTTGGCGGGCTTCCCGTTCTTGTAGGTTGCTTTAGCACCGTATGCACTCGGCCACGTTGGAACCTGTCTCCCAATTCTGATGCTGGTTCCGTGAGCGGCAATGCTAATCCGACTTTTAACAACCGTAACGGTGACACCGAGTGTTTCACCATTGTCAGCGTGAATCCAAACTGGATAAACGCCAGGGACCTGATTGTTTACTTTCGACACATCAATCTTAGTGATTTTAGCCGGATTGCCATCATAATCGGTTGCCTTGGCGTCATATGCTGCTGGGTCGGTTGGAACCTGGTCGCCGGTGTAGATGGTCAGGTTATGCGCACTTAAACTCGTGTGGTTAAAGAGCACGTGAACGTAGACCGTCTTGGTTAAACCATTTGACGCACTAATGACAACCGGATAATCTCCCGCCTTAGTGTTATTGACTTTGGAAGTGTCAATCCCAGTAATCGTTGCCGGACTTCCATCTGGGTTAAGAGCTGTCGCACCATAGGATTTAGCGTCGTCTGGAACGGCTTGCCCAATTCGAATACTGATGTCGTGACCGGTAACCGCGTCAGCGGGAATCGGAACAACGGTAACAGTTCTACTGAGTTGCGGACCATTGGGATCACTAGTTCCCATTATTATGACGTTATAAGTTCCTGGCTTGTTAGCATCTACACCACCGTAGACACCCCAAATGGCCATGCTAGGCCACGTTGGGTTCCCCATAACTGCGTCATAGCTATCTGGATCGGAAAAATCAATGTTAGTTGGATTGCCTTGATAGACAACAAGATTATTAGCGGTAAAATTAACCACTTGAACAATTCCAGTGGTCCAGACACTGCCATCAGAAAGCGTGAAACCATACTTGTATGTTCCAGGAACTTCATTATTAACATCTGAAACATCGATGGAAGTAACCGTTAATGGAGTACCATTTACACTAGCAGTAATACTGTAGTCAGCGGGATCAGTCGGAACTGGCTGACCTTTCATAACATCGATGGCACCAGCCGTTATGTTATAAACCTTATTGCTAAACTGAACGTTTTTAGTTATCTGTTTTGCTTGCTGATTAATTACCGCCGGTTGGTTAGTCTGAACGTTATTAGTGGTTTTCGGTGTCTGCTTTTCTGGAGCAACTACCTGTTTATTAAAATTGGCACCTTGATTATCTGTTTTTTGACTAGCTTGATTAGCTGAAACCTGGTCATTCTTTTGGTCATTTGCGTTTTGTTGACCGCTATTTGGAGCTGGTTGAGTCGTTTGATTTTTACTTTGTGCATCGTTCTGACTAGTAGCGGCTTGGTTATTAGTCGGTTGTGAATTTGACTGAGCTGCTTTTTCGGTTTGACCGTTACCATTCTTTGCTGACGATTGGTCCACTTGCGCATTGTTTGTCGTCGGTTTAGACGAGTCAGTTTGTCCTGCTTGAGCACTAGCCATTGAAGCTGTCCCAGTGGTCTGACTAGTATTAGCTTGAGCTGGATTATCCTGCGTTTGAGTTACGGCTGGATTCGACTTATTTTGATTGTCCGGTTGCGATTGAGCAGAAGTCGTGACTAGGTCACCCTTTACTGGTTGACTGGACGCTGCCTTTTTAATAATTTGTACATTGTGATTATTATTATTAGATTGACCATTAGTGTCAGCACTGGCGCCAACCGTCAATCCTCCGACAGCAGCGACGGTCACAATCGCTGCGACCATCCACCGCTTTCCGGCTTTATACATCTTGTAATGTTTCTTGGTATTGTTCTGCATAAGGTTTCCCCTCTCGTTCTAAAATACATCTTGTGAATTATCAGAATATATAGTAAAACTGCTGTTTATATATTCACAATTCACATTGTAAACACGATGATGTCGGCATTCAACCCTCTAACATGTTTCACAATCTCTGTAAAGCGTACTAGTAGAGAGGGGTTACAAAATAATAATTACTACGTAAAAATAGCGTGCAAAATATAGCAAGCCGTATGCTTTATCGAATTTCCGATATTTGAATTTCCTCTTACAAATGGTTAGTTAATTTGTCATTGGTCTAACGGTAATTGTAGCTAGTATCGTCAAAAAATATTTATCATTTAATTAATTGATTAAAATAACACAAGCATTATCCAATTGTTCACAATTTACCTATTGTCAATTCTTTTTTGACCGATTTTGTGTGAGTAAAATTCACAAAAATATTTGCAAAAATTTTTTTATTTCCAACCAAATTAATTTCAAAAACTCCATTAAACCCGGTTTTTGTTAAATAACTTTCCATAAATTAGCCACAAAAAAATGGCCAACATCCATTTCATAGATGTCGACCATTCAATTTAATTTAAAGCTTATTTGGTTTCTTTTTTATCTTTAAACCATTTTCCTAATCCAAAGATACCAAGAATTGAAAGTAACATAATTCCAATGGCACTTAGGACACCGTTATCTTCTTGACCAGTTTGTGGCAACTCACCTTTTTTATTAGTGTTGGTTGCATTTTCTTTAGCTTCATTATTCTCATGTTTTTGTGACTTAACATGGGGATTATTTTCTGAAGTAGAGGATTCTGGTGCGGTTGTTTCTGAAGAATTCGAGTTGTTCTTATTTGAACTTCCATTACTTTCAGGAACCGCATTGCCATTGTGATCATTTGGTGTCATTTCGCCATTTCCACCATTGTTATTTGGTGTGTTTGGTTTAGTGTTGTTCCCACTTTCACCATTGTTTCCGTTAGTTGGATTCTCTGGTTCCGTTGGGTTACTACCGTTATGATCTGGTTGTTCTGGCTCAGTTGGATTTCCACCGTTGTGGTCCTCTGGATGATTTGGGGTTGGGTTAGTCTCACCAGTTTGTTCCTTAGAGTAGGTAACTTTTTCTGTTCCCATCTCATCTGGACCGATGGTTCCATCGACAACCGCTTGATCGGGAATCATATCAGTAACATTTGGTGATTTAACACTATAAGTGTTGTCATCACTCGTCCAGTCGTTCCATGTGACTTCGCCCGTTGCCAAATCCTTAGTTCCAGTTCGAGTAAAGTGAGCGGTAATCGTCTTTGATGGTGCTACTTGGTTACCATCCTTATCAACATAGTGAATGGTAACCTGACCAGTTGTCTGATCTGATACTGCTTCAGTGTTATGAGTGTAAGTAACCTTCACTGAATCATTTTCATGTGGCGTAATGGTTCCACTGATTGAATTTTGATCAGGCGTCATGTTAGCAATCTTCGGTGAATCGACACTGTAAGTATCGTCATCACTGGTCCAATCGTTCCATTTAACTTCGCCCGTTGCCAAATCTTTGGTTCCAGTTCGAGTGAAGTGAGCAGTAACTGTCTTGGATGGTGCTACTTGTTTACCAGCTTGGTCAACGTAATTAATGGTCTTTTGACCAGTAGCTTCATCTGTTACTGCTTGGGTATTATGCGTGTAAACAACGTTTACTGAATCATTTTCATGTGGCGTAATTGTCCCGCTAACTGAGTTCTTATCAGGTGTCATGTTATCAATTTCTGGTGAGGCAACGTTGTAAGTATCACTACCGTCGCTCATCCATGGTCCCCAAGTAAGTTCACCCGTGGCAAAGTCCATCGTTCCATTTCTAGTGAAGTTAACGGAAATAGTCTTTGAAGGTGCCACTTGGTTACCATTTTGATCAACATAGTGAATGGTTCTTTGACCAGTAGCAGTACCAATTACTGAAGCCGTGTCATGTGTGTAGTAAACATTAATTGTATTATTTTCTCCACGAACAACGTTTCCAATAACTTGATATTTATCAGGGGTCATGTTGTAAACCTTAGGTGAATCAACGTTGTAATGAGCATCATCACTTGTCCAGTCATTCCAAGTAACATCATTCGTTACTAAATTCTTAGTCCCAGTTCGGGTGAAATGACCAGTAATAACCTTTGATGGTGCCACTTGATTACCACCAGTTTTGTCAATGTAATTGATGGTTGTTTGACCAGTGGCTTGCTCACTCACTTCCGTAGTGTCATCAGCATAAGTAATATTTACTTCACTGTTATCACTTGGGTTAATCGTTCCGCTGACTGATTTCTGACTAGGAGTTCTGTTAGGAACACTTGGTGATGTCACGTCGTAAGTGTTGTCAGTACTTGTCCAATCGTTCCAAGTAACATGACCACTCACCAAATCCTTAGTTCCAGTCCGAGTAAAGTGGGCAACAACTGTCTTCGATGGTGCAACCTGCTTGCCATCTTGGTCAACATAGTTAATGGTTACTTGTCCAGTGGTTTCATCCTTTAAATCTTCAGTATTATGAGTATAAGTAACTGTTGTTGAACCATTTTCGTCAGGACTAATGGTTCCACTAACTGAATTCTGACTAGGAGTCATATTGTCAAAACTTGGTGATGGAATGTCATAAGTGTTATCGGTACTTGTCCAATCATCCCAAGTAACATTATTTGTCAATGGGTCTCTTTGACCAGTCCGAGTGAAGTGCGCGGTAATGACCTTATCCGGTTGGAAGGTATTACCATTTTGATCAACGTAATGAATGGTAAATGTTCCAGTGGTTGAGTCTGTAACTGCTTGACTGAGAACGACCGTGACACTCACCGTCTTATAACTCGTCAATCCCTTCGAATTGGTTGTCTTATAGGTAACGTTATAAACGCCGGCCTGCTTGTTAGCAATGGCTTCTCTTAAAGCGGCATCATCGGAGATTTCAACTTTATCGCTGGTTCCATCTTGAACGTCATTTGAACTTACGCCATCTAGCAAGTAGCTGTCTAAATCACCAATGTTGAAGGTGTCCGCATTTAATGACTTATCACTGGCCGTAATGGATGGGAAGAATCCTTGTTGGTCATTGGTTTGATAAACAAAACCCATGGGAATACTATTATTTCTCGAAGTTCCCTGATCATCATGATAACCAAAGTTAACGGAATATCTGCCACCAGTATTGGGCGCAATAAAATTACCAGTAAACTGTAAGTATTGAATGGTTACCCCATCTGGGAAAGTAATCGATAATCTAGCATGGTTCGCATTAATCTGGTCAACTTGAACCTGAACACCAGGAAGGACTTGTCTTAACTGATCTAGCGTAATCCACTGACCAGCATACTGTCCGGCCCATCCAGGAGAATAAACTCCTGGACTAGGAATTCCAAAACGAAGTCCGTTTAAATCAAACGAAGCCCCGTCACCCTGAATATCAACGGTCCAGGTTCTGCCAGTTAGGTTATTCAAATTAGGGTCAGGATTTCCATTTGGGTAAAGCACGTTAGCAAAACTAGGTTGATCTCCCTTAGCCGGATTATAAATTGAATCACCATAAGTAGGAGTTGAAACCGGGTTATTAGCAGTTGGGCCATCGTATGGTGCTGCGACACCCGCATAGTTATTTCCGATTCCAGATCCTAGGTTAGGCGCCTGAACTCGGTCAGGTGATGGTTGATTATTATTAGAAGCAGAGTATCCATAGTAAAATTTGTTTATCAAATAAGTGGAATTACCCTGCTGAAATTCAGTTGAGAAGTTAACTCCAACTAGTGGAACAGTTGGGTCAGCTTGAAACGGAATGTTCAAAGTAAACGAGAACGAACCCGTTGTGAAGGCAATGTTTTTATCAAAAATGTAATAAGCTTGACCATTTGCGGCATCGATTACTAAATGACCATATTCTGAACCACCAGTCATTGAAATATTCTTCCAATTGATAACCTTTTTCATCATGACATCACTACCGGGATCAGTACTGTTGGCAATGTTAAACACGATTCTGTCACCAGCATTGATGGTAGCGTCAGCATCGGTAATATTAATGTCGGTTCGAACTGACATACTCCCAAACTGGTTAAAGTTAGTATTGTCTGGAGATGCATCACTCGTGATGTTGATACCCTTTGGCAGAGTACTGTTGTCACTAGTGGTATCGGCATTCATTTGTTGATTATTTCTTACAACATCCGGATTAGGCTGATTAGCCTTTTTGGCATCATCGTTTTTAGCCTGATTTGTATCATCCGGTTTGGCTTGGGTGTCAGTTCCTTGATTCTTCTGGTCATCAGTTTTTGTCTGATCAGTTTGTGAATCAGATTTAGCTGTTGCATCATTTTGTTTTGATGAATCCTGCGTCTGATGTTGATTGTCAGAAATAGCGCTTGGTTGACTATCATCTTGCTTCTTTACATCACTGGACTGGTCAGTCTTCGATTGATCAGTTTTACTATCTTGTGATGATTGCTCAGTTTTCTGGTCCTGAGTTGCTTGATTAGAATTATTCGTGGATGATTGTGATTCTTGATTACTATCATCCTGTTTTGACTGGTCATTTTGCACCTGAGTTTGTGAATCAGTCGTTGGTTGAGTTGGTTGATCCGCCTGCTTTTGCGAATCAGCTGTTTGACTCTGGTTATCCCTTGTCTGACCATCTGTTGCACTGACAGCTTGGTCTGAACTACTTGGGTTTGCATCATTTTGATTAGATGATGTGGTTCCCGGTTGTGTCGTCGTACTCGTCTGGTCTGCTTTTTGTTCAGACGGAACGACTCCTGCATTGGCCTGCGTTGAAGTGGTGTCAGCACTTGCCCCTAGTGTCATTCCACCGATTGTGAAAGTGGTGACAAGGGCAGCAACCATCCAACGTTTCCCAGACTTATACATCTTAAAACGTTTCTTTGAATCCCTAAACATAAATAAACACTCCTTAGTACCATGGCGGTTACAAAATAATAAATCACAAACTATACTTATTATTCATTATTACGGAGACTTATTATACATAAAAAATACGATAACTCAATCATCCTGTTTATCAAACTTGTCAATTAATTAGGTAATTCAAGTTGTGAATTTTTAAATCTAAATCTCACTATGCTAGTGCCAACACGTTTTCAGCAATTTATTCATTTCTTAATAAATTGCTGAATTTTTTAATTATTAAAAATATATAAAAAAAGGCTAACACCCAAAATGGATGTTAGCCTTTAAACTTATTAATCTCGCATATTTTTTAAATCACAAACTTACTTGGTTTCTTTCTTATCTTTAAACCATTTTCCTAATCCAAAGAAACTGAGAAGTGACAGAAGCATGGTTCCGATAATGCTTAAGAAGTTATCAGAACTTTGACCAGTTTGTGGTAACGTCGTCTTCTTTTCAGACTTTTTAGCTGGCTTAGCTGCTGGAGCTTTCTTTTCTTGTGGTTTAGCTGGTTGAGCCGGTGCTTTAGCAGGAGTTTGTGGTGCTTGCTTAGCCTTCGGAGCTTCCGGTTGTGCGGCCGGAACTTCCTTTGGTGCACTTGGCTTAGTTGGTTCTGGTTGTTCCGGTTGTGCTGAAGGTTTCTCTGGCTTGTTTGGAGTAACCGGAGTTTCTGGTTCAGCATTCTTCACATAATGAATTGGAGTATCTTTTCCTAAATCATTGTGATCAATCGGATAAGGAGTGCCAGGTACCAACTTGTTCCCGTTCTTATCAACTGGAGTGTATCCAGGAATGTCAGGGATAATTGGGTTACCAGCATCACTTGGATTGTTTGGATCATTTGGATAAATGATTGGGTTACTGCCTAGAACATCAGGAACTAAGTGACCTAATGCGTAGTAAATGACCGTTACTTCGGAGTCGTTAGAATCAGCGTTAACCGTTTCTTGACCAACTGAAGCAGTGTTAGTGTAGTAACCATTGATAACTGGAGAGTTAACTCCACTCAATACATCACTCTTAGTCGTCCATGCGCTGTAAGTTACCTTACCAGTAACTTGATCAAACGTTGCCGTTCTAGTAAAGGTAGTTGATTGAACCACATCATCAGCTAACTTGTTACCATTCTTATCAACGTAGTGAATGGTTCTAGTAACGTTCTTAGTCAGGTCAGTTTTGCTGGTTCCATCAGGATACTTTGGTCCAGTTGGGTTATTTGGATCAACTGGTTGACCTGGGTTTCCTGGGTTATCAGGTGTAACTTCCTTGGTCTTGTGTTTCAAAACAACCTTGAAAGTTGGGTTATCAGTATTGAAGGTATAGCCGTCACCTGGGAATCCGTCGGATACTAGTTCGTATCCTTGGGCCTCTAGTTTAGCAATCTCGTCCTTCGTACTGTAATCAGACTTAGAACCGAACTTCCCGTTTAAGCCATCAGTATGAATAACCTTATTACCATCGTCTTGGTCGATGTACTCAACTTGAGCCTTTTCATCGTTGGCGTTGTAGGTAACGGTAACACTAGAATTCGTTGCGTCAGGACCAATTGTTTCTGAACCAACGCTTGCCTTATCTGGAGTGTAACCAGTAATTTCAGGTGAGTTGATTTCACCAAAGACGGCGTTAGTTGAAGTCCAGTCACTATAACTAATAATCTTGCCGGTAACTTCATCAAAGGTTGCCGTTCTTGTGAACGTAACTGTTTCAACTCTGTCATCGGAAGCTTTACTACCATCGGCATAGACATAATGCACGGTTCTAGTAATATTCTTAGTCAAATCAGTTTGACCAGTTCCATCTGGATACTTTGGTCCAGTTGGGTTGTTTGGATCAACTGGTTGACCTGGGTTTCCTGGGTTATCCGGTGTAACCGTCTTGGTTCTGTGCTTCAAAACAACGGTAAAGGTTGGATTATCAGTATTGAAGGTGTATCCGTCAGTAGGGAATCCATCGGATACTAGTTCGTATCCTTTAGCTTCTAGTCTAGCGATTTCGTCCTTCGTACTGTAGTCTGACTTAGAACCGAATTTTCCGTTTAGGTCATCAAAATGGATAACCTTGTTACCATCGTCTTGGTCAACGTAGTTAACTAATGCTTTTTCTTCATTAGCATTGTAGGTAACGGTAACAGATCCGTCTGGTGTGTCGGCAGTGGCAGTTTCTGAACCAACACTTGCCTTATCTGGTGTGTATCCAGTAATTGCTGGGGAGTCAATTGAACTAAAGACCGCATTCTTAGTAGTCCAGTCGCCATAACTGATAATCTTACCAGTAACTTGGTCAAAGGTTGCCGTTCTTGTGAACGTAACCGTTTCAACTTTGTCATCGGAAGCTTTACTACCGTCAGCGTAGACGTAGTGAATCGTTCTGGTAATGTTCTTAGTTAGGTCATTTACACCAGTTCCATTAGGATAATGAGGTCCGTCTGGATTATTTGGATCAATTGGTTGACCAGGTTGACCAGGATTATCTGGTGTGACTGTCTTGGTCTTGTGTTTCAAGACAACTTTGAAAGTTGGGTTGTCGGTATTAAATTCGTACCCATTTGGATAATCGTCAGTGACTAATTCGTAACCTTGAGCTTCTAGTTTAGCGATTTCATCTTTCGTACTGTAGTCTGACTTAGAACCAAATTTACCAGTTAAGTTATCAGTCTTGATAACCCGATTGCCATCATCTTGGTCAATGTACTGAACATGGGCCTGTTCATCGTTGGCAGTGTAGGTAACCGTATCAGTTGAGTTCTCTGAATTAGGGGAAGTGGTGAGTGAACCAACAGTTGCTTTATCAGGAGTGTATCCCGTAATTTCAGGAGAATCAATTGCGCCGAAGACCGCATTCTTAGTGGTCCAATCGCCGTAACTGATAATCTTACCAGTAACTTGGTCGAATGTTGCAGTTCGAGTGTAGGTAACTGTCTCAACTTGATCGTTAGCGGCTTTACTACCGTCAGCGTAAACGTAGTGAACGGTTCTCGTAATGTTCTTGGTCAAGTCATTTACACCAGTTCCGTCTGGATAATGAGGTCCATCTGGATTATTTGGATCAATTGGTTGACCTGGGTTTCCTGGATTGTCCGGTGTAACCGTCTTAGTCTTATGTTTCAAGACAACGGTGAAGGTTGGGTTATCAGTATTGAAGGTGTAACCGTCGCCTGGGAATCCATCGGATACTAGCTCGTATCCTTGAGCCTCTAGCTTAGCGATTTCGTCCTTCGTAGTGTAACCAGACTTACTACCAAACTTACCAGTTAAAGCATCGGTATGAATAAGCTTGTTACCTTCGTCTTGGTCGACGTAGTTAACTTGTGCTTTTTCTTCGTTAGCGTTGTAAGTAACCGTATCAGTCGAGTCGGTTGAATCGGCAGTAGTAGTTAGAGCACCAACGGTTGCCTTATCAGGTGTGTAACCATTAATTTCAGGTGACTTGATGGAACCGAAGACCGCATTCTTAGTAGTCCAGTCGCCATAACTGATAATCTTACCAGTAACTTGGTCAAAGGTTGCCGTACGAGTGTAGGTAACGGTCTCAACCTGATCATCAGCGGCTTTACTACCGTCAGCGTAAACGTAGTGCACCGTTCTGGTAATGTTCTTGGTCAAATCATTTACACCAGTTCCGTTAGGATAATGAGGTCCATCTGGATTATTTGGATCAATTGGTTGACCAGGTTGACCAGGGTTATCTGGTGTAACCGTCTTAGTCTTATGCTTAAAGACAACTTGGAAAGTTGGGTTATCGGTATTAAATTCATACCCATTTGGGTAGCCGTCAGTGACTAATTCGTAACCCTTAGATTCTAAGAGGGCAATCTCGTCCTTTGTACTGTAATCAGATTTGGAACCAAACTTACCAGTTAAGTCGTCAGTCTTGATAACCCTATTGCCATCGTCTTGGTCAATGTATTGAACGTGAGCCTGTTCTTCATTGGCAGTGTAGGTAACGGTAACGTTTGAGTTAGTTGAATCGGCAGTAGTAGTCAAAGCACCAACGGTTGCTTGATCAGGTGTGTATCCCGTAATTGTTGGAGAATCGATTGAATCAAAGACGGCATTCTTGGTAGTCCAGTCACCGTAGCTGATAATCTTACCAGTAACCTGGTCGAATGTTGCGGTCCGAGTGTAGGTAACCGTTTCAGTACGATCGTCGGAGGCTTTACTACCGTCGGCGTAGACGTAATGAACCGTTCTCGTAATGTTCTTAGTTAGGTCATTTACGCCAGTTCCGTCTGGGTACTTAGGTCCAGTTGGGTTATTTGGATCAACTGGTTGTCCTGGTTGACCCGGATTATCTGGTGTAACCGTCTTAGTCTTGTGCTTAAAGACAACTTTGAAAGTTGGATTGTCGGTATTAAATTCGTAGCCATTTGGATAGCCGTCAGTGACTAATTCGTAACCTTGAGCTTCTAAGCTAGCGATCTCACTCTGAGTGCTGTAATCGGACTTTGTTCCGAATTTACCACTGAGGTTGTCAGTCTTGATAACACTGTTGCCGTTATCTTGGTCAATGTACTGAACGTGAGCTTGCTCTTCGTTAGCATGATAGATAACGGTGTGAACGTCATCTTTTCCTTCAGCTGCATCCCCAGTTACACTTGTTTGATCAGGGGTGTAACCAGTGATTGCTGGTGAATCAATGACTGGGTTAGCGTTTCCGGCTGGCTTCCAGTCACCCCATTTAACGTCACCAGTTTTTTCGTTCTTAGTCCCAGTTCTAGTAAATGGAACGGTGACCTGTTGATCAGATGCAATGGTGTTGCCATTAGCGTCCTTGTAGTGAACGGTAACGGTCCCTTTACCACTATCATCAGTTACAGTAGTAAGTGTGTCACTGTAAATGACAGTGTGAACATCATCTTGACCTTCAGTGGCACTTCCAGTAATAGTTGCATGATCTGGTGTCATGTTAGGAACAGTTGGTGAGGTAATCACTGGGTTGGCATTGCCAGCTGGTTGCCAATCGCCCCAGGTAATGTTGCCAGTCGCATTATCTCTAGTCCCGGTTCTAGTAAATGGAACGGTGACCTGCTTGTCTGGTGCAACGGTGTTACCGTTAGCGTCTTTGTAGTGAACGGTAACGGTACCCTGACCACTGTTATCGGTTACCTGACTTGTGGCGGGGCCATAAGGAACCTTAGTGTCAGAACCTGGATCAGTGATTGGGTATGGGTAAGTTCCATCAGAATTTGGCTTTAATGGCTTGGTTGGATCGTTTGGATCCATTGGAATCATACCTGGAATGTTTGGTAATTGAGGTTGCGTTACCTTAGTTGGATCGTCTGGTTGAGTCTGGTATGGCACATCATCTGAACCATTATTAATTGGATCACCATTGGAATCAACTGGGATTAATTTTCCAAGTGGAGCAACCTGATACTCAATTTTACGGGTCTGTGGAACGTAAATTGGTGAAAGAACCACAAGTCCGTATCCAGGAATATCCCAAGAGTACTGTCTGGTAGTTGGGTCATAGTTGTAACTGGCATCAATATGATAAGTCGTTTGACCGTCAGTTCCGGCAACTAAGTTTCCATCTTTATCAGTTAATTGAACGTCCATACCACCGTGATCATCAGTTTCAGTGTAAGTAGTGGTGTAACCACCCTTTAAATGGGACTTCCACTGAGTACCAACGACACCGAAACTTGAAATAGTTCCGGAAGCATTGGATGGTTTAGTAGAAATGTAATAGGTCGTTGGAATTTCTGGTGGCATTCCAGTAATTTCATATGTTTGACCTGACATTCCAGTAAACTGGTGGGTTGCCATTACTTTACCAGTGTCTTTGTTGGTCCAAGTAACGGTCTGAGTAACCAAATCAGGGGTAAAGGTATTCAAGGCTCCAAGCGCAGTATCACTTAATCCTTGTGGGTTATTGTAGAACCAGTTTTTTTGAAAACGGTAATCGGAATCAGTGTCAAAGCCCATTCCGGTCGTCCGATCATCCCATCGTTGGTAATGAAGACCATCGATGTTATCTGAATTGATGATTTGACCATTCTGGTTAAGAATGTAGGTTTGAAGAAGGTTTCCGTCAGCATCAATTTCATTAACATAAACAACGTCATCACCGGATCGGTCAGTTGACCAAACAATCCATTTTACCTTGGTTGTTGAATCCTTTGGAGTTTGGATAACCGTAGCAAAACCATAGGTAAAGTGTTGTGCATTTGGATCAACCCATGGAACATTGTTGGCCTTGTAATCTGGGTCACTAACCTTGACGTTAAACGGTTCAGCTGCAAAGTTAGTTGTCACATTTTTTAAGTTATTTTGGTCGTTGTTACTAGCCAAAACGGCATTATTAGACTTACTTTGAAGGTCATTGTTCTGATCAGAAGCATCTACCACAGCGTCTTGCTTAGTTGCTGCGTTATCACTTGTAGCTGCTTTCTTATCAGAAGCCTGGTTCTTTTCGGAATCATTCTTCTGGTTTGAAGCATCGTCACTCTTAGTGGCGTCTTGGTCAGTCTGTTTGTTACTTGCTTGGTCTTTTGCTGAATCGGCCTTTTGACTTGTAGCGTTGTCATTTTTAGTGGCATCAGCGTCAGCCTGCTTATCTGATGTGGTGTCATTGTTTTTTGCTATGTTTTGATCAGAATTAGTTGAATCGGCTTTTTGACTAGCCGCATCATCACTCTTAGTCGCATTTTGATCAGTTGTCTGATTTTGTGATGAGTCGGACTGCTTAGCTGAAGCGTCATCATTTTTGGTAGTGTCCTGAGCACTGGCAGTTTGCGTGTTTGCCGTGTCGTCGCTCTTGGTGACGTTCTGATCAGCTGCCGTATCATTGGTAGTCTGCTTTTGCGGTGCTACAACTTGTTTATCAGACGAATCACTATTTTGTGAATTCATCTGAGTGTTGTTAGTAACATCCGCTTTCACATTATGTTGGTTAGACATAAGGATTCCGCCTGAAATCCCGGCTGAAAACATCGTGACTGTAATTGCACTGAACAGCCATCGTTTACCAGCTTTATACATCTTATAATGTGTTTTGCTATCACGATTAAACATATAAATAAAAACCTTCCCTTCTAATTTCAAATTAATCTATACTTACCGGCTAACTAAGCCTGAAGTAATTATTGCACAAACTGAAATTGAATTGAACACAATTGTATTTTACACAATGTGTGTAAAATACCGTCATGATAGGCTTTTATTTGGTCGAATATCCCGGATTTGGTCCCACATACTACTCATTATGTGTAAATAATCACCAAAAAATGTAATATTTTTGTAACATTAATACTATATATTTAGAAACTGTAATGTAACTCGCTTTCATTCTATGAAGTAAGTTAAAAAGTACATAGGTATTTTTGTGTCATCCAAACCACAACTAGCACCAACGTAACCAGTAGATCAGATAACCAGCTAAACGCTGTTAGAATAGGCATGTGAAAACACTCCAAAATTAATTTATTATCAGGAATCATTTAAAAAGATCGAAATGGTTTCTTGTGATGCGTAAAAAAACTGATCTACAAGGCTTACATTGGTACTCATGCAGGAGAACTATAAAGGACATCATATTGTAATCACTATAATATAATTCACATTCAATGGTCGCTTAATGTGTAAAAAGCCTTAATTATCCAAAAGAGTTAGAACAACTCTCGCTAGTGAGTAACTCTCTTAGAATGATTTATATCAAAATTCTGGAGAAAAATATGGCAACCAATGTAACAAAGAACTTAATTGCAAACGAATTTCTAATTCAAGCTAGTCATAAAAGTATCTTTGATATCAACGTGAAGTCACTAACAGACTCGGCTGGCGTATCAAGAAAGTCCTTTTATAATAATTTCGAAAGCATTGATGATTTAATCACTTACATCCAAACCACATTATGCGATCAAATTGATGAAGAATTTAATAAGGAAAGAGATCCCGACGATACCTACGTCAATAATTTGATTAACTGTCTACCGGATCTTGTATATAAGTATCGCGATCAGATTCGCGTCCTGCTTAAACCGAGCCTCAAGGGCATCTTCATGGCTTTTTTAGAGAAAAAGTATAAAAGTAACATCATGAACAATTCTCCCAACTTTCACGTTAAACAAAAGATTCCCAAACATATGATCATGAATCTGCAGGATCAGGCCTTTTTCTTTATCTTGGAGATGTGGATCACCAGCCCGATTCCAGAGGGACCCCAATCCTTTAAAAAGAAACTTCGCGAATACTTTCAAAACAACTGATATTATCAACTCACGACACAAAAATACCGTGTCGTTATTAGATTAATAACGATACGGTATTTTATTTTGAACTATTTAATTAATTTACCGGACACAATCAAACGTTTGGTTTCACCTGGATTTCCAGAAGCACACGTGACCAGCGTGATTTCTTTTTGGTTACCATTATCATTAATCACCGAGATGTCATCTTCAGAGACGATCTTCTTACTGGTAATCTTGTAGGTGTACTTCTTACTAGGATTGGAAAGGTAGATTTTCTGTCCGACCTTCGCTTTTGACAGTGGCGAGAACAACACGTTCGGGTCCTTCATGTGATGACCCGCCAGTACGTAGTTTCTCTCCCCCATCTTCTCGTCCATCTTCATCGTTCCGGCTCCGATCGTTAGATCATCGTCGTTTAACCCCTTAAAGATGGGCAAATCAATCTTTAAATCCGGAATCTTGATACGGCCGATTGCGGGTGACTTCTTGGCCTTTTGACTCTTCATAATGGCGTTCTCGTCGACCGCCTTTACGTTACTAAAATCGTAATCACCCTTACGCTGATTACCTCGTTTAGCCTCCTGTTTGGTGATACTGTTAGCCTTCTGTCCGCCTTGGTATCCAACCCACCAAGAAGTAATCTGGGAATTGAAAACCAGACCAAGACCGACGACGACCAGGACCACAATTAAGAGGTTCCAAAAAAATTTCTTCATTTTCCTACCGCCATTTCGTAAACGTACTCCACTACTACATACGCTTATTCTACCTTATTTCTACTTAAAATCTAAAGTTTCGAACTGGCTTTGATAATTCTTATAATATTCTCGGTGGTGCGTTCGATGTTTTCGGGTCCCCTTTTTAGGGCTTCCTCTGTCGACGTCACTCCGCCTAGGATGTCAATCACGGACGACACCCCGGCATCGTACAGGTCACTAATACCTTCACCGATGTGACCCGTCTCAACAAAGACCGGCTTATGGTACTTCTTGGCTAGTTTAGCCACTCCAAACGGAACCTTTCCAAACTTAGTCTGGGCGTCAATGCTGCCCTCACCAGTGAAAACGCAGTCGGCGTGCTTAATTTTTTCTTCTAGCCCGACCGTCTGTTCCACAATCTCAATGCCGGGACGCAACTTGGCCTTTAAAAAGACCATCAGTCCGGCACCAACGCCACCAGCGGCACCACTGCCAGGGACACTGGTAACGTCCATCCCTAATTTATCGTTAATCACGTGCGCATAACTTCTTAAATTGTTATCCAGTTGCACGACCTGACTGGAGTTGGCGCCCTTCTGCGGACCAAACACCGGCGCTGCTCCGTTCTTTCCGACCAGTGGATTGGTCACGTCTGAGGCGACCACAAACTCGGTCTCGGTGATCCGATGATCGAGTCCGGCAACCGAAATATCGGAGATGCGGCCGATTGAAGCCCCGTTGGGAATGATAACCTTCCCGTTTTCGTCCATGAACTTGACTCCAAGAGCGGTTGCCATCCCGGCTCCACCGTCAACGGTCGCACTCCCACCGATCCCGATAATGATTTTTTGAGCGCCAAAATCCAAGGCAGCTCTAATCAACTCACCAGTCCCAAGCGTGGTCGTAACCATCGGATTGCGGCGGTTTTCGGGAATTAACTCGAGTCCACTGGCCTTGGCCATCTCGATGACTGCGGTCTTGCCGTCACCCAGCATCCCAAAGAATGAATCCACCTTCTGACCAGGAATCGGACCATCAACCGTGACGTCAATCTTTCTGCCGTGAGTGGCGTCAACCAGCGTGTCAACGGTCCCTTCGCCACCATCAGCCATCGGAACTTTATCAATGTGGGCCGACGGATCAACGTTAATGATGCCCGCCGCCATTGCGCCTGCCACTTGTTTGGCTGACATACTGTCCTTAAATGAATCTGGCGCTAAAACAAACCGTAAACTCATGCTCTTCCTCCTTTCGAACTTGTTCATCCATTAAATCGATTATAACGCACAAAAAAAGCACTTCATACACAATGAAGTGCTTTAAATTAATTAACTTGGTAGTGATACTGCTTTTTAAAATTAGCCCCAGTCACCACCGTCATCGTCTTTTTGGAATTATTGTAAAGAACGGTCCACTGGGTCGGACTATCGTCTTGATACGGCATGTGAGGTCCATCGTGCACGTCGTCTAACAACTGCATCCCCTGCTTCTCGGTCTCAATTCCGTGACTTTGATTCAACTTACCGTTGGCCACGTTGTACCGGTCAAAACCAATTCCCTTATGGTACTTACTTCCTGGAGTCTCGTAAAAGTTAGTCAGAACCTGATGATTTCCGGTCTGCGGAATTACCGACATCTTGTTATTTTCGTACTCAACCACGGCACTGTGACCCTTGGCGTCGTTGATCTGGAAGTGGTAACAGCCGTCCGCCGACGCATGCATGTCGTACTTTTTAAGGAGGCTAATGGCCTGATTCGTGTCTTTAGCGTGGTCCAAAATCATCCGAATGGCCACACTGGTGGTGATGTCCGGCTTACTGGTTTGTTGATTGGTGACCTTGTCAGGGACCCACAACACAGCCGCGCTCACGCCCTTTTCGTTAATCCCGTCAAACGGAATGTACGGTGCCGCTAGAGAAATCACCTTGTCAGAAAACTTGCTCATCGACTGTCGATTAAGTCCCAAAAACTTCAAGTCAACCATTGAGATACTCTTGTAACCGTCTTTCGGCGCCGTCTTGACCACCATTGACGGTGAATACTGCAGGTCAAAATTTCTGCCAAACAGGTGTTGACCGTTGGGTGTCGTGGCCGAAAACGTCGTGCAGGCCACCTTGGGAATGTCAATCTTAAGTGGCAGTCCTTTTAAAAGTTGCTTGGACGCAAACTGAACCAACTCCTGGTCGTTTGAGGCCCCCTGTTTTAACAATTTATCTAGGCCATAGTCATTTTTGTACGTCATCTCGTACATGGGATAATTGTTGACCTTTTTCACGGAG
This sequence comes from Fructilactobacillus sp. X2R1C3, assembly GCF_059901425.1. NCBI lineage: Bacteria > Bacillati > Bacillota > Bacilli > Lactobacillales > Lactobacillaceae > Fructilactobacillus > Fructilactobacillus sp. X2R1C3. Next base: position 5,796 of record NZ_JBWXUW010000001.1, on the reverse strand, counting down.
TTCAGGGTCGATAATTCGTCGTGAAACATGAAAAAGAGTCCCAACCCGATTACAACTAGTACCGCAACGATTCCAAGTAATCCATATTTAATTATTTTCTTCATTGATTTCGCTCCTCACATGGTATTTACACTATCAAAATGAGCGACCTTTTAGTGACCGAAAATTTCAGCACCAATTAAAAACCAGTGGGCACGCCATTTCGGAAAATGAACCCCTGTGACGTAATTCAAACAATGTCGCAAACAAAAAAGCACTTCATCCGAGATGAAGTGCTTTTTCTGAATCCGATATTTACTTAACAGCTGGGACCACCGGTGCTTGGTAGATCGGGTACTTCTTAATTTCCACGTAACGCGCACAAACTGGTGTGTTGTACAAGTTCACGCCGTCCTTTTGAAACATCTCAAGTTTGGCGATCCGATCCATGGCGTTCTTGACCACTTCTTCACCCAGAGTGCTTGAAGCGTAGTTCAACTTAATGGTCTTAACCTTGTTTTGATCTGATTTAAAAACTAATTCTAAATTTCTCATGTTCATCCTCCTAATTATTCAGCGTCTAAAGTGTCAGTGGAACTCAACGTTGCTTTTTTAAATGAGTCACCGGATAATTCCGCTAAAATCGTACCGAACTGCTTGATCTGATCTTCTGAAACGTTTTGCACCAGGTTGTTAAAAGTGTGTTTGGCGTCAGCGTGACCCTCTCCTGCAAGTGTGTATGTTGCGCTAGTCTTCATCCAATTTCTTTTCATTTTTTCCATCCTCTTCAGTTTATTTTGTTAAGGCAGTTGGCCAACCCCTTACACCTACTAGAAACGAATCACCTAGTCAATGTGTTACCCCAATTGACCTTTTTGATAATCTGCTTTTTCCACTGGTAGAGGGTCTTCCTTGAAACATGCAGTTCTTTCGCAATCACTGTCATCGACTGGCCACGATACCGTCGCATCACCAGCTGGCACTCTTTTTCGTTCAATCGGTTCAGGACTTCTTTAAACATGATGCGTGTTTCGACGTCTTCATCGCCATCGGAAATAACATCCAGATCGGTACTATTTTCCACGTCAATTTTGGAGTTCTCCCTAGTTTCCTTCTTTAAAAGGTCTAAAATGTGCCAGTACACTCCCTGATAAATGAAGTTCAGTCGACTTTTTTCGTCGGCCGGATCACCCGGATAGCGTTGATACGCACTTACAAATGCCAGCCGTCCTTCTGACACCAGGTCCTGATATTGGTCGTAAAATGGTCTGATACCCAGACGTTTTAGTACGCCAAAAATCATAACCTCGTGGTCGCCTGCCATTAAGAAACGAAACGCCGCTTGTTTATTATTCATAAAATTGAATCTCCCTATAGTAGTTTGATCCAAAGGCCTTTGTATCAAGAACTAGCATAAGGTGAGATGAGAATCAGCACCATCCCGGTAAATGGCGGAATTTTGCCGCAAAAAAAGACGCTAGTGAGGCTAACTTCGAAATATCAAAGTTAAAGATGGAATCCATCTTCCACCTTACAGAGATTAATTTAAAAAAGAGCCACTAACAGCTGGCATAATGCTGCCAAAATCAGCGTTAACAAAATTGAAAAGCTGTTTTTGACAGAAAGAATGAACGTCCGTTTTTTGTCCTGAACACGAATAAATTCATGCACATGACGATAGACCACAGGAATCGTTAGCAACACCAGTAACGTACTAACCGGAAGTAGCCGCAACCAGACGGTTACAACTACCATGATGTAAGTCATAACATAATTACCAATGAAAACCACTAAAGACCACTTTTTCCCGATAATCGACGCTAAGGTATGACGGTTTAACTGAATGTCCTCTTTTACGTCACAAAGATTATTGGCAAGCATGATACTAGCCAGTGGAAACAGAGCAAGCGTAGACACCAAAAAGCCATTCAGAAACAGGTGCCAACTAAATTGTACTACCGGCACATTTACCATAATGACGGTGTAAGTAATTCCTACTCCCATCGTCAGCGAACATGCAATTTCACCAAATGGCGTGTGGGAGATTGGCAATGGTCCACTAGAATACAAATAGCTGATGACAAAACCAATCACACCAATTGCTAACAGCCAAATCGTGGACGCAAAGAGCAAGTATATTCCCAAGATGGCCGTTAGGAGCGCAAAGATTAGAGTCGTAATCACTGCCGCCTTAAATGAAATATCATTAACTCCTAGTGAGTTAGTTTGCTCTCGAAACTTTTTGGCTGCTTTTTTAGAAGTCTTAAGGGCGGAGTGATAATCAGCCAGATTATCCAACGAGTTGGCCATAAGCTGGATTAAAAGACACGCTAGTAACAAAATAATAGAATTAAAAACGTCGACTTTCCTGTAATCATAGCTGACAAACATTAATCCCAATAAAAAGGGAATCACGGTTGACACAAGCGAACTCGGTTCCGTTAGGGCAATTAATTTATGAATATTCATTTTAACCTCCTGCTGAATCCGTTAAAGAATCCCGCAAAAATTAATTTGTTGAGAAAAGATGTAACATAGTGAATTTAGTAACAAATGTTAACTATTTAATAAAAATAGCTTTTGCTTTGTCAAATCATCTTTTCTAATAAATACTATTATAATAGCACTTTGTAACCATATTTACATAAAACATTTTTGCTCTACTTCATGTTAATTTATAAACAATATGTTAGACTTTCACGGTTCAATCCTGCTATATTGAGTGGCACAGAAAGGAGGAATACCATGAAACTAAACGAACTTAGAGACGCCCAGTACGTGATCGATCTCGTCCTGATGTATCAGGATGCCTATATCAAGAAGCAACAAAAAGAAGAACTGTACTCATCGCTACCAGTATGCGAACTTAACGATCATGAAATCATCCGCTTAAATCCATACAACGTCACCCCAACCTTCAAAGACAAACGCTCAATTTGGGACTTTGTGCCAAATCACAGTCAACTAAACAAAACTGATGATAACTTTCAGGTCCAAACCGACCAGGTCAAGGACCGAGATGAGGCCAACCGACTGGGATTTATCCGCAACCAATTCTTCAAGCAGAAATGCTACAACGGGGTCAACACCATCGGTGACGAATTCTCAGGAAACATCACCACGGTCTCAGACGACGAGAGTCAGTTCCATGACCTAATCGACAATCCAACCATGTTATTGGAGTATGCGCTCAGTTTTATCTCTGAGCTAAACCTCTCCAAACTTGAAAACGCCATTGACGACAACGTGGCCTATCACGTCGAACACTACGACTTAGGTCAGGTCTTTAACTTTGAGATTTTTGCCGATGACGATGATTTTCGCATCATTAGCTTTCAATAATTAATTTTGTAATCACAATTTAATTTCCAGAGACTAGCACCCAGAAACGGGCACTAGTCTTTTTATTACGGTTCATAGTACCTCATTATGAACTAAAAATACGTTTAATTTTCTTTTAAAATAATGTATTATTTTTACATATGATCTCAATTAATAATTGGTTCCTGTTAGTATCTTAGATGAATAAAATATTGCGGAGTCTGGTAACTTTTAACAACGGGAGTTCGATTCTTCCCTCTGCACTTAACTACTTATTATGTTTAAATTTTAAAAGTTTAATTACGATCTTTAATATATATGATTTGTACATTCCTCTGGCGGGGCTTTTATAAATATAAATCATACATAGGTAGTTAATTCCAAAGAGAACTAATCGGAAAGGGACCTTTGATTAATACTTGCTTATTAATCAAACCAATTTTCTTATTTTTTCTCTTACCTTAGTCATGGTAGGTCAGCGATGGCTCGGATCATCTGGGTTCGATTCCCAGACTGACCATATTTAACAAAACCGTTATCGAAAAAGTAGTATACTTATAATGTTCTAAAAATTTAGGAGTAGGACCTTGCGCGTTAAGTGTCGGCGGAACGGAATGTGAACGCTGAACGAAAAACTAACAGTTTGCGGTGCTTGGTCCGCATTCGCCACTTTAATTTATGCCAATTTTGGTGGCAGCTCCACTAAGGAGATGTCAGTATGAAGAAAGAATTAGAACATTGGGGGATGCGCCCCCTGAGCACCAAGGGATTAACCTATTTAGCGGTCTTGATGGCCATTAAGATTGTGCTAGGTAAGATTCAGTTTCAGACCAGTTATCTGGAGATTGGTTTTGGCTTTATTGCAGCGGTCTTTATCGCATGGTGGTTTGGTCCGTTCTGGGCCTCTATCTCGGCGGTGATCTTAGATATCTTGCAATCCTTGATTAATGGTTACGGATTTTTCATCGGTTACACTTTTACCGCCGTGTTAGCCGCCCTGATATATAGTTTTGCTTTTTATCACCACCAAAAAATCGGTTGGGTGCGCTTGACGATCACGATGGTAATTGTTACGTTAGTGATTAACGTCTTTTTCAACACCCTCTGGATTTCAATCATGTCCAACACGTCGTTTTTCTATTACCTGCCAATCCGGATTGTCAAAAACATCATCGCAACCCCGATTCAAATCGTAATCCTTTACGTGTTAATGAATAACAGAGTCATTCAGCACATGAAACCAAACGTTTTTAAAAGTAAATAATTAATGAAAGGGTCCCTGAAGTTTAAACTTCAGGGACCCCTTTTTTAGTCTTATCACATACACAAAAAGCGACCAAATTCATTTCGAATTTGATCGCTTAATGTTAACAGATATTAAAATCTTTTTTATTTATGGTTTTAATATCTAGCTAAAATTGCTTATTGGTTCTTCTTACGTCTCTTAAGTCCGTTAAGAATTCCCCAAAGTCCAACCATTGCGAGTTCAATAACACCTGCAGCAGTTACTAGGTCATTGTTACTTTGTCCGGTTTGAGGCAATTTGTCTGCTTTATTATTCTTCTTTTCAGCATTTTTACCGTTGTTACCGTGATTATTAGTAGCATTACCGTTGTCTTCTGAGGTATTCGTTGAATGGTTGTCACTCGTTGAAGTGCTAGTTGAACCATTAGTGTTGATAGATAAACTATCGCTCGTCGATTGAGAACCACTTAATGAAGAACTAGCACTTGTACTGGCAGAGTTGACATCACTCATTGAAGTGCTAGTTGATTCACTGGCGCTGGTACTTGCCGAATGATTTGTACTCATTGAAGTACTCATCGAACCACTGGCACTTGTCGATAAGCTATCGCTGGTGGATTGACTGCTACTCAATGAAGCACTGGCACTTGTACTTGCGGAATGATTGTCATTCATTGAAGTACTGATTGAGCCACTTGTGCTGGTACTTAGTGAGTCACTTGCACTAGTAGAAATACTATCACTAGTACTGGTTGAGCCACTCACACTTGTGGAATTGCTTAAGCTACCACTTGTGGAAGCACTGCCACTTACTGAAGAACTAGCACTCGTACTTTCAGAATGATTTGTGCTCATTGAGGTACTAGTTGAGCCGCTGGCACTCGTTGATAAGCTGTCACTCGTCGATTGAGAACCGCTCAGTGATGCACTGGCACTCGTACTTTCGGAGTGATTTGTGCTCATTGAAGTACTAGTTGAGCCACTGGCACTCGTTGATAAGCTATCACTCGTCGATTGACTACCACTTACCGAAGCGCTGGCACTCGTACTTTCAGAATGATTTGTGCTCATTGAAGTACTTGTTGAACCACTGGCACTTGTTGATAGGCTATCACTCGTCGATTGACTACCACTTACTGAAGCACTAGCACTTGTACTTTCGGAGTGATTTGTGCTCATCGAAGTACTAGTTGAACCACTCGCACTTGTTGATAGGCTGTCGCTTGTCGATTGACTACCACTCATTGATGC
>NZ_JBWXUW010000019.1:0-254 GCF_059901425.1 Fructilactobacillus sp. X2R1C3 | reverse complement strand
CTTCTACCGTGACCAGGATGTGGTCGTAGTCGGCGGTGGCAACACTGCGGTGGAAGAGGCCCTGTACCTGTCCAACATCGCCCGCAAGGTCTACCTGGTCCACCGCCGCGACACCCTCAAAGCGGAAAAGATCATGCAGGACAAGCTGTTCGCCAAGGTCGCGGCCGGCAAGATCGAAACCGTCTGGCACCACCAGGTCGAGGAAGTGCTGGGCAACGATGCCGGCGTGACCGGTGTGCGCGTGAAGTCCACCC
>NZ_JBWXUW010000018.1:0-256 GCF_059901425.1 Fructilactobacillus sp. X2R1C3 | reverse complement strand
CTATCACACAATGAAAGCTCACCAAACCGAGGTCGACTAGGTACTAACGCTCAGATGATGCAAACACAACGGAGTAAACTCGACGCTCAAGACTTAAAAGATATTGCGGCTTTCTATACTTCACAACAGTAACGGATCTCACCTTCATTAGGTCAACCTAAGCTAAAACACATCACCAAGTCGCCTATACTTCAAGCAAATTCACTGAGCTAATTGAAGATCGGATAGATATACCTTTACACGTATCATCCAACCC
>NZ_JBWXUW010000017.1:0-260 GCF_059901425.1 Fructilactobacillus sp. X2R1C3 | reverse complement strand
AACGAATACTGACTTCAAAACTAATATTCATGTAAACATGAACATGTAATTCTAAAGCTATTACCATTCCAACAGAATGGTAATGAATTGACTGTGCCAAATAACCCCTCTCTATAAAGAAAGTAATTATTCGTATTGGTCACTCAGTTCATTGAAATCATTGTGTTACCGAAGTAACTGCTATTACGCTCTTTCGAAAAAGAACCAATAACGTTTTGATATTCATCAACGAGTGCCCACACAGATTGATAGGTTTAAAT
>NZ_JBWXUW010000016.1:0-261 GCF_059901425.1 Fructilactobacillus sp. X2R1C3 | reverse complement strand
CCTCTACCCACAATGCCGTGTCGGCCAGCCGCACGCGGTCGCCCACGGTGGGCCCGAACATGTCGGCATAGGCCTGGCGGGAAATACGGCTCATACCCTGCCCTCCAGCGGGCCCATCACCTTGCCCTGGAAGCCATAGACTTCACGCTTGCCGGCGTAGGCCACCAGTTGCACAGTGCGCGCCTGGCCAGGCTCGAAGCGCACGGCGGTGCCGGCCGGGATATCCAGGCGAAAGCCCAAGGTTGGCGCACGATCGAACAC
>NZ_JBWXUW010000015.1:0-261 GCF_059901425.1 Fructilactobacillus sp. X2R1C3 | reverse complement strand
AAACAATCTATTGAATATAATGTATTTGAGTCAAAAAAAGAAAAGTTGTTTTCTAATGTTAATATCATTTATTTAGTGATTACACTTGTTATTTATTTGACATATCATGTATGTGTATCTCATTATTTTTCAAAATTGGATCAACATGATTATTCTAATGTCACTTGGTATTTCATATTAGTTGTATTTATTTTTCAGGCACTTATTGCACCTATTGTTGAAGAATTAATTACAAGAGGCGTATTTTTTTCTTTATTCTTC
>NZ_JBWXUW010000014.1:0-264 GCF_059901425.1 Fructilactobacillus sp. X2R1C3 | reverse complement strand
GCCTTGCGCACACTTGATTCCTGTCGCTTCCGAAGCGATTGCACGTGCGGTGCATATTTCGACGTCATAGACCATGGCGCCGAAAGCTATCAGGTATACGGAAAGTTTTTTTTGCTGTGAGCCTTACGGTACGTTAACAACTGAAATGAGAATCATGCCTACTTTTTACTTCCATTGATTCATATATTTACGCGTGATCGTGACCCTACTGGTACGCTCGGTGTGAAGGAAGACCTGCTCGCTGGTACGGGGGAAGTGCGCAAC
>NZ_JBWXUW010000013.1:0-268 GCF_059901425.1 Fructilactobacillus sp. X2R1C3 | reverse complement strand
CTCTTGTACCCTGAACCACCACGGCTCCGGCGGGTATTTCAAGCTGTTTATCGCCTTCCGCACGCAGAATCCGATCATTCGGCAAATCAAAAACGGGAGTTGACCGCGTCAGGATGACGCCGCTTGCAAGAACTGCCCTTCGACGAACGATTGTCCCTTCGTAAACACCCGTATTGCCGCCGATCATACAATCGTCTTCTATTATTACCGGTGTTGCATTCACCGGCTCCAGCACGCCGCCGATTTGTGCCGCGGCGGAGAGATGAAC
>NZ_JBWXUW010000012.1:0-274 GCF_059901425.1 Fructilactobacillus sp. X2R1C3 | reverse complement strand
CCTTGAAGGTGCCAAATTCCTGGTAGATGGTCATCATGTCAAGAAGTGATTGGGATGGGTGCTGGCCGCTTCCGTCACCACCGTTAACGACGCTGATTTTCAGGTTGTCGTCCAGTAGTTGTCGGTAGTACTCGTTTTCGGGATGCCGAATGACCGCGATGTCAACGCCAATCGCCTGAAGCGTTTTGATGGTGTCGGAGAGGGTCTCACCCTTGGTGACCGAACTAGTATCAGCGTTAAACTGAAGGACCTGGATTCCGAGTCTGCGTTCTGC
>NZ_JBWXUW010000011.1:0-279 GCF_059901425.1 Fructilactobacillus sp. X2R1C3 | reverse complement strand
CCCCCATCCTGCCCAACGTGGCCGGGGCGACCATTCCCGCCTTCGCCATCGACCAGTCGGACGCCAATGCACTGCGGACCTTTGCGTCGAGAGTTGGCAACAACGCAACCGCCGGCATTGCCTATCCGGCTAGCAAGATCAGCAATACGCCGGATGTGCTGGGCGACTTCAGTTCGCGCGGCCCGGCCGGGATCTTTGATCTGGTCAAGCCGGACGTGACCGCCCCGGGTGTGCGTGTGCTGGCCGTGATCGCAGGCAATGAGGTGACCGGCTCGGAGA
>NZ_JBWXUW010000010.1:0-373 GCF_059901425.1 Fructilactobacillus sp. X2R1C3 | reverse complement strand
GATCACCTCCTTTCTAAGGAAAAATTCGGAAACCTTACACAATTGAAGTCTTGTTTAGTTTTGAGAGTTTTACTCTCGTTAAATAAATGTTCGCGCTTTTGGGTCTATAGCTCAGCTGGTTTAGAGCGCACGCCTGATAAGCGTGAGGTCGGTGGTTCGAGTCCACTTAGACCCATCGTTACTGGTAAGTGACAATCGAATATTTTGGGGAATTAGCTCAGCTGGGAGAGCACCTGCTTTGCAAGCAGGAGGTCAACGGTTCGATCCCGTTATTCTCCATTGACACGAAAGTGTCAACTTTGTTCTTTGAAAACTAGATAATATTATTTTCTGTATTAATTATATTTTAATTATAATTTTAACCGAGAAATAA